>CAYNZA010000020.1:0-33658 GCA_964401595.1 uncultured Desulfomonile sp.
CTGTGTGACCGCTTACTGTTATCATTTGCCCTGTCACTCCTAACTCGAAGCCATTATTTAAAGGCGTTCCTCGAGTCAATTTTTAAAATAAACCTTCCACTCTGAACATTATTCCGTCACGCTTCAATTCCATGACACGTCCGTTCCTGTTCTGAGCGTCATGGAATATGCTCTCGTGTTCATAGCCAAATCTGGAATTAAGTGTGAAGCGGCAGGAAGGCGCCATGTTCAGCGTCAAGCCTGCAGACACATCGACATAATTCAGATAGTTAGGGGTCATGCCGTAGACCAGCCTGGTGAAAGCGCCTGCACTGGAACCTGAGCCACATCCGAAGTTAAATGGAAAAACGACCTCGCTGTGGGCACCTAGACAGGGCACCAACTCGTCTATGCTGATCACATCGAGTGTATTAGGAAGTATGTTAGTACCTATCTGTTGGTTATTATAGGCAGGCAATATGTAGCCCGTGCCCGACATTTGAACCCTTAAATCGATGTACCTTAGGTCACCGTTGAAACCACCGATCCAATTCGGCCACAGCAAAAAATCAAGGTCATAGCCGAAACCGAACATTGCGGTCTTCAACATGGATTTGATGCGATCACCAGGCTGAAAAGCTATAGTCTGATCATTGGTAACCTGGGCATTCACTACCACCGCAGATGGATACCTGGTGGTCCTGAGTTGCCGTGTCAACAAAGTTTCGCCCTGGTAGGTTTCTGGAACGCTCCCGTAAACCCTAACTAGATGATGCTGCAATGGTCTGAGCGACGCCACTATCCGGTACGAAATATTGTCCCATGGTAACCCTAAATCTTGTCTAAGATCGTTTAGTGTTCCGTAACCTGCGTTCTGCTGGTCAAAGCCCATGCGACCATCGATACTGCTGAAAAAACCTTCAAATCCCATTGTCCAAACCGGGCGCTCTTCCCTCATGTCGGCCATAATGAGGCCTGGTAATAAAATTAGCGTCACGATCACGATGGCGACAACTCGGTTCAACCATGCTGAACCAGATATTCTAGTCCCTTTGGATTTACAGTCCGTGTTGATGTTATTGACGCTTTTCATTAGTAAGATCCTCTTAATGTCTGCGTCTGGCTGCGATTGACGGGCGAATTAGGCTGATGGAACTTTGAGCCTAATCCGTTGGACATCAATGGGCTTTGGCCAACACCGGAATGGAGCGGGTTTGGGTAGTGACTCACCGGCGCCTGGTATTGGGGCGTTGGCGCCGGCGGCTGAGTCGTGACCGGAGTAGCGTTTTGGGGTCGTGCCGGTGCGCAGGCGTCGTTGTAACGGAAGTGTTGACCGTAATCAGCAGGTTTAGGGGCAGATGCGGCGCCTTGGTTATGGATTGGGGTCTGCTGCATGTTATATTGTTGAGGAGTCTGCTGGAGCTGATTAAACTGGTTTATCGGCGGCCCGTAATTCTGGCCCGGGTTCATTTGGTTGACCATATAGTTGCTGTTCGTCTGGTTCGAGTAAGGATAATTTCCGGACTGGTTGACAGGGCCATTGTTGTTGAACTGATTGACCGGACCGGGGGCATAACCCATGTTCTGTGTGGGCGCTTCGTGCCTGTAGGGTGCGCCTGAACCGTTGACTGCAGTGGCTGCCATAGTCTTGCCGAGGGTTGTAGGCTCGGCGATGATTGTCATCCCGTCCTGTCCAACGTACCAGAAGCGCCCGCTTGGCAGATTTCCCTGAACCGGTCTTCGATTGACCTGATAACCCTGAACAGACTGTTGAACCTGAGGCGGGGCCGCTATTTCGTTCTCAATGGAAACCAGGGCCTTTTGACGCAGGACCTCGGCTCTCTCTGCCAACAACTCACCTCTCCTGGCTTGAACAAACTGTCGCTGCTCGGTGAGATACTGCCTCATCGCCTCTCGAATTCCCCGTATCTCCTGTTCTATCGCCTGCACTTCCCTGCTGGAGGGCGCAAACTTGACCTGGAGAGCGTTTTTCTGGACGGCAAGTTCCACAACCCTGCTCTGCAGTTTTGCCAGGGCCGAGTTGCTGGCCAGGTCCGATTCCGGCATGAAGCCACGGAACACATTGGTGTCCGAGGACCCTATCAGCCGATCCTTGCTCAGGAGCCTCTGGGCCGAAACATATTCCTGGTCTGTTTCATCCAGCTTGCGAAGTTTCTCATCGACAACTTTCAGGTTACTGGAGACGGATTCGGATTCGGACAATGGAGTCGAAGCGCTCTTGCCCGTAAAGTTGGCAGCAGGAGGGGAGCCGGGGGTCATCGAGGTTTCAACTATCGGGGTCTGGGCGTCGATGGAAGCCTTGGACTCTATGTAGGAGCTGATATAGCCATCGACCAGGCGGCTCATTAACATTGGGTCACTACCTGTGAGGTTGAACGATATACGCGCAGCGTGTTCACTGACATCCCGATCGATCTTCAGACTTTTCCTGAACCAGTCAAGCATGGCCGAGGCGGAAGAGAACCTGTTTTCAGTGTTGCTGGACAGACCCCTTTCAAGCAGAGTAGTAATAAAAAATCTCTGGACGAAGTTTGTCATGGAGGCTGGATCAGAGATTTTCAGGGCTTCCTCGTGAACAGGCTGATTGTTGTTGAGAATGTAGACAGTGGCCGAAACCTGAGTGTCAGTGAAATAAATCCTGTGAACAGTATAAGCCGCAACCGCCAACACCACACACAACACACCGGCTAACGCGTATTTCAGGTAAGGTTTTACACGGGCCAGGGCTCCTGCAGGCGCGGGCTGGACATCTTTTACCGGCGTTTCACTCTCTTTGGATTGCTCATCAGACCTTAATTCAAGAAAACTTCCCAGGTCATCTATGGAAGCGTCATCAAGCGGATTGTGCGGACTGGGTGATATTGGTTGCGTCTGGGGTGTCTTTGGCGCCGTATCGCACGGTCGCTTTTGATCCGGGCTTTCTTCTGAGACCGAGACATCGGTAGACACTTGCCACCCCGAGACCGCTTCAGCCGGCTTGTCTATCTTTAAAAGCCTGGCTTCTTCCGGCTTTGGCTCGGATGCCTCTTCAACAGGAGCTAGGTTGGGTTTCCAGCGCGTCATGGCGCGTTCCTCACATTCCTGGAATGTATGTATGGCTCTAGGGCAATTCCCTTACACAGAGCCATTTTCAGGGGGCTTTTGGTCTTATACGCATTCAATGAAGCAACTTATCTGACACGATCCAAGTGTTAATCAATAGTCTTTCTGGCTTCATATATGTTTGTAGTAAAATTTATTTTAACTAAGCGTCCTCTCCGTTTTTTATACTGTATACCTAAAACTTTAAAAAAGTCAATTAGAAAACATAATTTATTAAAGTAATACCTTATATATATGCGCCGGAGTTTTGGATGGACTTATTTATCACTTTATTCTATAATCTCATTGAAATGACTCAACAAACCATCGAAACAATTGTGGATTCATATCCGGATGAGTTTCGCCGTCTCCACTGGGCTCTATTCCAGCCTGAGAGTGATCTTGGGAATGTAGCGGTGCAAATTACGGCCTCCCGACTTACCGAGGGAGTGTCATCCACCGCATTAGGTTTTACCAAGTTCGTATCTGAGTTATGGGATATTAATAGTGTGATTGCGGTTGAAGCGAATTTTCGGCACCCCTGTTTTATGGAGATTCTGGGGCTGTCATCCGGGAAATCGTTAAACGCGGCCCTTCAGGCTCCAGAGACCGTCTTTGACAATATTGAGCACTCGGGTATCCTGAACATTCAAGCGATCAAGGCTTCCGGCGCAGGCACGGCATCAAGAGAACTCACCATCGAGTTGTCACTGGAGAATCTTGGCGCAGTTTTGGCCAGACTCAAGGAGAGGTATCGCCTGATCGTGGTGGATTCACCTCCGATGATCCCTTATGTTGACTCCAAAATAATCAGTGAGCAGGTGGATCGGTCAATAATCGTAGTGGAAGCCAACACTACCAAGCAGCAGGTTCTTGAATTCGCCATAAACAAGACAAAATCGGCCAGGACCAATATTCTGGGCATGGTGCTGAACAAACGTGAACTACACATCCCCAAATGGGTCTACAGATTCATCTGAACCTCGCCCGCTACGGGTATTGATGCTCCTGCACAACATTTTCGCGCGTCATGTGAGGGTGAGAAGACTTGCGGATTCGCTCGCGCAGGATGGGCATTATGTTGATGTCATCAGTCTGGCATCGGATGATGGTTCGGATCAAAGCCGGCCTCCTTTTATCCGGTGCTACACCCTGAACAAGACCCGCACAAGGCATGAAGGGCTCGGCCACGTTGTGGACTGGGCGTCTACCGTGCTTGCTATGTTCTACCATCTCAACAGGCTCGACAGAGAAAACAGGTATGATGTGATTCATGTTCATAACATGCCTGATTTTCTGGTCTTTACCGCTCTTATACAGAGGCTGGCCGGCAAACCGGTTTTGTTGCACATCGGAGACCCCATGCCGGAATTGGGTCGGTCAAAGCTGAATGTGGGACCTGATCACTTGCTCATCAGGGCCTTGGGGTTGCTTGAGCAGGCGTCATGCAGATTCTCGACTCATGTCATCACGGCCCTGGAATCCTTCAGGCGCCAACTGATATTTCGCGGGACACCTCCCGATAAGATAACGGTAATCATGAACATGCCGGACTCTCGACTCTTCGCTCCGGATGTGATCGTGTCCAGGCTGAAAAGGGATCCGGATCACTACACTGTGTTGTATGTGGGCACCGTAGCGACAAGGTACGGGCTGGAGACAATGGTGCGGGCGCTTCCGACCCTTAAAGAAAAAATCCCCAACATCAGGTTCAAGATTGTACCGAAGATCAGGGAAGAGGGGAAAGGGTTGGATGACTGCATGATGCTTGCCGGGAAACTAGGCGTTGATGACTTGATGCATGTGGTGGACCCGGCGCCCATAGAGGAGATGCCCGGAATAATGGCGTCCGCTGATGTCGGCATTTACCCTGCGGTCAGGAACTGTCATATGGACTGGGCCCTCTCCCTGAAAATTCCGGAAATGGCGCTGGCCAGGCTGCCGATGGTTTCCACGAGATTAGACGTCCTGGAACAACTTTATGGAGAGGAGGCGATAGCCTTTTACGACTCGGAGGACCATACCGGTTTGGCCTCCCGCATAATTGAAATCCATGACTCTCCATCGTTCAGGGACAGTCTGGTCTCCAACGCTTACCGGAAAGCCTGCGTGAACGACTGGTCACACCAGTACGCCATCTACAAGAAACTGTTAACAAAACTACTCAAAAGACCTGTTTGATAGACGCCATTTTTTCTTTATGAAAGTGAATCCTGCCTTTGGGCCATGATGCTGATCCTGGTTCCCTCGACAATTTCCTCAAAGGCAATCGGCGCATGACCTCCGCTTTCTATGCCCTTGATAAATGAACTCACACAGAAGTTCTGCCCCTTGTCCTGACGCCAAAGGTTCATTTTATTGAAGCCCGGCCATCCGTAGGCGCTCATTTTTCTGAAGTTGTCTAGCTGAAGAACCCGACCCTCGCAGAACACCTCCAGTCGCTCCTTTGGAAACTGCTTCGAGCCGTTGGCAAAATAATGAACTGTCCCGATGGAACCGTCACTAAACTGCAGTTCAATGCTTACGGTATCCCTGGTAGGGGCCTTCATTGATGAGACACGCCATGATGAGACCGAACTCCGGGACAGGAATCTCAGGAGGTCTATAAAATGACAGCCCTCCCCTATTATGCGTCCGCCTCCTGCCAACGGATCCTGCGTCCAGTGGTCTACCGGTATGTGACCGGCGTTGACTGTCATGATGAAGGCTTTGGGTGAGTTGACTCCCTTAAGCAGTTCGCTGATCTTCTGAATCTGGGGCGAGAATCGACGATTGTAGCCCACCATTACGAGGTTTGGGGCGCCATTGTTTATATTGAGTTGGTAGACTTGTTCTATCCGGGCAAGTTCTTCGAGGGTCAGGCATAAGGGCTTTTCCACGAAGACGTTCTTGCCGGACTCCAGGGCCTTTATTACAAATCCGGCATGAGTGTTGTGGCGTGTAGCTATAACAATAGTGTTAATCTCTGGATCTTCAAACAATTGCGCAGTGTTCGTCGTGGTCTGTTCTATACCGTATTTCTTGGCGGCAAGCACACCGGAGAGACCCTGAGCCGAAGAAACAGTCTTGAGTCGGGCGCCGGCGTTTCTGAAGGCCGGTATGAGTATGGACGAGGCGTAATTACCTGCTCCTATAAAGGCCACGCAAGCTTTTGCGCCCGTTGCAGGAGGCGCAGATTGCGTTATCACCACAGAGGACTTGCGAAGATTGTCATCGGATTCCTGAGCCTGATCATGGTAACGCAGCAGGATGCCAAGAGAAGGCTCTTTCCCAGTTACTACTTCGTAAGCCGCCGGAGCGTCATCTATTGAGAACCGGTGAGAGATCAGAGGCTTGACGTTCAGGCGACCTTCAGCCATCAAGTCCAGCGCCGCCTCCATGTTACGCTGTTCAGTCCATCTGACGTAACCTATGGGATAGTCGTTCCCCTTGTCTTCGTAGTTCGGATCGTAGCGTCCCGGACCGTAAGAACACGAAACCTGGAAGGAAAGCTCCTTCTCGTAAAAATCGTCCCTCGACAATTCCAGGCCTGTAACCCCAACCAGGACAATCCTGCCTTTTTTCCTGCACATCAAGGCGGCCTGATGGATAGGCTCATTGCTCCGGGTGGCGGCCGTCACAATCACGGCATCGACTCCCCGGCCTCTTGAGTAGGCAAGGCTGGACGCTACCGGGTCCTCACCGTTGCTCAAGTTGATGGTCCGTGCGCCAAACCCTTCGGCAAGGGCCAGTTTCTGTTCATCCAGGTCAATTCCCAGCACATGGCATCCATTGGCCTTGAGAAGCTGGACGGTAAGCAGGCCGATCAGCCCGAGACCTGTCACAACGACTAGTTCGCCGAGAGTCGGTTGCGCGAGTCTTATCCCCTGTAACGCTATTGAACTCAGGACAGTGAAAGCGGCCTCTTCGTCTGTGACTGCGTCTGGAATTCTGGCGCACAGGTTCACAGGCACACTTACGACCTCGGCATGTTTCCCGTTCGAAGCGACACGGTCACCTTCCTGGTATCCTGTGACTCCACGACCGGCGGCCAGAACGCTGCCCACATTGCAATACCCCATCTCCATGGGTTGCTCGAGTTTGTTGCGCACAGTCTCGATTGTGGGGACCAACCCATCGGTCCTGATCTTATCCAGGACCATTCTCACCTTGTCCGGCTGTTTGCGTGCCTTTTGCAAAAAACCTGCCCTGGCGAAATCCAGGAGCATCCTCTCGGTTCCCGAGGACACAAGGCTTGCTGTAGTCCTGATCAACAGTCTACCGGGTCTCTCACTCGGGCAGGGAACCTCGGTCAGCGTCACAGAACCGTTTCGCATGTTTTGTAGTAACTGCCTCATTCAGATCTCCTTAATCCGACCTTGTGTAGCCTTTTTCCAGGAAAACGAGAAAACCGGATAAAATGACAGATATCAGAATTTTACGTCCATGTCACTTCTCTAACGCCTGACAGCATTTATTCAAGCATTTTAGGGGCCCAAGTTGACTTGATGAATGTGGCGCAGGTGAGATTTTTGTTTATAATTTTTTTTCGAACTGTGCCATTATACATGCGTGAACTCGCGATTTAGGGAGTTTGATTTCCCCCACCTCTTGAATAAGCCTGGATTCATGAAAAGAATTCCAAGACATTTTTTTTCAGCTCCCGTCCTTTTCATGTGGATGTTGATCATCCTGTTGGTTCTCTGCGCTCTGGAACTTGGCGCCCGTTTTCTTTATCCATTTGAAAAGTGTGGAGTCCTTCGCGGCTGCCCCCAAGGTTTCAATTTGCCGGATTCGGACTACGGTTACAAACCCAGACCGAATGCAGTGGCGCCGGCAGTCAAGCAGGGACTGGATGGCAAGTTAATATACTCGGTCACCTACTCAACTGATGAGTTCGCCAGAAGAATTACCCCGATGAACAAGACACCGGTCTCCGACAGATTCCTCATTTTTTTCGGTTGTTCATTTACATTTGGGGAAGGTCTTCAGGACAACCAGACTCTTCCATATCATGTTGGTCATCTTGCGCCGTGCTATGCCACATACAACTATGGTTATTCAGGATATGGCCCTCAACAGATGCTTTTGAGACTCCAGGATCCCAATTTTGCAAAACAGATCAAACAGCACAGGGGCATCATGATCTATGGACCGGCCCATGTTGCCCGAGCCATCGGGACCTATTATGCTTCCACAAATTGGGCAAAAGATTTTCCTTTCTACTATCTGGACAAAGAACAAAACCTGGCTCGTGACGGAAACTTCCAGACCGGAAGACCTTTGAGGTCAGCTATTTACTCAGCAATCTCCCATGTGAGACTGCTGGACATTTTCTTCCGACGCTACGGATTACCCAGAAAATTTTCGGAAAAAGATATAGAGCTTACTGCGCGCATCATTGAAGAATCGTTCAAACTGTTTAATATTAAGTTCCCTGACTCAAGAGCCTACTTCATGCTTTTGCCGGGAGTGGATGACACGGATCAGGCCGTGGCCGCGCTTTTAAGAAAAGCCGGTATATCGATTCTCGATTTCAGTTCGAGGCAGGAATTCCAGGGAGAAGGATTTGTCATCACCAATGATGGACATCCGACCGAGTTGTGGAATCAACGCCTTGCGTCACTCATAGTCGAAGAATTGAGAATATCTGGAGAGAACTGTTCCGAAAATTAGTCTTTAAGAAGCCTGACATGAATCTTCTTTGGAACCAGATGCAGGAGGACATCGGCTCAATAGGCAAATTCATCGATGTTTGTATGAATGCTGGAATTACTCCCGGCGGGTGGCTCTGACGGCATTTGAAAAAAGTCTGTTCATGGAAGAATAATTATTTAAGGATGATGACCACATTTGGTCTGAACGAGAGAGTCCAGATTGAAAACATTAGAAAAAAGGTTTCGTGAACTTCTTTCAATGCTTCCTCCTGAGGTTGAAACACTGGCCAAGGGAGTGATCAGTTATGTCCCCGGGATAATGAAATATTCCGATGTGACTCATTCAATTTCAGCCTCTTATTGCTATTCAACCTACCTGGCGCACATAAACCAGGCGCATAAGACGGGAATGAATCCTTTCCCGAAGGTTGTTGCGGAACTTGGCCCGGGAACTTCTTTTGGGGTAGGCCTCGCAGCCCTACTATGCGGAGCCGAAGTATATTATGCGATCGATGAATTACCTCA
Source organism: uncultured Desulfomonile sp. (assembly GCA_964401595.1). Classification (GTDB taxonomy): domain Bacteria; phylum Desulfobacterota; class Desulfomonilia; order Desulfomonilales; family Desulfomonilaceae; genus CAITZA01. The sequence continues at coordinate 9,243 of CAYNZA010000020.1, forward strand.
CGCCAGGTTGGACATCAACATCGAAGCGTTAGACCAACTCGTGGAGTTTTTCAGGGCAAAAGAAGACCCTACTGAGGAGAGAGGAACCAGAAAAACTCTGGACCGTTTTCCTGGTCACATCCTTACTGATCGCATACTGGATGAAAATCTTGATGAATCCCGCGTCAAACTGATAAGGCAGTCCCTTGTGAGGTGTCTCGAGGAGGGAGACTCTGGAACTAACGAAAAGATCAGATTCGTTTACATGTATCCCTTCAATGGCCAGGGCATGCTGGAACCTGATTCTGTTGATATGTTAATGTCTACCGTGGTCCTCCAGGTAGTTCAGAACTTACCCGAAGTATACTCGTGTTTCGCCGGATGGCTGAAACCCGGAGCCTGGATGTCTCATTTCGTGGATTTCAGTAATTACGGCATGACGAAAGAATGGAATGGACACTGGGCATGCTCGCGTTTGCTCTGGCGCCTCATGCAGGGCAACCGCCCTTATCTCCACAACAGGGCCCCACATTCCGTTCATGTGGACTTGATAAAAAGAAACGGCTTTCAAATAACCACCGACATCCCTACCTATGATTATTCGGGAATAGTCAGGAGCAATGTGAATAGCGACTTCAGCTACCTTACTGAGGATGACCTTGTAATTACACGCTCGCTGATCCAGGCCGTGAAATTGTAAGGACAGACATTTCGGCCCAAAATTTCTAATGGGCGCCATTTAATTCGAGATTAAAGGGTTCACGCCATGAAAACAGAAATTGATACGTTTAAAAAATATTTCCAGGGAGTGAGATCGAGAACAGCAGTTTCAATTTTCTTTCTGGCTTTATTACTGGCGTGGGCAGTTCCCACCCTTGCCTGGGAATATCATGTGGACTGCGTGAATGGTTCAGATGACTCACCAGGTTCCCGTGAAAAACCTTTTAAAACAATAACCCAGGCGTCCAGGGTTCTTAAACCCGGAGACAGGGCCGTGATCCATCCCGGGATCTATCATGAGCAGGTTATGGGAGGAGTATCAGGTTCCAAAGAAGCTCCAATCGTTTATGAGGGAGTCCACCGGGATAAAGTGATCCTTCAGGGAAGCGTTGCGCTCAAGGACTGGCGACAGCAGGGAAACGCATGGGTTCGCCGTGGTCTCAAGCCCATTACGTTGGTCAATGCCTTCGTACTGGTTGATGAAAAACACATGCTGAAAAAGGTGGACAAACCAACCAACCTGCCTCCTGGATCGTTCTTCGTTGATCCTCTGGGAATATACCTTATCAGGCTTGCGAACGACGCCAATCCGAATACGGATCACAAGGTGGAAGTTTATGAGCTGGATTTTGCGTTTAACTCCGGAGATCGATGGGGGGGAACCGCCAAGAGCTGGATAACCATGCGCAACATGACCATCGAAAAATATGGAACGTATGGAATATCGTCGGAGGTGACCAAACCTTTCGATAACACCCACTGGCTCCTGGAAAATCTCAACATAAGACTGAACCACCAGGCCGGTATTTTCGCATGCGGAGATGACTGGGTGGTCCAAAACTGCGTGTTCCAGAAAAACCTCGTTCATGGATGCCAGATAAACGGAGCCAGGGTCAAGTTCGAGAAGAACATCTGCACAGAAAATGAACTGTTCGGCAGCAGCGGATACGGAGGGGCCGGCCTGCTGATAGGACCGGATAAAACTGCCAACTCGTGCATGGTGAGACTTAACGAATTTTCCCGTAACGGACATCCGGAGACCGGATTCGGATGTGGGGTTTACCTTGAAGGGAGATCACACTCCAACACGATTGACAACAATATCATTAACGGGAACAGCCACTGCGGCGTCGGATTTTTTGGCTCATCAGGCAATCTGGTGGCGAACAACATAATCGCTGACACGGGCTCGGACAAGCGTCAGGGAAATATTGGCGCTTTTGTTGTCGGGCATAGCTATGAGGGCGCCCCGACCCAGTCAAAGGCGAACCTGGTCGTTCACAACACGGTCTGGAAATGCCCCACTCCGCTCAAGGTTCTTCAACCCTCGGAACCGCTCTCCGCCGAAGAGCAAAATCGTTTCATCAATAATATCTTTGCTGAATACCTGTTCATAAGCCCAATACCAAAAAATTCCGGAGTGGAGACGAAGGACAACGCATGGTTTCAAACCCGTCAGGATCTCAGGCTTACCAGGGAAAACCTCAAAGGAATGCTTGACGAAAACCTTGGATCGAGTCATGAAACAGTCAGGTTCCGGGGGAAAAATCCGGAATTTTCAGCGCCGGACAAGTTAGATTTCAGATTAAAGAAAGGATCACCGCTCATTGACGCTGGCGTGGAAATAAAAGAGGCATCATCTGACAGGGATGGCGTCAGACGTCCTTGCGGCAAAGCTCCGGATATTGGAGCATACGAGAATTGCAACTAATATAGTCATGCCACGATAGGGCCACTTTCCATGGCAGCATACGGGCTCATGGGGATTTGAACAGAATTATTTTCAAGCGCCAACTATTGTAATTAAATACTTAAAAGGACGGCTATATATTTATGGGCATTAACGCTGAATGCTGTAATGAGTTAGCCTCAAAGTTGTGCCAGGAATCAAATTTGAAGAAATATTTTGCCGAAACAGGCGTGCCATTTGTTTCCACTGGCGATAGATTGTGGTATTCAACGGGCTCCAAGATATATATTAATCTCCCGTGCAGTGGCCCAATTTCGGTGGGCGCTGAAGAAAAAAGGGCTCTGTGGGCTTCTGGAGCCGTGTTCCTCAAATACCCTGTTCTCCCTGAAATGCCTGGCTATTCTAGCTATCTTTATGTAGTTTCAGACAAGCGGTACGGACTGGATTCCTTGACACACCATGTCAGGAAAGAGACGATCAGGGCGCTCAAGAAATGTCAGGTTGAGAGAATCCCCATACAGGAGATACTCCCGGTGGCGCCTGAAATAATCGCGGACACACACATCAGACAGGGCAGGCAATTCAACGACAGCATCCTGAAGGAATGGATGCAGAGCATTGAGGCGGCGGTCGATAATCCGATATTCGAGTGCTGGGCCGCCTTTGTGGGCCCCAGGGTCGGGGCTTTCAGGATTGATTTCACTTACAGGGGAGGCTTTTACGGCGATGTGCTATTTAACGTGAAAGACCTCCTGAAATACCAGGTGATGAACGCCCTGATGTTCGTGTCTACCGAACAGGTCATGAAAAGGCCTGACATAAACCATGTTTCGTATGGGCTGAGAAGCATTTACGGCGACAAGCCATCACTCAACAGGTTCAAGGAATCCATGGGATACGTGAAAATGCCGATATCTGAGAGGATAGAGGTTGCGCCAAGATATTCCCGGATTATCACTCGTGAATCGGCAACCCTGGGAGCAGCCATTCTGGGAAAACTCAAACTTGGCTCCCAAAAAATGCACAAGCTTGAGGCCATTCTGGACATGTACTCCCACCAGCATTCTCCTGACGTTTGATTTAATTTGTCGCAGGTTCTTTCGTTCTTTACAGAGCCCTGCGAAACTCGGGCTCCGTCTCATCAGAAAGGCTATTCCCAATGAAGATATACAGTATTGTAGGGGCCAGACCAAACTTCATGAAGGTGGCTCCCTTAGCCCGGGCTTTCAGGAAATACCCCTCCCTGGAAATGTTCATAGTTCACACCGGTCAGCATTATGACCCTCTGATGAGCGACGTGTTTTTTGAGCAACTGCAACTTTCCAAACCTCATTATCATCTCGGTGTGGGCTCAGGTGGGCATGGCGAAATGACCGGGAAGATAATGATTGAATTTGAGAAAGTCTGCCTGGCGGAACGTCCCGATCTGGTAATTGTGGTGGGAGATGTGAACTCGACGATAGCCACGGCCCTTGTGGCAAGAAAGCTCTTCATTCCGGTAGCTCACGTGGAATCCGGACTTAGATCATTCGATGAGAGCATGCCGGAAGAATTGAACCGGCGCCTCACCGATGGCCTCTCAAATCTGCTGTTCGTATCTGAACCATCTGGAATGAAAAATCTGGAACGTGAAGGCATAGACATGAGCCGTGCGCATCTCGTGGGAGACATCATGCTGGAAACGCTTCAGATGTTCTGGCCTTATGTCGAACCCAGAAAAAGAGCCGCCGACTTCGGGCTGGGCAAGGGTGAATTCGCTCTGGTCACCATTCACAGGCCGTCAAATGTGGATGATCCGGAGAGCCTGAAGAGAGTGCTCGAAATACTTGCCGGCATACCCATTCCGACCATTTTTCCCGCTCATCCCCGGACTGTGAACAAGATCAGCACGTTTGGCCTGTCCTCAATGATGGAAAAACTTGGCCACGTCAGGCTTATCAAGCCCGAACCATATCTTGAGTTCCTGTCGCTGCTTTCGGACGCCCGCTTTGTGCTTTCGGACTCAGGGTCCATCCAGGGCGAGGCGAGTTTCCTCGACATTCCTTGTCTTGTTGCCCGTGAAAACACCGAACGCCCGATATACATTGATGAAGGCGCATGTACCCTGGTCGGGCTCGACATTGACATGATCACGAAAAACATCGGTGAGATAATGTCCGGCTCTTACAAGAAGCCGTCAGCCCTCATCAAAACCCTCGGCGACAATGTCGGTGAGAAAATTGCCCGGGTAATCCTGGACCGGAACGGAGCCCAATTGTAGCGCAGCTTTGTCAACCAATCATGGCTATTAGCCGTTTTGGCCCCTTTTCAGTTTTTGCATCAGCACGTACATGACAGGCGTGAAGAATACACCAAGTATGGTTACGCCCAGCATGCCTGCGAAAACCGCTGTTCCCATGGATTGCCTGCTCGCCGCTCCAGCGCCTGTGGCCACGACAAGCGGTAACACCCCTAGTATGAAAGAAAATGAAGTCATCAATATTGGCCGGAAACGGAGCCTTGATCCCTCGATTGCCGCCTCGAGGTAACCGGCGCCGTGGGCCCTGGCCTCACGGGCGAACTCCACCAGGAGTATTGCGTTTTTAGCCGATAAACCCACCAGGAGTATAAGACCGACCTGGGTGTACAGATTGTTGTCCATATCACGCGCCAGCAAGCCCACTGCCGCCCCCAACACACCCAGAGGCACTATGAGAATGACGGAAATCGGGTCAGTCCAGCTTTCATACTGGGCTGCAAGGATTAGCAACACGACTATTACGGCCAGGCCAAAGACCAGTCCTATCTGCCCTCCCGCTTTCTTTTCCTCGAAGGCCATGCCTGTCCATTCATAACTGATGCCTTGAGGGAATTTCTGGGCCGCAAGTGACTCCATTGTGGAGAGCGCCTGCCCTGAACTGTAGCCCTGCGCCGGCTGACCTGAGACTCGGGCGGACGTGAACATGTTGTAACGATCAATTCTCTGTGGCCCCAGGGTTTCTTCCACGGTGACAATGGCGCTCAATGGAATGATTTTACCATCAAGAGATCTCACCTGCAGTTTACCGATATCCTCCGGCTTCCTTCTGAACACACTGTCGGCCTGTACCCTGACCTGCCAGGTTCTTCCGAATTTATTGAAGTCATTGACATATTCCGAACCCAGGAAGGCTTGCATCGTGTCGAAAACCGATTTGAGGGGCACTCTCAGATCCAGCGCCTTCACCCTGTCAACATCGGCGAACAACGTCGGAGTATCAGCCCGGAAAGACGAATTGACACTCATCAGGGAGGGCTGAACTCCTGCAGCCTGGACAATGTCATCAGTCGCTTCGGCCAGTCTGTCGATGCCAAGACCCAGGACATCCTGAACCTGCATGTCAAATCCACTACTTACACCCAAGCCGCTTATCGGGGGCAATGCGAACGGGAACAGCAGGGCCGCCTCCTGAACGCCGTAGAATTTTCTTGCCATGTCCATCATGATGGCGTCTCTGGTATGCCCTTTTGGAAGTCTCACATCCCAGGGTTTCAGCGATATGAATCCACCACCGAGATTCGGACCCACACCATCTATGATGGAATAACCCGGCATCAGGGTGAACGTCTCCACTCCCTCAACCGAATTGATTATGCCCGCTACAGTTTCCATGACCTTGCGGGTCCGCTCGAGAGAAGCCCCATCAGGCAACTGCAGATTCACCAGCACCAGACCGTCATCCTCATCCGGCAGAAAACCGGTTGGCACCTTGATGAAACCAACGTATGTCAAGGCCACCAGACAGATGAAAGCCACCACGGCCAGGGACATTTTCCGCAAAAGCATGGTGACGGTCCTGGAGTAGCCTTCGGTTATTTTGTCAAAAACGGAATTGAACTTCCTGAAAAAGATGTTTTTCCGGCCGTGGCTCTCTTTTTTCAGAAGAATGGCGCACAGAGCCGGGCTCAATGTCAGAGCGTTTATGGCGCTAAAAAGAGTGGTGACCGCTATGGTGAGCGAAAACTGTCTGTAGAGTTGTCCGGAAATACCTCCGAGAAAAGAAGCCGGGACAAAAACTGCCATGAGAACCAGGGTGATGCCAACTATGGCGCCCGTTATCTCTTCCATGGCCTTCACTGTCGCGTCACGGGCGCTAAGACCGAGCTGGGTCATGTTGCGCTCTACGTTTTCCACAACAACAATTGCGTCGTCCACCACAATTCCTATGGCAAGGACAAGCCCCAGCAGAGTGATCATGTTAATGGAAAATCCCAGCAGGGCCATCACTGCAAACGTGCCGACCAAGGCCACCGGAATCGTGATGGATGGTATCAGCGTGGTGCGCCAGTTCTGGAGGAAGATGAAAACCACGATGAAGACCAGCACGAAGGCCTCGAAAAGAGTCTTGACGACTTCGTGTATGGAGGCCCTCACAAAGAGTGAAGAATCGTAAACTGTCCTGTAATCGAGCCCACTCGGAAAGTCTTTGCGGAGTTCGTTCATTTTCTTCGTTACAAGCTCAGCCACATCCAGGGCGTTGGATCCAGGCGCCTGATATACTATAATAGTTGCGGCAGGCATGCCGTTCATAAAGGACATGGTGTCGTAGTTCTTTCCACCAAGCTCGACTCTGGCCACATCCTTTATTCTGGTAATCCTCCCCCTATCCCCTCTTTTCACTACTATGTCTTCAAACTGCTCCACTTCGCTGAGTCGACCGAGCGTCCTTACCGTGAGTTGATAGTCCTGGCCATCCGGAACCGGCTGTTGCCCTATCTGACCGGCCGCCACCTGAACGTTCTGTTCTCTGAGCGCTTCAAGAACGTCTGATGTAGTCAGCCCGTTATGTTGCATGCGATTTGGATCCAGCCAGATCCTCATGCCGTATTCTTTATCAGGCGCGATAAAAATGTCTCCCACACCTTTGATGCGGGTGAGCTGGTCCTTTATCCGGATGGTGGTGTAGTTGGTGATGTAAAGATCATCCAGCTTACCGTCGGAGGAATAGAGACACATGATATTGACTATGTTGGTTGACTGCTTTTTTGAACTTACCCCCTGGCGCTGAACAGACTCCGGCAATTTGGCCATGGCCTTCTGGACTCTGTTCTGGACCAGAACCGTGGCCATATCGATGTCCGTTCCAAGCTCGAAAGTTATCTTTAGCGTATATTGCCCGTTGCTCGAGGAGGTGCTGCTCATGTACATCATCCCCTCTACACCGTTAACTTCCTGCTCTATAGGCGAGGCCACACTGTCCGCGATCACCTGTGGATCGGCGCCCGGATAATAGGCGGTCACCTGGACCATCGGCGGGGTAATGTCCGGGTATTGGGCTATCGGTAAAGTGAAAATTGATACGGCGCCCGCAATCACAATGAAGATGGAAATGACTGAGGCGAATATTGGTCTGTCGATAAAGAATCGGCTAAGCATTTTTGGCCTCAGCTATTTCTTGTCAGGATCGGACTGTGGGGATTTGTCGGGCTGCGTGTCGGTTAGCTGTTTCTCCACCGGTCTGACAGGTTGACCCGCCCTGGCCCTCCTCATGCCGTTGATGATGACCCAGTCCTTCTCCTGCAGGCCTTCCAGTATCACGCGCATCCGGTCTTCCTGCTGGCCTGTTTTAACTATCCGCTGTTCGGCTATCTTGTCGTCGCCCACTACCATGACAAACTTGCCTGCCTGTCCTGCCTGTATCGAGACCTCAGGAACAAGAAGAGCGTCCAGCTTTTGCACCGGAATCCGCAGTCGGACGAACATTCCCGGCACAAACAGACCCTTATCGTTGGTAAACACGGCCCGGATCTGAAGAGTTCCAGTCGATGGGTCTATTTCCGAATCGGCATAGTCTATGTATCCCTCGTGAGTAAAATCCTTCTCATCGGAAAGTGACATGAAAACTTTGGGCCTGTTTTCGGGAGCCTTCTCACGATCTCTTATCAACGGCATCAAATCCTGCTCACTTGCGCTGAAATATACATAAACGGACTTGTCATCAACCACTGTAGTCAACAGGGTCTTATCCTGTGCGCCCACAAGGTTTCCCAGGTCAACAAGGTTTCTGTTCACGAAACCGCTGATAGGGGATTTAACCTGGGTATAATCCAGGTCCAGCCTTGAGTTTTCCAGGTCTGCCTCTGCCTGAGCGAGTTCAGCCTTGGCCACGTCCCGTTTAGCCGTCTGCTCTATCAGTTTTATCTGACTGATGGCGTCCCTGGATTCAAGTTGCCTGGCCTTTTCATATTCGACCTGAGCCAGGTTCAGCGCAGCCTTTTTTGCTTCAACCGTGGCCGTGGCCTGATCCACCCGTGCTTTGTACGGTCTTGGATCAATAACAAACAACAGGTCTCCAGCATTTACTGCCGAGCCTGGCTTGAAATTTATTTTTTCCAGAAAACCCTGCACACGAGCCCTGATCTCAACTTTCTGAAACGCCGCCAGGGTTCCTGCGTATTCGAGATACCTGTAAACCACTTTTTTCAGGGGCCTGCTTACTGTAACTTCCGGTGGCGGGGGCTGAACCACTGGAGGTTCGGAAGTACACCCCAGAATCAGCAAAACTAAAGAAAGCGAGGCTGCTTTAAAAAATATTCCTGCTAAAGACTTCATGCTCGATCTCCAGTTGGCCATGCGCCGCAAGTAGTCAGTCCCATTCAAAGGGGTTTGTGTTTCTGAAATCGGGAATACAGGTGTTTTGGGATGAAATTTCCTGTATGAAAACGTTTTCCAGCCCAAGATCCCAGCATAAATCAACAATCCTGTCATATTCGGATGCCTTGATCCTGCGTCTCAGCTCAGGATACCTGAATGCGTCATACATGGGAGAATACTGCGACATCAATGAGATGGCGACCTGAGAGGATATGTTATCTCTGATCCAGCGCATCGTTTCTGCCGTTCCCGAGATATCATCCGGCAACACAAGATGTCTTATGATCAGGCCCTTTATGGCCCTGCCTTCTGCGTCCATCTCAAGCTCTCCCACCTGGTCATACATCTCCCTGATGGCACCTCTGGCGACTTCAACGTAATCCGGGCAATCTGAATATTTGGCCGCCATTTTTGAGTCGGCGTATTTCAGATCCGGCATGTAGACGTGAATGATGCCGCGAAGAAGCTTCAACGCTTCAACTGAATCGTAGCCGCCAGAGTTATAGACGACTGGCAGATTGAGACCTTTTTCGGCGGCAATCGCAAGCGCTTCCAGGAACAGATGCATCTGATGTGTAGGAGAAACAGGTTCAATATTGGAGGCGCCGTGAAGTTGCAGCTTCAGCATCTCATCGGCAAGTTGCCCTACCGTGATAACCTCGCCACATTCGCCTCGACTGATCTGGTAATTCTGGCAGAAAACGCATCTCAGATTACAATGCGTAAAGAAAATCGTTCCCGCCCCACCAGACCCCACAAGCGGAGGCTCCTCTCCGAAATGTGGAAGAATACCGGAGTGGGATGGCTGGGCGCCGGCTCCACAATAGCCTGTTTGGCCGGCAATACGAACCACCATGCATTCGCGCGGACACAGACGACAGGGTGAACCAAGCTCCCTGAACTTCTCGGCCGCTTCGACGATTTTCTGTGTGTCCAAAAACCGCATGTTTGACTTCCAGCATCCGGCAAATACCCAGAGCAGTTTATACCACAGTCATCCACAATACGTCACAAATACAAAACAGACCTGCATTATTAAATGCTTGAAACCGTTAAGCCATGCCGGGCCATGAGGCTCCCGGGATCATCCACTGCCTTCATGGCCACAGCAGTTCCTGAAAATAAAAGCGAACTGTGCGAATGATTTGGTATGTCATTCCAGTGAACATGGGAATCCAGAAATTCTGGATGCCGGATCAAGTCCGGCATGACAACAAGCCTGGCTCTCTCGTTGTAGTTGCGCCCACCTGGGTGTGCCAGTTTGAATTGTAATCTCGTTTCGATAATACTTTTGAGAAACGCTACAACAAATTTTCTTTCATGGACCAACCTACGGGCGCGTCAGGAATATCGAGCAAAATTTGCCTCAAAACAATTATTCTGGTAAAAGTTAAAAGTTATTCGCCATGCGTGAAAACTATTGCGCATGTCATGAGCCATAAAACAACCGAACATCCGAGGATAAGCTAATGAGAATGTCGAAACTCCATGTTCCTACCTTAAAGGAAGACCCGGCTGACGCTGAGGTGATCAGCCACAAGCTCATGTTACGTGCAGGCATGATCAGAAAGCTAACAGCCGGAGTTTATTCATATTTGCCGCTTGGATACCGGTCACTGAGAAAAGTTGAACAGATAGTCCGTGAAGAAATGGACGCGTCAGGCGCCCAGGAAGTGTTCCTTCCCACTGTCCAGCCGTCAGAGCTGTGGAAAGAATCCGGGCGATGGGATGTTTATGGAGCCGAACTGCTGCGCTTCAGGGACAGGCACGACAGAGAGTGTTGCCTCGGTCCCACCCACGAAGAGGTTATAACAGACCTGGTAAGAAGAGATGTGAGGTCATACAGGGATCTTCCACTGAATTTGTATCAGATCCAGACAAAATTCCGCGATGAGATACGTCCCAGATTTGGCCTCATGAGAGGCAGGGAATTCATAATGAAGGATGGTTATTCCTTCGACGCCACCGAGGAGGGCGCAGAAGCCACATACCTTGTAATGAGAGACGCATACGAGCGAATCTTCAGAAGGTGCGGCCTGCAGTTCAGGGCTGTGGAAGCGGACTCCGGCCCCATCGGCGGCAGTTTTTCCCATGAATTTATGGTCCTGGCGAACACCGGTGAGGACACCGTGGTCTCCTGCGATAGCTGCGATTACGCCGCCAACCTGGAAAAGGCCGAAATAAGACCTTGCCCTTTTACAGACAAACTGGTTAATGAGTCTCCTAAAAAGGTTGCCACACCATCCGTAAAAACAATTGAGGAAGTCTCTCAGTTTCTTGCTCTACACCCCAGTAACCTTATCAAGACCCTCATCCTGAAAACGGACAAAGGCCCGGCGGTAGTCCTTGTCAGAGGCGACCACGAACTTAATGATGTTAAGGTCAAGAACTTCCTTGGCGCAACCGAAATGGAACTGGCGGATGAGGGGCTCATCAAAGAAATTACCGGCGGCCCCCTGGGTTTTTCAGGCCCCATTGGTCTGTCAAACGTCAGAGTACTTGCCGATTACGCCATCCGTGGCATGGATACCGCCGTTGTAGGGGCGAATGAAAAAGATTACCACATTATAAACGTCAGTCCGCTTTCGGGATTCCTGGTAGAGGCCTACGGGGACTTCAGGTCGGCTAGCGAGGGAGACCCCTGCCCCAGGTGCAACGGCAAGCTTGTAATGAGCCGGGGAATAGAAGTAGGGCACATATTCAAGCTCGGCACAAAATACTCGAAGAGCATGAATGCAACATTCCTTGACCCGGAGGGCAAGGAAACCTTCATGATCATGGGCTGCTATGGAATTGGCGTTAGCAGGACCGTGGCATCCGCCATTGAACAGAACCACGACGACGACGGCATAATATTCCCTCCACCGATAGCCCCGTTTACTGTGATCATCACTACAATGGGAGCTAAAAACCAGGAAATAGACACTGCCGCCGATACAATTTACAAAATGTTGTGGGCCAATGGACTGGATACTCTCCTGGACGATCGCAATGAAAGGCCAGGAGTCAAGTTCAAGGACGCAGACCTGATGGGAATACCAATCAGGTTGACCATCGGCAAGAAGGGGCTAGCAGAAGGAAAAGTCGAACTACGGAGCAGAAAGAACAAGGAAACAATCCTGGTTGACATGGATAAAATACTTGAGTCGGTAACCGGGATGGTGTCCGAGTGGGACGCACGCTGACAAAACAAATGTCAGCCAACATCGTGTTTCAGGCGGACATCTTCGGGTAATGCCTACTGTCCGTAATAGCCATAGTAAGGATTGCCAGTCTGGCCTCCGTAATACTGGTTACCCTGATAGGCGCCCGGATGCTGACCCTGGTAACCGTAGCCGTAGGCCCCGTAAGGATAATTGTAACCGTAGGGGTTGTAATTACTTGGTGGAGCTGCAGTGGGATTCCATTGGGTCGGATAATCGTTCATGGGCGCGGACCACTTGACGGGGTCCTGCTGAGCTGAACATTCGACGGGCGTCACAGCCCAGGCCAATAACACAACGCTCAACGCCACAAACAACGTCCTGATCATTGGAAACGCACCTCGGACACACATTTTGGTATTTACTGCCGCAAAACCTGGTCATTCCGGGTATCAGGTCAGTATGATTTCACTATTTTAATAAATGTTGCGCCAAACGTCAAACACGACAATCTCCCATGAAAAGATCCGAACAAAAACCCAAAAAAAAGCTGAAACCCCAGCCAACCAAACCAGCGGCTCCAGTTTCAACTGATTACGTCCATCCTGAGATAAAAAAGGGGGTCTTACGTGATCTCGCGCTTGGAATCATCGTGAGCCTTGTCTTTTTCGCAGGGGTAGAAGGGGCTCTGGGACTTTTCTGGCATGGCTCCCAGACGGCGTCTGATGACCCGTTTGTTGGTTTCTCCGCCATTCAGCCTCTGTTCTCCGAAGAAAACGGAACAGCGAGCATTGCAAGGGACCGTTTGAGATACTTCAACGAGGCGTCCTTCAACTCAGTCAAGCCGACGAATACCTTCAGGATATTTGCATTTGGTGGCTCAACCACCTACGGACACCCGTTCAACTGGAAAACATCGTTTCCGAGGTGGCTCCAGGAATTACTGAACTCATGCGAGAACGGGATGAAATACGAAGTAATCAATCTTGGAGGAATATCGTACGCCTCCTACAGAATACTCCCCCTGATGAAACAAACCCTGAAATACAAGCCAGACCTTTTCATAGTTTATACGGGGCAAAACGAATTTCTTGAGAGAAGATCCTACTCCGCATTTTTTGAAAAGAGCCCATATCTTTTTACCGTCGAATCCTTTCTCGAAAAATCGAGACTTTACAAGGGGCTAAAACATCTCATCAAAGGGTCGGATCGGGCGTCTGCTGGCAAGACCGACGATGGCGGTAGCACAAATTCAGGTAATCCCCACAAGACAATACTCCACGATGAGGCTAGCGCAATCCTGGACAGAAGTTCAGGACTGGACCTGTATCACCGGGACGATGAATTCGCCAAAGGTGTAGCCCTGCATTTCAGACATAACCTCAACGCGTTGCTGGACCTCAGCGAGTCCGCCGGAGTTCCTCTCATCTTCGTCAGCCCCGCCTCCAATCTCAGGGATTTTTCGCCCTTCAAGTCTGAATACAACCCAGCGATGACCGCCCGGGAAAAGGCGGACCTGGAAAAAAAACTTGAGTCAGTCGATAAAATGATTAAATCCGGCAATTTCCAGGTGGCTTTCGATCAGTTGACACCTGTATTTCCCAAACTTGGGCAACATGCCCATGCAAACTTCATGATGGCAAAAGCTCTTGATGGACTTGGACGACATACAGAAGCCAGAGATTATTTCATCAGGGCTCGTGACCTGGACATTTGCCCGCTTCGAGCCACTTCACCGGTCGAGTTGGAATTCTATTCCGTGATTGACTCACGTAAGGCCACCCTGGTTGACTTCAGGAAATTCGTTGAAAACAGATCACTTGAAGCGGGCTTTTCGTCAGGTTTGGCCGGAGATGAAAGTTTTCTTGACCACGTCCATCCCACTATTGAACTCCATCAGGAGATGGCAGTCCTGATAATGGACATGATGTCTGAAACCGGGCTTGCAAAAAACTGTAAAAAACTTTCTGCAGAGCAAAGTTCAGACATTTTCAGAAACGTGATGGAAGGCATGGACACCGGCCTGATGGCAATGCGAGACCTCAATCTGGCAAAAACATTAAAATGGGCCGGCAAGAAAGATGAAGCAAAGGCCGCGCTAAACAGGATAGTGGCGAGCGAGGAGAACAACCCGGAAGTCCACAAAATGCTGGGAGCATATGCGCTCGAGAATGAAAACTACAGGGAAGCGATTGACCGCTACACCAAGGCCGTCCAACTCTCCGGTGGCGACCCTCAGCTAAAACTTTCATTGGCTCTGGCATTCTACAGATCTGGAGACAGGAACGCCGCAAGAAAAATATATGAGAAAATGATGTCTGACGAGGAAGCGACACCGGATACAATCGCCAATCTTGGCATGTTGTACCTCGAGGAGAACAGGGTAGATGACGCCCTGAGCCTGCTCCAAAAACGGGTCACTTCCTCGCCTGAGGCAAACCTTCTCTATTCCCCGTACGCCCTTGCTCTGGCTATGTCCGGTGACCTTGAGAATGCGCTGAAGTGGATGAAGAAGGCTTCCGAAGCGGAACCCGGTAACCCTTCCCATCTTTACAATCTGGCCGGAATGTTCGCGTTGGCCAACAATAGCGCGAACTGTTTCAAATACCTCAACCTGGCCATTGATCGCGGTTATGCAAACCCTGAAAAACTGAAAAAAGACCCCGTCTTCAGCTCTGTCCGGAACAATGCCCAATTCTACAAAGTGCTGGAGCGTATTTCAGAATAGTGAACTTTTTCTTGATTAAAAAAGTTGTATTGCATTAATATATCAAGGGAAGGTGGAAGACCGTTATTCATGTATAAAGCTGTTGCGGCTGACGTAAAAGTTATGTTACACATGTAGCTTGTGTTATCCCTCAACAGTCCCTGACTCTACCTGACTAAGTTCAAAAACGAAACAGATTGTGATAGAAGTCCGAGGAGGTCTACTAAATGTTTGAGATCCTTGAGAAAGAGAGGATTGGCCCTGGAGTAAACAGAGCGGTCATATCTGCTCCCGCAATAGCTGAAGCTCATAGACCTGGTCAATTCATTATATTACGGACTACAGAAACCGGTGAGAGAATTCCACTCACAGTCGCCGACAAGAATGTCGAAAAGGGAACGATAACTCTTGTTTGGCAGGAGGTAGGATCTACCACCTACTACATGGGCACCATGTGTGTGGGAGAGAAATTTCAGGATATTTGCGGTCCGTTGGGCACGCCGACACACATTGAGAAATTTGGAACGGTAGTGGGAGTCGGCGGTGGAATCGGAGTCGCACCACTCTATCCAATAACCAAAGGCATGTTCGACGCTGGGAACAACGTTATCAGCATACTTGGCGCAAGAACCGAGGGATTGCTGATAATGACCGAAGAAATGCGAAAGGTCAGTCATGAGCAGATAATATCAACTGATGACGGATCATTCGGTTTTCACGGATTTGTTACCCAGGTGTTGCAGGGCCTCATAGACAAGGGCCAGCAAATAGACCTGGTTGTAGCCATAGGCCCGGTTCCGATGATGAAGGCAGTGGTAAATGTGGCCAGGAAAGCCAACCTGCCTACGGTGGTGAGCCTCAACCCCATCATGGTCGATGGAACAGGTATGTGCGGCGCGTGCCGTGTGGAAGTTGGCGGCAAGACCATGTTCGGATGTGTGGACGGTCCTGAATTCGACGGACTACAGGTTGATTTCGATCTCCTGATGAAGAGACTGGCGATGTACAAAGGCCAGGAACTTATAGCGCTTAATAGTTTCCGTGACACTCCGCGCGGGTGTCAATGCACTTTTCCGGGAGGCGCATAATGAGCGACAAAGAAGCCAAGCCCGCAAAAAAACCGAAAACTCCCCGTCAGAAGATGCCGGAGCAGAATCCCATAGAAAGGGCGCATAATTTTTATGAGGTGGCTCTCGGATACGAAAATGATTTGGCCCTTTTGGAAGCGAGCCGTTGTTTAAGCTGCAAGAAACCTTCATGCATGAAAGGCTGCCCGGTTGAAGTCGATATTCCAGACTTTGTCAACATGGTCAAAGCTGGGGATATCATTGGGGCAGCATGGAAAATAAAGGAAAAAAATAGCCTTCCGCGTATTGCAGGTAGAGTCTGCCCACAGGAAACGCAGTGCGAAGCCAAATGCGTTGTCGGAGCCAAGGGCAAGAACGAGCCATGCGCTATTGGACGCCTTGAGAGGTATGTAGCAGACTACGCGGCTATCCATGGCGGAGGCCAGATACCTGAGCTTCCCAAGCCGACAGGACTGAAAGTTGGCATAGTAGGCTCAGGCCCCGCAGGTCTCACCATGGCCGGGGCTCTCGTGAAAAAAGGTGTGGCCGTCACGGTATTTGAGGCCCTTCATGAGCTTGGAGGCGTTCTGGTTTACGGAATACCTGAATTCAGGCTGCCCAAAGCCATTGTGCGCTCAGAAGTTGATGAACTGAGAAGAATGGGAGTTGAATTCAAGACCAACTGGGTCATAGGGCGTATTGAAACGGTTGATGATCTTCTTGAAAAGAGAAAATTCGATGGCGTGTTCATAGGATCAGGCGCCGGAGCCCCCTTGTTCCTGAAAATACCTGGAGAGAATCTGAACGGAGTATATTCCGCCAACGAATTCCTCACACGCGCAAACCTCATGAAAGCCTACATGTTCCCGCAGGCTGATACCCCTGTGGCCAAAGGCCGCCGGGTTGTAGTGTTTGGCGGTGGAAACGTGGCCATGGACTCGGCGAGGACTTCCCTGAGACTAGGCGCAGAGGAAGTCACCATCGTCTACAGACGAACAATGGACGAACTACCTGCCAGGTCGGAGGAAGTCCACCATGCCGTTGAGGAAGGCGTAAAATTTGAGTTACTGAGCGCACCTCTGGAAATAATCGGCAATGAACAGGGCTGGGCGGTCGGCCTGAAGCTCCAGAAAATGGAACTAGGCGAACCCGACGCGTCCGGAAGACGCAGACCCGTTCCCATTCCAGGAGCAATTTACGAAAAGGAATGCGACACGGTCATCGTCTCTGTCGGAAACGGGGCAAATCCTTTGGTCCCGTCTACAACCAGGAATCTCGACACCAACAAATGGGGCAATATCGTCGCTGATCCTGAAACCGGCAAGACCAGCAAGGACAGGGTGTGGGCCGGAGGCGACATCGTTACAGGCGCGGCCACAGTTATCCTCGCCATGGGAGCGGGACGCAAAGCCGCCCTATCCATGTTGGACACTTTTAAAATCTAACTCTCTCAGACAGGGGATTTTTTTCAAATCCCCTGTCCCTCCTTAGTGGCAAACAAATCCGGTGCTTCATTGTCGATAAGAACATACATTGAATTTCGGGGCGCGTAAGATATGGACTTCAACTTGTTTTTAAAATCAGGATTTATGGGGTTCGCCATAGGGGCAGGATCATTGATGCTTGTTTTTTTTGTGGCCGGTATGGCGTTGAAAATAGGTCGCGACAGGTTTCGGCGAGTTTATCTGCTGGGCGGATTCGTGTCTTTCCTGCTTGTCGATCTCTTCCTGTATTATAGGCTAATATATGACCAGCCTGAACTCATGGCTCAGGCTCAGCTCTTCCTGGCGGCCTGCATAGGCGGATGGCTCGGCTCATTAATTTTTGGAGCGACCCAACTGAAACCTGTCCTCATGGATTCGTTAAAGAAATGAACTGTCTTTTGAGCCTGCCCTGACACTGGCCCCGGAATTCTCCTGCTTTACAAGGTCAGTGAGTGGAGTCTATGGAGCACACGCCGGGAAGGTTTCTGTAATGCTCATCGCAGTCCAGTCCATATCCCACCAGGAATCCTTTATCGAGGTCAAATCCGCAATAATCGAGATTAACGCTTTTTTCGCGCCTTCCCGTCTTGTTGATCAGAGCCGCTATTTTCAGGCTACGTGGTTTCTGTTCCAGGAGACGTTCTCGATACTGACTCAGAGTCAGTCCTGTATCAACTATGTCGTCAACAAGTATGACGTCCTTACCTTCTATGGAACAGGCTATATCAAGCAGAATTTTCAGCTCTCCACTGCTCGTCTTCGATGATCCATAAGATGAAATCCTGACGAACTCGACATGACACGGCTTTTCCAGCGCTCTTACCAGATCTGCCAGAAAAACAAACGCTCCCTTCAGTATGCCGATGAAAACTATCCCACCATCCGGATAATCTGAGGCTATCTGTTGGGCCAGTTCCGTAATCCGAACCTTTATGGCGGTCTCATCGAAGATGGGCGTCAGTTCCACTTTCTTCATTTTCAACTCCATTTAATCGATGTCATGACACTAAAGTCGGCTCGTAGCCCCGAAAGCGAGGTCATCGTAGAGTCCTTCCTGCGCCAGAAAGGCAGCTCGGGCCGCTATCATGGCAGCATTGTCGGCGCAAAGAGGCACAGAAGGAAAAATAGCCTCTATTCCAAAACGTTCGCCCTCACGGGAGAATTTATTTCGAAGAGTCCTGTTGGCCGCCACCCCACCACATACGACAATGCTGTCTGCGTCAAGCGCTTTGGCAGCCCATAATCCTTTGGTGACAAGCACATCGAGCGCTGCGTCCTGGAAGGCTCGACATATACGCTTGAGGTTATCCTGAGTTTGTGGGTCACTCTCATCGTAGGCTAAGGCCTGAAAGCTGCCGGAGATGTTATTACGGCGGCGGACACCAAGGATTTCTTCCGATTTCTTCAACACCGCAGTTTTCAGTCCTGAAAATGAAAAGTCCAGATTATCTTTTTCCATTAAAGCCCTGGGCAGCCTGATATCATCAGTGGGCGACTCTGCCGCCAGTCTCTCAATTATGGCGCCACCTGGATAGCCCAGCCCCAGCAGCTTGGCAACCTTGTCAAAGGCCTCACCCGCTGCGTCATCGCGCGTCTTGCCCATTACATCAATTTCGGTGACGGACCTGACATGGAATATGCTCGTATGTCCACCGGAGACCACCATGCCGACAAACGGAAACCTCAAATCACTTCTCTCCAGAAATGACGCAAAAAGGTGTCCATGTAAATGATTGACAGCGCAAATCGGCCTCTCGATGCCCATGGCAATGGACTTTGCCACACCGACACCTACCAGGAGCGATCCTATGAGTCCAGGGCCGCTGGTCACACCTATACAGTCTATATCCCCAATAGCGACTCCAGCCTCCTCGAATGCCCTGTCTATGACCCATGATATAGCTTCTATGTGCTTGCGAGAGGCCAATTCAGGCACGACTCCGCCGTATTCCCTGTGAATGTCTATCTGAGAAACCACCACATTTGACAAAACCCGGGAAGCGTCCTCGGTTATCGCAGCCGATGTTTCATCACATGAGGTTTCTATTCCAAGAATTTTCATGCCTGTTTTCTCATTGCGCTTCGGACATCCTCCAGTTGCTTTTCTACAGACTCACGCGTCAGATTAGCATATTTTGGAGGGAGAAGTCTCCTCGATGTGCATTCCAGGACAGCCAGGAGTTCCTGGAATTCGCGCTGTCTCGATATATCGGAGGGCATAAAATTGATGGCTTCGTCAATTATGGTTTCGGGACTGATGTGTCGCTCCAAGGCTCTTCTGCGCTTCAGCTCAGTGAGCAAATGGTCGAAATCCGCTGGATAGTATTTCTCTGTTGCCTCGAGTATCCTCTCTCTAAGAGCCGGATCGATGCCATCCAAATCAACCCCTGCCCGAGAAAAAAGGGCCCCTACGTATCCTTCCCGCTCTGCTC
Source organism: uncultured Desulfomonile sp. (assembly GCA_964401595.1). GTDB lineage: Bacteria > Desulfobacterota > Desulfomonilia > Desulfomonilales > Desulfomonilaceae > CAITZA01. Next base: position 29,078 of record CAYNZA010000020.1, read on the forward strand.
CGTGAATGTCAAAGACGGGGATGTGTTCGCCCGCCCTCCCCGAACGCTTGATGTCGGGCTCAAGACGGTCAGGCCGCGCCGTGATGATTATCCAGACTATCCTTCCCCTGTTGTTTGGGTCGGACATCATCCTGAGCATGGACCCGAACAGGCGCCTGTCCACCTCATGAGTCTGAGGCCCCCTGCCGCCGATCTCGGTGTCAGCCTCGTCGTAAAAGACCATCACCTTCCCCATAGCCTCCAGCGCCGACCGAATCCGCTCCCAATTACTCTCCGTCTGGCCAACGTACTGACCCCTGACGTTCTTCAACTCGACAGCAATCCAACCGCACTCCTTAGCGAACGCCTTGAATATAAATGTCTTGCCGACACCATTGGCTCCGGGGACAAGAATACCCACCGGCATGAGTTCCGGGTCCGAACCATTCAGAAAGATCTTCAGTTCATTGAGCCTGTTGATGAGTGATTTTGATCCCAGGACTTTTTCGAAACCATAATCAAGGCTGAGAAAACTTACATGACCCTCAAGCTCTTTCTCTATAATTTCACGGGCTTTTTCAAAAATGTGAGCCGGATTGACTTTTATCCCTCTATAGGAGGCCTGGTTCACTATTTGCCTGATGGACAACAGGCTCAAACCCGCTGAGCTGAAGGTCAGTTGGTCCAAGTCATCCGGATTGATGGCGGTCTCGGTCTTCGCCAGACTCGACAGGAAAGAACGACGCTCAACACCCGATGGACGCTCAATGTTGATGGCCGACACGTAAGGCAATTCCACGACCCGGTCGTTGACTCCCCCCAAAGTCTCACTGATCAGAAACACGATATTGTTTGAGATTACGAAACGATCCTCTGATAGCCAGTTCTCAAGTGTAATGACCTTGAGCCGATCCGGGTCTGCCATTGAGACGTATTGTTGGGAGGGCGCAACCGCTTCAGCATGTTTGATTATGACGGCAAACGGTTTAGTGATATTTTTAGCGGGAATTGCGTCATCATCCGGTTTCACGAGTCGGCGCATTGTATCCAGGGCGGTAACAATGTCGGCCCTGGAGGCCGCCAGGATTTTGGCAAGCCTCTCTTCGCCTATTCTTGATGAGATATCCTCTCGGTCCAGCGGATTGTGGAATGTTATTCCTTCGGCCGGATCGTAAATGATCACCACCTTGGGGGCGGACGGTTTAGAGGGCTTGATCAGGGATTCGATCAGGAACTCTACCAGATGGACATATCGACCTTCCTGAACAGGATATACGTCCTTGGTGTTGCCATAAATGACAAAGGCCGTCGATTGAGAAGAGAGGTATTTCTCGATAATTCGACCGGCAAATTGTGGCGATGTAATGTTCCTGGCAGTCATATTGAAAGTTCTAGGACTGAAGCCCTGGCTGACACGGCACGACGTCACCCCAAATCCCTTGTCTTTTCAGGAACAGATGTTTGACTTGAGCGTTGTTTGAGCAGCTCGTCAAATTTGGCTTCAGCCTGTTTTTCGGAGCCTATTCGTTGGTATTTGTCGTCAAGTTGCCCTTTTCCGGACTGACGCATTTCAGTCGCTATCTTTGCCTGAGCCTTCATTGCGCCGATCTTGTCTCTTATGGCAACTATAGAATCGTCTACCGATGATTCGGCAAGCCCCCTCAGACGGGATTCCAATTGAATGACCTGTTGGGTTGAAACAAATTCAGCCAGCATTTCACCCTGTTCTTTTTTCAGCTTCTCTATCTCGTCGCTGAACGACCTCAGACGAATTTTGTATTCTTCGACCTTGTCTTTCTGGGACTCCAGTTCCTGGGTGAGCTGTTCTTCTTTCCGGTCTATTTCCTGGATGCGTGTCAGGTATCTGGCCCCGGCTTCTCGGTGCAATGGATTGTCCGGCTCTGATTCGGCGGCGGCCAGGGCGCCTTCGAGGCGACTCCTGATCTCGGTCTGTTCCTTGTCCAGGTCCTTTAACGCCTGATCCGTCTTTTCACGTTCTCTGGCAAGTAATGCAACAGCACGCTCCATTTCGATGTATCTTCTCTTGGCCTCATCGATGGCCGCGGCGTACGTGGCCCTTATGGCCTCTGGACTTGAAGAAACCACATCATCCCCTGCATTTATGAACATACCCCTGATACGGGTCCAAAGCTTTCCCAAAAAACTCATTTGACAATCCTCAAGATAAATTCATCTTCCGCGTCATGATTAGGATTCACATAGCCCCTGGACAAAAAAGTCCCTGATATCGTTCCACTGGTCGAACTTACATGTGACTGGTACGCGGCATTTTCTGTTCCAGGGTTGCACCATCAAACCGACCCCAACACCGTTTTCAAGATAGTCCATCAGGTGGAGTTCGTCATCTTCCACGATAAAGCCGGCTCCAGTCTCTTTGAGGTAGTATCTCTTGTCACGATCCCCCCCCGTTACGATCATTTCGGGTGTCCTGACCGGCCAGTTAAGAGATTCCAGTTGTTTACGCGCAGTCCCAGGGTCGTTGCGGCCGGTTATGAACAGTAACGGTTCCTTCGTGCGTTCATATATTTCCCACAACACCGTCTCGGCGCCTTCGTACGGCTCGATGTAATCCTGTCTGAACATGTGATGGGCCGATTCCCGAAGAGTTTCCACCGACAACCCCAGTGGCTCGAGATCCCAACCAGTGAGATCGGTAGGTTTAAGACTGTTTCCGGTTGCCTCGTTTATGTGAGACAAAATGACCTCGATAGATCTAAGGACCACTCCGTCAATATCAAAGGCTATTTTTATCAATGCTTGCCTCCGCGTTTGCTGGCAGGTCTTACAGTCAAGTCGCCATTCATGAAAAACATACAATCACAATAACCATAGTTCGTACCGATTTCAACCGTGGTCCGGTCTCTAACTGCAATATTGGAAAACTTAGATTGACTTGACATGCCTTACAAAATAAATTCACTGTTAAATCTCGACCAAACAATCTTCGCTCCGAATGAACCGACGCTACTAATCGGCAGGGTTCAAATTCCGCAGCGTCTATTTTAGCGTCTTGCTCAATTATACGGAGTCAATGTTTCATGACCCACAACCTGGTATTCCGTTCCGTGATCGGTCTGATCATGGTCATCATTGTAGGAACCGTCGGATATATGTACCTTGAGGGGTGGACTTTTCTAGACGGACTGTACATGACCGTAATAACGATAGGATCAATAGGATATCAGGAGGTGCATCCCCTCGGGGAATATGGTCGTGTTTTTACTATTTTCCTGATATTTATCGGTTTTGGTGTGGTTGGCTATGTTCTCATTACCGGCAGTAGAATGTTGATTGAGGGTGAAGTTGAGAAAATCATAACGAGGCGACGTTCCATGAGGGCTATTGAGAAAATTTCAGGTCATTTCATAGTATGTGGTTTTGGCAGAATGGGAGCTTATGTGTGTCACCAGTTTCAGGCCCGGGGCATTCCATTCGTTGTGGTAGAAAATTCACCGGAAGCCCAGCTAAAGATCATCGACTCCGCCTACCATCTGGCTCCGGGAAACGCTACGGAAGAAGAAGTTCTTATCTCGGCCAACATTAAAGCGGCCCGAGGACTGGTCTCGGTGCTCAACTCAGACGCTGCCAATGTCTACGTGGTTCTCTCCGCACGGGAGTTAAACCAGAACCTGGAAATAATAGCCCGCGCAGGCGAGGAAAATGCTCACAAAAAACTGCTCCGGGCCGGCGCCAACCGTGTCATCAGCCCTTACCAGGTGGGCGGTATGCGCATGGTTATGGGTATCCTCAAACCCGAGGTCATGAACTTCCTCGAAGTCGCAATGGACTACCGCGACATGAATATTGAGCTGGAGGAGGTCACCATAGTGGATGGTTCCGTTTACTGCGGAAAATCCCTGGTTGAAACCGATATTCGCAAAGATCTCAACCTGATCATCATAGCCATCAAGAAAGGTCACGGTAAAATGATCTTTAACCCTGGGCCAAGCGCTTTCATTGAAGAAGGCGACACTCTGATTGCCATGGGGGAACGCAAGAGCCTTGGTCTACTGGAACAAAAGGGCGGCAAATCAGGGGTGTAGGAATATCGCCATTGGGTGGCATCCTTTCCACAGGAATGAGCCGAAATATCATGACGCATCCTTCCCCTAATCCCACGACTGCGCAACAAATCGCCCTACATTAGAAAACCTTGGTAATATAAATGAGTTGCATGGCGGATCGTGGCTGTCGACAGGTGGCATCGTTAATCGGTGTTTTTCCGATTCCCACGATTACGCGAGGACGGCTCCACCGTGGGCTAATTTTAGGGCCAGCCCTGACGGCCTTAAATCCCTCACTTCCCTGAAGTCCGATAGAACTGATCCTAAAATTAGCCCATAGTTCAACTATGGGTCGAATAGTCAATCACGGAAATTTGCGCCGGTCACGGGACTGTTACGATATCCCGGTTGGATTCAGACCGCAGGAAATCTTTTTTTGTTTTACCTGGATCACATAATTGTCGCCGGAGGTTCCATCTACATTGTATAATCCATATTATGGCGACGGATATACGCTATCCCTCAGCATGGGAGGAGATCATGGCTTTTGACAATGCGAAAGTTTCTGAATTCCTGG
>CAYNZA010000021.1:0-32095 GCA_964401595.1 uncultured Desulfomonile sp.
TATCCATACCGAACGCCTGCATGGAATGTGGAATATGTGTTTCAGAATGCCCTAGAAAAGCACTGGAGATAAGGCATTTCCCGGAAGAAGCGTTTGCGGGATTTCTTGACGACATCAAATCGCAGAACAACAAAATCGTCGTATATGGCTGTTCCAGATCAGCAGGGAGATCTGTGGCCAACATTGATTTGCCGCCTGATGTCATTTTTTTCTCCGTGCCTTGCGCCGGACGCGTATCGGAAAGTGTGATTCTCGACACAATCGCCTCAGGGGCCAGGGGTGTTCTCGTCATAGGTTGCCACCACGGTAATTGCGAATCCAATAATGGCACGGACTGGGCCTGCGACCGCGTCAAGTCGGTTATCACGAATTTTCTATCCCCGATGAATCTGGCCGCAGTTATTCAATACGAAACTACAGCCCCTAACGAGGCTAAAAAGCTGGAACGAATAATCAGTCAGTTTGCAGCCGGGCTCAAGGAAGAATAATTATCTCATGATATTGAAAAGTTGCTATCTTGCAACGCTCTTTGATTCAGTTGTTTGCGGCTGATGAGTTGATCACTGCAGTTTTTCACGGAGACTTTTTATGAACGATAAAACAATGCCCCAATGTAATAACGATGAGGCGCTTGCAACAATAAACCCTGCCTCTATAGAAAACTGTATGGTTTGTGGAGAATGCATTTCCAGGTGTTTCCTGAATTCAGCTTATCCGGAAATCAATCCAAGAAAGCTGATCAGGAAACTTGCTCTTGGACGAGCTCAGGAAGTTGTCGATTCTGAATTTATCTGGGCATGCACCTTGTGCGGACGATGCACCACTGACTGCCCTAAAGAATTGCGCATGGACGCAATCATGAGGGAGGTCAGGGCTATCGCCTGGGTTCAGTGTAAGTCTCCAGCCAGAATCAGGGAAGGCATTGAGAAGATCAGGGAGGTCGGAAACAATGTGGGGATGGATTCTGAGGAATTCATAGACACCGTAGAGTGGATTGCTGAAGAACTTGAAGATGAGGCTGAAAATCTGCCTGAAGGAGCACTGGAAGTCCCGATGGACAAGATGGGCGCAGAAATCTTCTACGTGCCCAATCCCAGGGAATACACATCCAACCCCAACATGTTCCAGGCTTATCTGAAGTTTTTTGCCTACGCCAAAGCGGACTGGACCATGTCGTCAAAGGTCTATGATATTACCAACTGGCCCTATTACATGGGAGACCAGGAAGACGCAACAGACCTGATAAGACTGATGGTTGACGAGGCCCGGAGGCTGGGCGCCAAAATTGTGCTGACTACCGAGTGCGGCCACGGCTTTAAAATCCTCAGAAAGGACGCTGAAGACTGGCTGAACGAGAAATTGGACTTCGAAGTCCTTTCAATTGTGGAACTGGCTCACCGATACTGGAAAGATGGACGAATAGAATTGCCCCAAGGCGTCATTGAAAAGAAAATTACCTATCATGATCCTTGTAACGTCGGCAGGAAAGTTGGCGTGTACGAAGAGCCAAGGGAAATGTTACGTCATATAGCTTCAGAATTCATCGAGATGTGGCCTAACCGCAAGCATGCAGTCTGTTGCGGTGGTGGTGGAAGTGTCAGCCAAAACAGCGACATGGGTACCAAAAGACTCGAACACTCCGCCTTCAAGAGAAACCAGATTCTGAGGACAGGGGCCAACGTTCTGGCCACATCCTGTCAAAACTGCCTCACTCAATTGAGCGACCTTCAGGCAAGATATGACATGCCCGTCGAAGTCAAATCCGTCATGGAACTGGTGGTAGAAGCAATGGATGCTGACAAGGATATTTAGACACAAACCGGCGCAGGACTCATTTCGGCCGCATTGGTATCGTCGAACACCCGTTTCCGTGCCTAATGCGGCTTTTTAGCCTGAATCAGGCATCTCGACATCCCCTTTCCCAACTCAACACCTACCTAAGCGCATCCACAGAATAAAAGATACTTCACAAGGCGCCGCCAAATCATACGAAAAGGAGATCTGTAAACAACACCCTGGTTAAGATTTACGAAATATGTTACTATTGTATAAGGTGATTTGACTCATACGTTCTTAAGACAGATGGGAATTGAAATGGCTGCTGTGAAGACTTGTCCTAATAAAGAGCTGTTAAGACGAAAGGCGAGAAGACCGGCAACCGAAAAATATAAAGCATAGCATTAGGTATTGATTGTAAAATACTAGTAATAAAATATTTTTTAAAGACATTTTTCTTGACTTTGTCTGCAGTTTGGGATAGGCATCAATAGCATAGTCTGAAGATTCCAGATTATGGGTCTTCGGGCCATCGAGGAAATTCCGGTGCATAACGGGGACAAGCCGACCTTTCAGAAAATAATGTATTTATTAAAGAAAGATGGTTTGACAAAACCGATTGATCACCGACTGGAGGTATGCTTATGGTATCAAGGGGCGCGATGAGGATTCCAAGGTTGATCATAATTCTCGTTGTCCTTTTTGGGACGGCCGGCATTGCCGGAGCTTTGGACAAGCCTTTTAAGTATCCTGTGAAAGTAAATGTGTCTGACAACATTCCTTCACGATCCGGGATAGCCGGCATGGATATGGCGAGTGGGGCCGGGGTGAGCTGGGATGTGGCGGCAGGCCAGTCTCGCAGTGAAATATTTTGTCCAAAACGAGGCTACAGTTTTGCTATGGGGATCAAGCCACATTTTACGAACCTTACTGGCGGGTCCAGGGTTTCCAGTCGTGGAGGTGAAGGTTCGGTCCTCAATTTTCACGGTCATCTGCGCTTGCCTGACGACAAGACATTGTGGGATTTTTATTCCAGCATTCGTTTATACGACAAGATAGGAGTGCGGATTGAATACGCGCCGTGGACATGGTCGGGTCTTGGGCACATTCCTATAGACGCCAATTTTTCCGGGTTGGCTCTCAAGGCTGGAGACGCCATACAGTCTGATCTCGGCATCACGACATTTACCCTGGGAGGAGACTACGACGTTTCCTTCGGGCGAGACCTGGTCTTTGGTCCGAACGCCGATATGCACGTAATCAAGTGGAACCAGAGAGTTGCCAAGGACGGCGGTTCGTCGGTGGATTTTTCCCAAACCATCCTGCAACCGGCAATTGGGGCTCATGTGAGGTATGAACCGACGTACACCGGCTATTTCTCGTGGTTTAAACCGAGCCTGGAAGCCCGTTTTTCATGGATGAGCTTTGACGGCCTCGGGCTTTCCACCTGGGATGCTTCCGCAGGAATTGCACCCCCAGTAAGCAGAAATGTCGACGCCGGCTTTCGACTGGGCTACAAGCAATGGAGGCTTGATGGCGCCAGAAACAGAATCTTCACGGATGTAACTGTTGAAGGCCCCTACATGGACTTCGCACTGCACTTCTAATCTTCGCAGCGCCCCTTCTGATATGGATGGCAGGACTAATGAATCCTGCCATTTTTGTTTTTATGCCCTTGACATCTGTAGATTAGAAAAATACAATAATATCAACGGGCCTTTTATTTTAACAAGATTTAGCCTTACTTCCACTGCAACAGGCATAAAAATCAGGACGATGGACAGATATTTTCAAAGAACGTTCAGACAGGTGTCAAAACAGCGTTTGAGGGCTTTGGGCAAGAATCAGAGGTCTCTTGCCAAGGCTCTGAATGTATCGGCTGCATATATTTCCCAAATATTTTCAGGCAAAAAGAGCCCCCCCGATTTGAGTCGAGAGAAGAATTATGAGATTCTCAGGACTTGGTGTGATTTTCTGGAAATTGATGAGAACGAATTGATAGACCTGGTTAGGCATGAATTGCACCGCACCCCTTTACCACCATTGCCCAAGTATCCACGATTTCGAAGTGTGGCGTTTTCCAAGCTGGAAACCGGCAATGAAGACCTTATTAATGAAATTAGGGCTTTATCGGCGCATCCTGCTGAGCAGAACCTTGTCAGTCTTCTTTTACAGATTTATTTGATTGGCGATAGCGGGTCATCTGAGAATAATGCCCTAGTTTTTGACGACTTGGTGGAATCAGTTTCCAAACTTGTTCATGACGTCGATTTCATTGAAACCGAACTATGTGATCGATTTGCCGGTATCGATTTTACATGGACGTGGGATGAGGCTTCAGGACGGGCCCTGGTTTACACGGATTCCCGTCAACTCAATTATGCGCTCGAACTTCTGAAGAAGTATCACATAGGCGATTCTCCGTTCAAATACGCTTCAACCGTGCCTGTAGTGGGGTATGTTACGGCCTCGGAAGGCTTCGATTATGATGAGGAGGATTTCCAGAGAAGGTTGTACCCTGAGGACGCTGTGCTCCCTATTGGCGTCGATCCTGGACTTTATACTTCCATGTACAGTGTTAGGGTCAGGGGAGACAGTCTGAGGCAGTTTTTTGGGGATGGGAGCATCCTGTTCGTCAAGTCGGGATCGTGGCAGGAAGTTATGGACGGAGATTTTGTGATCTATCGGGACAAAAAAATGAAAAAGGCTTTTGCCAGGAAGATCGAATTTTGTGACGATTTTCTGTTGCTGAAGCCCATGAATTCCGCGTGCAGGGATATGGTTTTAGACAGATCGGAATTGACTCATTTTGAAAGAGTCATCGCAGTTGTTTTTTGAGGTATAAGGAATGAGACCGGTCTATCATTTTATTGCGCTGGTCCTGGCGCTTGGATCCTTTCACGGATCCGATTGTTCTGCGTCCTCTGCTGAAGCTGCACAACAACCGGCGTATTCTCGTTCGGTTCGCTATTCATTTCCTCCTGCGATAGAAAAAGACGGTCTTGTTTTTGCCGGTCAAAGGGTTCCTTTGGAACGTCACGATGTGAGAGATCGCATACTCAGGGAAATCAATTATCTCCTGATGGACAGGCGTTCGAAGACGACGGCCTGGATCACAAGGGCTGATTCCTTAAAGCCGGTGATTTCTCCTATTTTAAAGAATTACGACGTTCCTCAGGAGTTTCTGTATCTCGCTGCTATTGAAAGCAGTTATAACGGTAGAGCGCTTTCGTCGGCCGGGGCCTACGGTTTCTGGCAGTTCATGAAAGCCACCGCAATGTGTGGACCTGCAGGTTGTGATCAGTATGACTGGAAAAGGGTTATCAATCATTGGAAGGATGAGCGAGCAGACCTGGTCAAGTCCACTCATTCGGCCGCCCGGTATCTGGCGTGGATGAACAGGGTTAAAAAAGTTACTTTAGGCACGGACCAGGAAAAGGAAGGATTCGGAGATTGGTTTCTGAGCGCTGCGGCTTATAACGCTGGTCCAGGCAGGGTTACGCAGAGACTCAACGGCTTTGGAGTCAACCATTACTGGGAAGCTCCCCTACCCTCTGAGACTGAAAAATATGTGCCCAGATGGATAGCGCTTGGGATTATAAGCCAAAACAGGAGTTTCTACGGGCTTAAACCGCCAGTCCAACCCTCAGTCAATTTTGAGACCGTTGATAAAATTAAGTTGACCAAGGACCTTAGTTTTGCTGACATGGCAAAAATGTTGAATACTACTCCACGTTTGGTGTGGCAACTTAACTCGCAGATTCCGGTTGACAAATCGGTTTTCCCGGCTCGCTCGGGGGGCTCCAGTCTTCAGCATACAATCAATCTTCCCAAAGGATCTAAAGCCAGATTCATGACTCAGTTAGCTGCAAACGGATACACCAGAAAGAATGCAAAATGAGCGCCTGATTTCGATCAGGCCTGAGTCGGCTTCAAATGTCACCGAACTATTTTAAATTGGCCTGAATTACTATCAAAGCCACAGAACCTGATTTGGACATGCTATTTATCGTAGCTCTCACTTCCGGCATCAGGTAAAGGCCGGTATGCTTCCTAATGTCATAGGTGACATCTTCAGCCTGAACCTGCAGATGGCCTTCCAGACAGTAAACAAAGCGTTCTGCCCCTTCATGGCTTTCCATGTGTGACTCGTTGTCGATGGAAACGCTCGTTACAGCCATGGAATTCATGCTCAAATTGCATGTCAAAGAGCGCTGAACGACATTTGCGCAATCACTGACACCTTGATCCAGTTTTTCCGGCAGACAGACGAAGACTTTCTGGTAAAAAATTTCATCGACCAGGCTGCTGATTTTGACATCAAAAGCGTCAGCAATTCTTGCCAGGGTCCCCAGTGTGGGAGAGGTTTTGTTCAACTCAATGGAACTCAAATTGGACGCAGCGATTCCAGTCATCGAGGCTAACTGGTTCAGAGACAGTCTTCTTCTTTTCCTGAGGGACCGGATTCTTCCGCCCACGTCTATGTTGTCAAGTTTCATCAGAGTCACGTCCTGCGACCAATTTTAGTCCTGAACCTTTCATGTGGAACATCACATCAAAAAAGCAACGATGGTATTTGTGATATATTGGCCACTGGAATTAATCTTCCTCCAACACTCTCAGGCTTTCCTTCAAGATTGCCTGCCGGCCCTATTATCAGGTTGAAGCCCAGTTTCATAGCTTCATTAAGCCGTGATTCGACTCTTGAAACTCTCCTGATCTCACCAGCCAGTCCCACCTCGCCAAAAACCAGTGTCCGCTCGTCGATGATCCTGTCGGATAATGAAGAGATCAGCGCCGCTGCAATTGCTAGATCGCAGGCCGGCTCAGTTGCTTTCATGCCGCCCACCACGTTCACAAATATGTCTTGGTCGAAAAGAGCCAGACCAATTTTCTTCTCGAGCACGGCCACTATAAGAGCCAGCCTTTGAGGGTCGGCTCCAATGCAGGACCTTCTTCCGGGACCCGGGGTAGGACCGGTTACCAACGCCTGTATTTCCGCAAGTATCGGACGCGCCCCTTCTACCATGGCTGTGACAACCGATCCGGAACTTTTCCTTGCTCTCTCGCTCAAAAAAAGTTCCGATGGGTTCTTTACCTCAACCAGACCCCCGTCACTCATTTCAAATACGCCTATTTCATTGGAGGAACCGAATCTGTTTTTTACTGCTCTGAGTATTCTGTAGGGGTGCCCTCTTTCACCTTCGAAATACATGACTGTATCAACCATGTGCTCAAGAACCTTGGGACCGGCAATAGCGCCGTCTTTAGTGACATGGCCTATCAGGAAGCAGGCGGAAACGCTTCGCTTGACAGCCTCAGTGAGTGAGGAGGATACATGTCTTACCTGAGAGAGGCTTCCGGGATGAGAATCAACGTTTCCGGAGCATATGGACTGCACGGAATCGACCACAATTACTGCGGCCTGCTTTTTTTCAATTGTTTCCAGAATTGTCTCGAGATTGTTCTCGGTCAGGAGCAGAAAATTATCTGCTTTCAAACCGAGTCGATCAGCTCTCAATTTGATCTGCTGCGCCGATTCCTCGCCCGAAACATAGATGACCTGGCCTCCTGAATCTGCTATTCGACCAAGAGCCTGCATCAACAGAGTCGTCTTCCCAATTCCCGGATCTCCACCTATCAGCACCATACTTCGTTTGACTATCCCTCCACCGAGAGCCGTGTCAAATTCAGCAATGCCTGTGCTCACCCTTGGTGTGTCGTCCGTGAGAATTTCGCTCAGAGGAGTCAGTCTTGAATCCGGATCAGAACCCTGTCTCGATTTTCCCCGATTTACCGATGCAGCTTTCTCTATCACCGAGTTCCATGCTCCACAATCGGGGCATCGCCCCATCCATTTCAACAGGCGCTTCGAGCAATTCCGGCATTCAAAAACTGTTTCTGTTTTCAATTAAGCTCCATGGTCACTTAAACTCTCGATTTCTGTCCCTTGACTGAAAAGGATGCTCCGTTTATTGATTAAAGTTCATGATAACTTCGGGCGTTTACCCGAATCATCAGAATTCATGGTCAAAAATATACCATAGTTAAAGGTAAAATAAATTGATCACGCGTTACCGCACCCTGAATTCATGGCTAAAAGGCATTTTTGGCTCAACCGTGAGGAAAATCTCAGTTGACGCCGGATTGGGATGTCCCAACAGGTCGGGCGGTCATGGCCCCGGAGGCTGTATTTACTGCAACCAAAGAGGATCTGGAACAGGCGCTTTTTCCAACTCACAGAGTGTCACCCAGCAAATTGAACGAGGAATCCGTGTCCTTTCGTCCAGATACAAAACAACAAAATTCATCGCTTACTTTCAGTCTTATTCGAACACTTATGGTCCTTTATGGCATTTGGAGAAAATTTACACAGAAGCAATGGAATTCCCTGAGATAGTGGGAATATCGGTTGGGACAAGGCCGGACTGTGTATCCGATGAGGTTGTAGAATTGCTGTCGGAGTTGAACAGTAGCAAACTGGTTTGGGTTGAGTTAGGGCTACAATCCATGCATGAAAAAACTCTCAGGATCATAAACAGGGGACACAATTTCGCCATATTTGCGAAAACGGCTGAGCGGCTCATGAAACAAGGGCTTCACGTTGTCACTCACTTGATCCTGGGGCTTCCGCAGGAGTCTGTAAGTGACATGGCAGGCACGGCAAGAGCCGTTTCAAGTCTGGGAGTGAGTGGGGTGAAGCTCCATCCTCTGTATGTGGTCAAAAACACAGTTTTGGAGAACATGTTTAATGACGGCCTTTATCAACCACTCAGTATGGAACAATCAATAACAGCGACTCTTGAAGTGGCCGGCCACATCAATCCGGACATCGTAATTCACAGATTGACTTCTGATCCTCATCGCGACGAACTGGTGGCGCCTGACTGGATGCTGGATAAACGAACTGTACGGGCCAGACTGGAAAGCGAGATGGAAAGAATCAATTTTTGGCAAGGGGCTAAGATCTGAGGTCCTGATGATTCAGGAATTATCATGACATTTTTGATGCCGCCGGTTGACGAAGTGAGGCAACTCCGTTCGTAGCATTCATCCTGAGAATGTATCCTACTCTAAAACAAAAATCACTTCGGCTCTAACTCGGTACTCCTGTATGGCGCCTGCCTCACACATTACCGTCTGATCTACAATGCGCATTCCGGTTATGTTTCTAAGGGTTTTGTTGGCGCGTTCAAAAGCTATCTTGATGGCTTCATCAAAGCTGATCGGTGAACCAGCTACAACTTCTGTGACTCGGGCTACTCTTCCAGACATTTGGATCCTCCCCTTCAGAATTGCCTCACTACCCCAAAGCGTACGAGAACTCTGGCCCAAAAGTCAACTGCTAACGGCGTTGACCCTCGAACCGACCTCAGAAACTTTGAGAGGAAAGCTCTAAAATTCAATTCTTGTCTTTACTCCTTTTCATGGGGCCATCGGCCTTCCTGGATGAGTTTGCGGAATTCATTTGAGTTTTATTCACAATTTTTCTTCTGGGAGGTCTAGGTGCCGTGGCCTTTTCCTTCATCAATTCCGTAGCTTTGTTTTTTTCCACTTCGGTCAAAGGCCTCCACAGGCCTGTGGGTAACGCGCCCAGATTGAAAGGGCCAAAGGAAACTCGTCTCAATTTTCGAACAGGATGATTGATCCTGAAGAAAATCCTTTTGAGTTCATTTTTCTTACCCTCGTAGAGGGTAATTTTGACCCATGTGGTAGTTTTTTGTTTGTTTATGACCGACCAACTCACATCACCCAGACGCTCTCCTTCTCCGAGGCTCATTCCGCGTCTGATCATTTTCAGGGAACTGTCTTCCGGCACCCCCTTGACCTTCACAAGGTAAGTTCTGGGTATTCTGTTCGAGGGATGACTCAGTTTCTGTGCAAGTGCGCCATTGTTTGTAAGAATCAGCAGTCCTTCGGCATCAAAATCCAGTCTTCCTATAGAGAAAATAGGCTTCTGAAGCTTCTTGATCAAGTCCCCTATGCATGGTCTGCCCTCCGGGTCATTCATGGTAGACACTACGAACCTTGGCTTGTTAAACAAGTAGATAACGGGTTCAGGGGTGGATGCCCGGATAAGTTTTCCATCAATTTTTATGTGGTCTCTTTCTGGATCAGCGGTCTGTTCAGGCTCGAAAACTACCTGGCCATTGATCGTGACCCGACCTTCCCTGACCAGTTCTTCAGCTTTACGCCGTGAAGCTACACCACTGTCGCGGATAATGATTTGGATTTTCTTTAAAGACATCAGTTTTGCAGTCCTTGGAGTTTAGGCGAGCGATGGTTATAAAAAGAATTATTTTCCGAACGGACAACCTTGCATCAAGCCGCAAAAAATTACAAGGCCAACCAATGATGGATTAACTTTGATCGCCTTCTAAAGCAACCGTTTGAATTACATGGCGTATTGGCTCTTGAACTTGACAACAGCCTAATTATAGCTCATTTTATTCTTAGGGAACCATAAAATAGAACAATCGATCCTAACAGGACTAAATGAGACTGCCACACAATTTGAATGAGGGGAGCCTTTATTGAACAGTATTTACAAAAATTTGGGCCTCTGGTTGGTTATATGCCTTGTAATGATATTCCTTTTTCATCTTTTTAACCAAACAAAAACCAATCAAAAAGAGATAAGTTACAGCCAATTTAGGCAGGAACTCGAACAAGGTTCAATTAAATCCGTTTATTTGCAGGGTTCAAGGATTCGAGGCTCATATGTCGATGGTGGAGTTGCGTTCAGAACTCTCGCCCCTGCCGATTCAGACCTCATCCCAACTCTGATGAAACACAAGGTTGACATTCAGGTTCTACCGGAGGATGACAATCCCTGGTATCTGACTGCTCTGATTTCTTGGTTGCCGATGATTTTCCTGATCGCCATCTTTGTCTTTTTCATGAGACAGATGCAGGCAGGCGGCGGCAAAGCTATGAGCTTTGGCAAGAGTAGGGCTCGGCTCATCAGTGAGGACCAGAACAAATTTACATTTCAGGATGTCGCCGGAGTTGAAGAGGCCAAAGAGGAGTTGCAGGAGGTCATTGAATTCCTCAGAGACCCGAAGAAGTTTACCCGACTTGGCGGAAAAATTCCGAAGGGTGTGCTTTTGATGGGGGCGCCGGGCACAGGCAAGACACTGCTGGCAAAAGCTGTGGCAGGTGAGGCAGGTGTTCCTTTTTTTTCTATCTCTGGATCAGATTTTGTTGAAATGTTTGTCGGGGTAGGCGCATCCCGTGTACGTGACCTGTTCATCCAGGGCAAAAAAAATGCGCCCTGCATCATTTTTATCGATGAAATAGACGCAGTTGGAAGACATCGGGGCGCGGGTCTCGGCGGAGGCCATGATGAACGGGAGCAGACGCTCAATCAGCTGCTCGTAGAGATGGATGGTTTTGAAACCAACGAAGGGGTGATTCTGATCAGCGCGACCAATAGACCCGATGTTTTGGATCCGGCTCTTCTGAGGCCTGGAAGATTCGACAGGCAAGTGGTAGTCCCACCACCCGATGTCAGAGGAAGATTGGCCATATTGAAGGTCCACACCAGAAAAACACCCATCAGCGATAAGGTACAGCTTGACACCATAAGTAGGGGGACTCCGGGTTTTTCAGGGGCAGATCTCGCTAATCTCGTTAATGAAGCAGCTTTGAACGCAGCGCGTTTGAACAAGAATTCCATAGACATGACGGATTTTGAATACGCAAAAGACAAGGTTCTGATGGGGGTTGAGCGCAAGAGCATGGTTATTAGTCTGGAAGAGAGACGAAACACGGCCTATCATGAAGCTGGGCACACGTTTGTCACAAAAATGCTCCCTAAAGCGGACCCAATACACAAAGTTACAATAATCCCTCGTGGACGAGCGCTCGGTGTTACCCAGCAACTCCCTGAAGATGACAGACACACGTATGATAAAGGTTATCTCAGCAGTCAGATTGCCGTTCTCATGGGAGGAAGAGCCGCTGAAGAGATATTTCTCGATCATATGACAACCGGGGCCGGCAATGATATTGAAAGGGCTACCGAACTGGCCAGGAAAATGGTGTGCGAGTGGGGAATGAGCGAAAAGCTTGGGCCACTTACCTTTGGAAGGAAGGAAGAGCAGATATTCCTGGGGAAAGAATTTTCAAGACACAGGGATTTCTCGGAGGAAACAGCCCTTAACATAGATTCGGAAATACGCCGCACGGTTATGGATGCTTACGATGAGGCCAAAAGAATACTCATAGAAAACCAGGAGACGGTAAAACGATTGGCCGAAGTGTTGCTGGAGAGGGAATCTCTGGATGCCGCCCAGATTCAGGCGGTGATCGACGGCAAAGATCTTCCGAATCCCGACAACCACCGTCAGAACGTTTCTCCTCAAGGGCCGGACAACGAGGCGGGAACAGCGACGTCGGAATCAATTACTACGTCTGTAACAACAGAACCAAATCCAGAGAAGATATAGCCCAGAAACTGTTTACACAGGTTATGTTTTTGAGAGAGCGCCGGTTCAGATCGGCGCCTTTTTTGTGTAAAGCCGCTGAATCTCAAAACGCCCCAACTTTTTTGTACCCACTACACAGGAGCAAGCCTTGTTTGATCATTCACGAACACTGGTCATGGGTATCATAAACACCACACCCGATTCCTTTTCGGACGGTGGACTAAACTTCAATCCTGATGACGCCGTTTCCAACGCATTACGCATGATTAGCGAAGGAGCGGACATTCTTGACATCGGTGGTGAATCGAGCAGACCCGGGTCAGACTACGTGGGAGAAAGGGAAGAGCTTGAACGAGTAATACCTGTCGTAAAGGATTTGATTCGAGAGAAACCGGACTGTGTAATTTCTCTGGACACCAGGAGACGGTCCGTGGCGGAAGCAGGCATCAAGGAGGGAGCAAGAATCATCAATGACATCAGCGGTTTTAGAGACGACCCCTCATTAATAGATCTTGGTCGAGAGACAAAAGTCGGTATGATTATAATGCACATGCTCGGCTCACCGAGAAACATGCAGACCACCATTCATTACGAAAATTTCCCAAAAGATATCCACGATTTCTTTTTTGAGAGGATTCAAACGCTGGAGAATGGAGGTATAGAACCCTGCCACATAGCGATTGATCCAGGAATCGGTTTCGGTAAAACCTTCGATCAAAATCTCGCTCTGCTGAACCGCATTGATTACTTCCAGTCTCTGGACAAACCGATTCTCGTCGGGGCTTCTCGCAAGGCGTTCCTGGGAAAAATACTGGATGAGTCAGAGCCGCAAAAACGCGTGTACGGGACTCTTGCTACGGTTGCGGTCTCGGTAATGAAAGGCGCATCCATAGTTCGTGTACACGATGTATTGCCGGCCGTTCAGGTATGCAGGGTCACTGAAGCTGTCCTCAGGGAGACAGTGCTGGCATGATTCTGGGAATTGGCATCAATGTCACTACCATCGCCAGAATCAAAAGAATTTTTGACGAAACTAAGCGGCAGAGTTTTTTCGGGCACAGAAGAAAAATCTGGTAAAAATAGCTCAAGGCCTGCGGAGAAATCCTCTGGCATGTTTGCGTCGAACAAAGCCGTCGTCAAAGCTTTGGGCACAGTCCTTTCAGAAGGTATTCACCACGTTCACATCCATGAAACATCGGGGCGTAGCTGCAGTTTCGTTTTCGCCCGAAATCCTTAGAACCGTCCAAACAGTTGGTGTCGACCTCATTTTCCACTCTAAAAGCCACTCTTATTTGATCAGCGTGCGCCTGTATAGCGATCGAAAAGACACCCGAATGATTCACGATGATTTCTAAATGCTGGCTATCGACCTTATTTTATCTGCTCGAGTTCCTTCTCCCATTCTTTCCAGAATTTCTTCTCACAGTCAGATACGCAAATAGCGTATAACCTCCAGATTTCGGAGGAACCGCCACCACGAAACAAAGGATTCAAACCGTATCGTTCACGACATTCCCAAAGACACCAGTAGCGGTCGTTTACTGCGCCGTCATCTGATAGTGTATCCACTGACGAAGACTGTAATGAGGCTGGACCGAGCATCATAAAGAGGCCGACAAGAAGAAGCGCCGACAAATATTTTGCAGGTTTCATCTCTCGTCTCCTTTGTCATGACTTTTCAACAAAGTCCATTCCCAAATCCTGAAATAATATTTTCCAAGACCACAGAATTGGTGATGCTTTATATGACAATACGTTTCCTGGAAAGTGCCCCAAAAATCTTTAAAGACTACATGACCTGACATACCAGCGCTTTCAGGTATGACGTTTCAGGCATGGCCGGCAGACAAGGATGATCAGGCCCCTGACCAAGAACTTCCAGTAGACGTATTCTGCGAGGGCTTTGTAAAGAAGCAGAGAGAATCAACTCCCTGAATTCTTCAAGGGAGAGGTGATGAGAACATGAGCATGTAATCAGGAGTCCTCCCTTTCTAAGCTTTCCTAACGCTCTTTTGTTGAGATCGAAATACCCTCGCTTACCCTCCGCAAGTTTGGCCTTGCTTTTTATGTAAGCCGGTGGATCAGCGATCACAACGTCCCAGTGCCTGTCCATTTTCTTCAGAAAGTCAATACAATCTGATTTTACGACCTCAAACCTGTCTCCAACATTGTTCAGTTCAGCGTTAATCTTTGCCGATTCAAGCGCAGTGGCTGAGGAATCCACCGCTGTCACATCACACAAGCCCCTGGCTGCGGCATTAATTCCCCATGCTCCGGTATAACAGAATAAATCCAAAACGTTGGCCTGAGGGGAAAGATACTTCATCAAGGCGGTCCTGTTAAACTCCTGATCCAGGAACAACCCCGTTTTCTGACCATTCTCCACATCCACAAGAAATTTAAGACCGTTCAATTCCACTTCGATTCGTTCAGGAAGGATGCCATAACCCAATTTCTTGGTTCTCGATATCCCTTCGAGCTCCCTGACAGGTAAATCATTGCGTATGTAAACACATGATGGCGAGAAAAGTTCAACTATAGCCTGGACTACGAGTTCCATGAAAGTGTCCACACCCGCTGTTGAGCTTTGAACCACATAGGCGTCCCCATACTTGTCTATAATCAGACCTGGTATGAGATCGGACTCACCATAGAAAAGTCTGTATGCGGTGCTGTGACGGCAAATGGATGAGCGCCTGTCATTAGCCTCCTTGATCCTCTGTTTAACGAAAAGACCATCTATGTCTGTCCTCTTATGGGACAATACTCTGGAGGTAATGAGACTTCGCGGATTGGAATAGACCATACCGAGAAACTTCCCGGAATGATCAAACAACTCATCCACTTCTCCCTGGACTATTTCAGACACATTGGGTGAGTCTATCTCATTTGAAAAAACCCACAGATGTCCTTTACGAATTCTTTTGTCGGCGTTCTTTTTGAGTCTTATCACTATTTAAACCATAAACCTGTTTTTCTAACGTTTCTTGGGCTCGATCTTTTCCATACCATTCATGAAAGGCCTCAGGACTTCGGGTATGGTAACACTGCCATCTGCGTTCTGATAGTTCTCGAGGATGGGTATCAGGATCCTCGGGGAAGCCACAGCTGTGTTGTTGAGAGTGTGACAATAGGACGTTTTGTTATCAGTTCCACGCCATCTTATCTTCAAACGTCTAGACTGAAACTCGTGAAGAGTAGAGCATGAATGTGTCTCGGAATATTTTCCGCGACTGGGCATCCATGTTTCCAGCTCATGTTTGAGCACCTGCCCCTGCCCTATTTCCGCACCGCAAGCCAGGGCCACCCTGTAGGGAAGCCCAAGCCCCTGCATTATTGCCTCTGCGTTTCCCAGCAGTCGTTGATGCTCCTGCCTGGAAACATCAGGATCATTTACACAGATGGTGACTTGTTCGACCTTGTTGAACTGATGGAGTCTGTAGAAACCTCGTGTATCACGGCCGTAAGATCCGGCCTCACGCCTGAAACACGTCGAGTAACCGCAATAGCGTTTAGGCAGGTCCTTCTCATTAATAATCTCATCCATGTGGAACGAAACGAGAGAAACCTCAGCTGTGCCTATAAGATAGAGGTCGTCTTTTTCCACGAAAAAGGTGTCCTCTTCTCCTAATGGAAAGAAACCGGTTCCAACCATGGCCTCTCTTCTGACTAACTGAGGCACAATCATCGGCTGAAAACCTCTTGAAAAAAGAGTGTCCAGAGCATATTTGAACAACGCAAATTCCAGCAATGCGCCTTCATTCTTGAGCACATACATTCTGGCGCCTGCGAATTTAACTG
Source organism: uncultured Desulfomonile sp. (assembly GCA_964401595.1). GTDB lineage: Bacteria > Desulfobacterota > Desulfomonilia > Desulfomonilales > Desulfomonilaceae > CAITZA01. Next base: position 16,008 of record CAYNZA010000021.1, read on the forward strand.
CGCGCGGCATATCCAGAATGTCCAGTGATTCCGCCAATTCCAAATGGTCTTTGGGAGTGAAATCGAATTCCTTGGGCTCTTTAAACTTCCTGACCAGGACGTTGTCGTCATCTGAGTCGCCTTCAGGGACTTCATCAAGTGGCGGATTCGGCACTAAAAGCATCAGCTTCTCAAAACGATCTTCAAGAATTCTAAGTTCTGGTTCCTTGTCAGCCAACTGATCCTTTATGGACTTGACAGACGCTACCGCACGGTCTTTTTCCTCACCTTTGAGCTTGGGAATGTCTTTGGACATCCTGTTTCTGTCCGCTCTCAGGTTTTCAACATCTGTCCTGATTTGCCGGGTCCTGTCATCCACAGCCAGCAATTCATCCAGGTCCATCTTCATACGTTTTTTGCGAATACCCTCTTTCACTTTTTCCGGGTTATTTCTAATGAAGGCGATATCAAGCATTCAATTCTCCTGAGAGACAATAATTGGCTTTATTATTCAGGCTCCACCTTAAGCCATCTCGGTTTCTGGGTTTCTGAAAGAGTTCTCTTCAGAGCGTCTGACGGGTCTGACCACTCGATCTGTTCCATGGCTTCAGTGGGCTCCTGTGTCGTCTCACCTGATTCAGACTTCTTAGAAAAATTCTTTTCAATATAACTTTTTAGCTCCATTTGCTCGGCCGGCAACATGTCGGCGTAGAGTTTCTCCAGACTCTCACGTTCGGACTTCGTCATGGCCACGCGACCTATCTTTCTGGACGCTTCGAGCCATTTCTTCTGCTTGGGTGTCAATTCGTTTTCACTCAAATCTTGATCTCCTGATTCAAAATAAACCTTCCGGCACAATTTCACTATGTGGACATGAACACGTTTTCGAGTGATTTTGACATTCGATATGAACAAAATATCAACTAATATATATAACTGCAATACGTTTCATTCCCGGTTTTGGACAAACGCTTCTGAAAACCTGTTGATTTTAAGCGTAAAAGCCTGTAGCAATGCCCGTGCAACAATTGAAGGTTGAATTAAGGACAAATCTGTGAAACTATTCGGCCTCTAAGCTTTCGTAAGGATATGGACATTTTGAAGTTATCAAAAATATTTTCGATTTTTTTTGTGGCATTGACTATTTCGGGTTGTGGGGGCGGTGAAAAAACCGAAACCAGACTCTCGGAAAAAGCGCCTTCCGGAACGGCAGAACCCCAACCAGACTATAAACCAGCTTACGGCGACATGATGATACGTGGTAGCATCGGCGATGCATCCGTTCTGTTGCCAGTTCTGGCTTCAGATTCGGCTAGTTCCGATATCAATGGCCTGATTTACAATGGTTTGGTCAAATATGACAAGGATCTCAACCTGGTGGGAGAACTGGCGGAAAGATGGGAGATATCTGAGGACAACCTGAGAATTCGATTCTATCTCAGGAAGGGTATCCGTTGGCAGGATGGGGCTCCGTTCACAAGTAAAGATGTAGAATACACCTACAAGGTCTATGTTGATCCCAAAACCCCTACCGCTTATGCCGGGGATTTTCTGCGGGTAAAGGAATTCCGGGTTATAGATGATTACACCGTTGAGGTCCTTTATGATAGACCTTACGCTCCGGCTCTTGCTTCCTGGGGACAATCCATTCTTCCAGGCCATTTACTGGAGGGAAAGGAAATTACGGAAAGTCCACTGAAACGAAATCCGGTGGGAACCGGCCCATACAGGTTCAAGGAGTGGAACACCGGAGAGAAGACACTCCTGGAAAGTTATCATGATTATTTTGAAGGAAGACCCTATATAGACAGAGTTCTGACTAGAGTCATTCCCGATCTTGCAACCATGTTCCTGGAATTGAAGGCCAGTCGTCTGGATCAGATGGGGCTCACTCCTCTGCAGTATGAGCGTCAGACAGACACTCAGTGGTTTAAACAGCATTTCAACAAATTCAAATACCTTGCATTCTCATATTCTTATCTGGGTTACAATCTCAAGGATTGGAAGTTTCAGGACAAGAAAGTCCGCCAGGCTCTCACCACCGCTATTAATCGTGACAGCATCGTCGAAGGTGTGCTCCTTGGCCTCGGTGACGTCGCAAACACACCATACAAGCCAGACACCTTCTGGTACAATCCGGATGTCAAAAAATTCCCTTATGATCCCGATAAAGCAAAGCAGATGCTCGAAGAGGCGGGATGGAAAGACACTGATGGCGATGGAATCATAGACAAAGACGGCAAGCCGTTCGAATTTACCATCATTACCAACCATGGTAATGACATCAGGAAGAATGCAGCCACCATCATCCAGAAGGATCTCAGGAAGGTTGGGATAGATGTGAAAATCAGGGTCATTGAATGGGCGGCTTTCATCAAGAATTTCATTAACAAACGGAATTTTGAGGCATGTCTTCTAGGTTGGGGTATAGGCATCGATCCCAACCAGATTGATATATGGAATTCGGCCAAGACTAGCGAGAGCGAGTTGAATTTCATATCTTACAACAATCCTGAGGTCGATAGAATGCTGGAATTGGGAGTATCGAGTTACAACAGGGATGAGAGGAAAAAATATTATGACGAGTTCCAGCGGATATTGGCGGAAGATCAGCCTTACACTTTCCTTTTTGTCCAATATTCTCTGCCCATTATAAGCTCCAGATTCCATGGAATAATACCTGCTCCGATCGGCATCAGTTACAATTTTACCGAATGGTTTGTGCCAAAACAGTTACAAAAATACACGGTTCAACCTTAAGGCATTATGATCGTATACCTTTTAAAACGAATACTGTTGATGGTCCCTGTGCTGTTGGGAATCACCATAATATCGTTTTCCGTCATGAAGATGGCGCCAGGGGACCCTATCAGCCTGATGACCGATCTCAACCCAAACATGAACGAGGAAGCGATCAAGCGTATACGGGCGCATTATGGGTTGGATGAGCCATGGCACATGCAGTATCTGAAGTGGCTCAAAAATATGATGGTACTCGACTTTGGAAGGTCTTTCGCTTCAGACAACAGGCCCGTCCTGGACAAGATTGCGGAGCGAATCCCAATAACCTTGCTCATCAATGTCCTTTCGATGTTCTTTATACTGGCCGCTGCGATACCTTTGGGGGTCATTTCGGCGGTAAAACAGGATTCCTGGTTCGACCGCGGCGCATCGCTTTTTGTTTTCATTGGATTTGCAGTGCCGACTTTCTGGCTCGCTTTATTACTGATGATACTTTTTGGAGTCAAACTTGAGTGGCTTCCCATATCAGGTTTCAGATCATTGAATTACGCGTCGCTTACTCCGTTTCAGCAGGTCGTGGATGTGTCAAAGCACCTGATACTTCCCATATTTGTGTCGGCGTTTGGCGGTCTGGCCGGAATGAGCCGTTACATGCGTTCAAACATGCTTGAGGTTATCAGACAGGATTATATAACCACAGCCAGAGCCAAAGGTCTGACGGAGAGGGCTGTGATTTTCAGGCATGCCTTGAGAAACGCGCTGCTTCCGGTCATCACCATTTTGGGGCTCTCAGTTCCCGGGTTAATAGGCGGAAGTGTCATTTTCGAGACGATATTTGCTATACCCGGGATGGGGCAGCTTTTTTACCAGTCCGTGATGATGAGGGATTATCCAACGATCATGGGTATTCTCGTCATTGGGGCTGTTTTAACCTTACTCGGCAATCTGTTGGCGGATTTGCTGTATTCCTGGGCGGATCCTCGGATAAGGGTTACAGACTGATTTTTGCAGACATCTTAATCCCAAAAGTTGAAAAGAATTGAGAAATGCTTTTCAGAAGCGAATTTCTAAACAGATTATCAAAGAACAAGATGGCGATGTCGGGATTGCTGATTGTGCTAATTCTGTTTTCGACATCCATTTTCGCCTATTATCTGGCCCCCTACCCTCCATCGGAGATTGACACATCCAACATACTGGCGGCCCCTTCGCGTAGTCACCCTTTGGGGACCGATATCCTGGGCAGAGATGTGCTATCCAGAATCATTTTTGGGTCAGGCGTTTCTTTGAGCGTCGGTTTCGTGGCAGTGGGGATTTCCACCTTCATAGGAGTCCTCCTTGGGGCCATATCCGGGTATTATTCCGGGTTGGCAGACAGGATCATAATGCGTTTCGTCGATGTGATGCTGTGCTTTCCGTCGTTTTTTCTTATACTGGCGGTCATTGCTTTTGTAGGACCCAGCATCTGGAACATCATGGTGGTCATAGGCGTAACTTCCTGGATGGGTGTGACCCGCTTGGTTCGCGCCGAATTTCTTAGCATCAGGGAGCGAGACTTCGTTCAGGCTGCGATTGCTCAGGGCGCATCGGACGCCCGTATAATCTTCCTCCACATTCTGCCAAACGCCATGGCCCCAATACTTGTCGCAGCCACACTCGGCGTAGCCTCTGCCGTTTTGGTTGAATCCGGATTGTCCTTCCTGGGAATTGGAGTTCAACCGCCGGATCCTTCATGGGGTAACATGCTGACCGAAGGAAAAGACAACATTGAAATAGCATGGTGGCTTTCACTCTTTCCGGGCCTCGCCATTCTGATCACCGTAATGGGATACAATATGCTCGGAGAGGGCATCAGAGACTCTTTTGATCCTCGCTTGAAACGTTGATTCAACTGCCGGCGCATTACTTATTCCGGTCATGGCAAACTTGGTTTTCAGGAGAAACGCACGACATGACATATAGGATTGGATGGCTTTCTACAGGACGGGACACTGCTGCCAGGAATTTATTGAAGGCCGTTAGGGACGATATTCTGTCAAATGACATTCCCGCTTCCATAGACTGGATTTTCTGTCACAGGGAAACCGGAGACGCTGCAGCCAACGAAGAATACATCCAGAGGGAGATGTTCTTTGACATGGCCGCTGAATTCTCCATCCCGGTGGCTACCCTGTCACATGTAAAATTTAAGCCTGAACTGAGAAAGCTGGGCCTGCAAAAGAGTAGATCAGCTTCCCAACCGGCTCCGGAACTCGATGAATGGCGCAACCTGTTCGGAGAGCAGGTCGCGAAAACAATCAGCATGATGCCGGCTGTCGATATCATAGTGATGGCAGGTTACATGCTCATAATAGGCGACCCTGAACTCGAGTCGCTGAACATGGTCAACATACACCCTGCACTACCATGGGGACCTAAGGGAACCTGGCAGGAGGTCATACACACCCTGATAGCAGAAAAGGCAGATGAACAGGGAGCGATGGTTCACCTTGTGACCAAAGAGCTGGATCGTGGGCCGGTGATATCGTATTGCCGTTTTCCAATAACAGGCGCTCACTGGGACGAACTCCGTGCCAAGTGGAAAAACACGATAACCAGGGATTCTTCGCTTCAGGACAGAGAGGCTCAGGAACTGTTCCGAAGGATTCGTCATGAAGGCGAAATCAGGGAACTGCCGCTGCTTACAAACGCCATCCGGGAACTGGCCATGGGACGCGTAGTGGTCAAAGACAAGAAAATACTCGTCGGCGGAACACAGTCATCCGAGGGAGTAGATTTGACCGATACAATTGATAAATCACTGTAACATAAATTATGAAATACTTGTAATAGCAGTCACTATTCTCTAAATAATCGTTTCCCAGGGGGTAACTAATATTTGCCTGTAATCCTGTCCGTCAAGGTCAACACCAATGTGAATATCATGTCAAGTTTCAGCCATCGTTCTATGGAACTGTCAAACATGACGGAGACAGACGCTGGAAACTCTGAATCTTCAACCCACAAGACATATGTGACAGGTATGCATGGGAAAGGATAATAGGTCATAGCTGCATCCCCAAATGACTCTGACTCTGCGCCAAACTCCAGTCCCCTCGCAACAAAGCCTTTAGTGTCATTCCCGTATCTCTGGACTAATGGAGAAGTGTTCAGACTATGCGGGCCCTGAAAAAACGTCACGCCTCCCACAAGGTCCTTCTCACTAATCTTTTTTCCGTCTACAGACCCGCCATTGGGGGCCACAAGATAACGTATCAATAATATCTGGAATTCCTCAGGCAACATCCTGTCGGGTGTTGGAGATATCTCAGCTATACTCTCAGATAAAGGATCAACCTTGTAAATGGCGTTCAGAAAAGTTACTGAAAAAGCTCCATCAGGGAAAATGGTGACACCACCTCGATCTAGAATCTCTTCTACAGGCCTGTCTCTCAAGTCTTGCCAATGAATGGAATTAGGAGCTGCACAACCCATTTGCTTACCCACTTCGTATTGCTGTTTGTGATGGATGGACCCTCAGGCCACTACCGGATACTAAATGCATAACATCATTCATGCAAAACTTTTTTCTCGATACAACGCAAGATTTCAGCTACTCCACGGTATACATAATCAGAAGCGGGCCGGTCTGCGCCACCGTAGCGGCAGGATCAAAACAACCGGCGCCGCAAAAAGTTTAATGAAATTTTACCAATAAGATGAATTACTATTGACATCCACATATTTCTTGATAAAATTAATATGGTATTAACACTTATGGAGATTCGGAACTTGAAATTGAGATCTGTGATAGCATTAACGGTTTGCATCGCGTTTCTGGGAACCTCTGTAGTTCCAGCTTCGGTGCTACCTTGCTGCTGTTCATTCAACAAAACCGAATCGTCTTGCTGTTCAGTTCCGGCCGTCGATACGGGTGACAGTCTGCCCTCCTGCTGCAAATCAAAGGCAACCATAAACTCGACGGCAAGCTTTGGTTATAATCATGAAACGGAACCGTACGGCCTCACTCCAAAACAATCCTCCTTAAAATGCCACTGTTCTAGTCACAACAAGGCGCCGATACTCACGGACTCCCGTTCATTGACACCCAACATTTATGAGAGTTTGTGCCTGGTGTTGTTTGATGTGGATAGTCTCATCACCTCTGCGCAATTAGAAACCGGTATCGCTAGGTCTCAGCATTGCAGCTCCATTCACCCTCTGCTCAAGTCAAGTTCGCTCAGAATTTGAGATTCCGCTCTATCTTAATCGGCAATTTTTCAATCAAAAACTAGGTCTTGATAATTATTGACAGGTATCTTAGTGGCTTAACCAGCCCTCAGTCTTCCGTCAAGCCAAAATTGTTGAATCATTTAACGGTTCAGGAGTGTACTAATGTCATCTGATACAAAAGTGAAAAAGATAACGCTTGAAAAACTGGACGATTCCTCTTCCAGGGTTAAATCGGTCAAAATCAAACGACTGGCAATCTTCGGGGTGACTTTTCTGGTCATCGGCATTGGGGTTTACCTGTTTTACGGAATGTTGTCAGGGCAAACACTGGCCTCCAGGTTTACTGTGAACAACATGAACTGCCCCGCCTGCGTGATCACAGTCAAAGAAGTTACGGCAAAGATGCCGGGCATAGTTGAAACAGATGTTAGTCTGGCGTCACAGAGTGTGACGGTAAAATTCCAGGAAAAACGGGCATCAGCAGAGAATATTGCTCAAGCCATCGCCTACGTAGGCTACAACGTGAAATTTGATGGAACTTATAAACCTGACCTCTCCGAGGACAAAAAAGTTGTTATCGCAGGCATCAATGGCAAACCGCTGTTCAGCTCAGACATTAATGTGCCGTTGGCTGTAGATCCACCGGAAGTGAGGAAGCGAGAGCCATCTGAATCTTTTTTTTCAAATGTCGGCAAGGAATTGATTCTACAGGCAGCAGACAAATCGGTAATAGTCGCCCAACCCTCAGAGGTCGATGACGAAATAAGAACAATCTACGAAACCCAGGCAATCAAGGAAGACCAGTTCAACAGGTGGATCACCGAAAATTTTGGCTCTGTAGAAAAATTCAGGCAAGTAGTGGCACAAAGACTCGCCATTCAGAAGTTGCTGGAAGATATGTCCATAATGGACATTCAGGATTCAGAATTAAAAAAGACCAAGATACTTGAGATGTTGGGTGACCTTTTCAAGAATGCGGATGTTAAAATTTATGACGGAAAGCTCAAGGAGCAGATTCATGCAAAGGTTGGACATGATGACTGGAAGACCTTCTGGCCAAGAATGCTCAACAGTGACAGTGAATTGAGAGCCCTTCTACTTGGTCGTAATCCCAATCTGACGGCTCAGAGCAATAATTAATTAATCATTCAGGATATCTTGAAGAAAATTACCGAAAGGAAGAGCTAATGAGTAATCATAATTCAGTCTATTCCGGATTGACAAGACTATTCCCGGTGTTCGCCATTGTCATGGCGTTCAGCGTCCAGATCGCTCACGCATGGAATTTCACTGTTCCTGCTACGGAAATTCAACCTACGAACGCGGCCTTCGTTTTCCCTGAGTCCTCGTTTCAGGATGGAAAAGCACGTCATTTTCAATATAAAGCCTCGCCCAATCTGTGGATTCGTTTTTTCGTTGTCAAGAGCGTTGATGGAAACGTCAGAGCAGCTTTTGACGCTTGCGATGTTTGTTTCAGCGCCAAAAAGGGTTACGTGCAACAGGGACAAAACATGGTTTGTATCAACTGCGGCCTGAAATTCAGGACTGACAAGATTAATGAAGTCAGGGGTGGATGCAACCCATCTCCTTTAAACAGAAAAATACAGAATGGTCAGGTTATGATTTCCCTTCAGGATGTGATGTCTGGCGCCCGATTTTTTCAATAAAAGGAAAGCAAAATGAAACTTAGAACAATAGCAGCAAATAATCTCAGACGTCGTAAGGCCAAGGTATTCTTTCTGGTTGTCGGATTGATGGTGGGAGTATCATCAGTGGTGGCTCTCATGACTACTACAAGGATTCTGTCGGAAGACATTGCCCACAAAATGGATGAATTTGGCGCAAATATTATTGTCACCCCGAAGTCAGAAGGGCTGTCTCTAACTTACGGAGGCCTGAGTCTCGGAGGATTCTCTTTTGACGTTAAAGAAATCCATCAGGAGGAACTTGGCAAGATAAAGACCATTGAAAATGCAGCCAACATAAGAATCGTGAGTCCAAAAGTGTTCGGGGTATTTGAAAGGGATGGCCACAAGGCCCTTGCAGTAGGGGTGGATTTCAACTCCGAACTAGCCCTGAAAAAGTGGTGGAAAATTAACGGAAAGGCCCCAGAGTCCGACAGTCAGATATTAATCGGACATGACCTGGCGTCTAAGTTCAATCTCTCCAGGGATTCCAGGATTGAAATTAAGGACCACCCCTTTGAGGTTGCCGGAGTTCTGGATTCGACCGGATCGCAGGATGATAGTCTGGTTTTCATGAACTTGGCTCTGGCCCAAAAGATGTTTGCCAAAGAAGGGCTGGTAGGAATGGTGGAGATAGCCGCCTTGTGCAAAAACTGCCCCATCTCTGAGTTGGTGAGCCAGTTAACCAAGGCTCTGCCAACTGCAAAGGTAACTGCAGTGCAACAGGTGGTGGAAGGGCGCATGGACACCTTACACAATTTCCAGAAGTTTTCGCTGGGACTTTCCGGTCTGATCCTGTTTGTAGGAGCCATGGTTGTTTTCGTTACAATGATGAGCAGCGTCACGGAACGCACGAGGGAAATAGGTATTTTCAGCGCCATTGGGTTCAGAAGCTCTCACATCATGAAAATAATCCTGTTGGAGGCGGCAATCGTTTCGCTCAGCGCAGGGGTGTTCGGGTACTTTGTAGGCATAGGAGTGACCTACGGACTATTGTCTGTCCTGTCTGAGCACATGCCCCACATGAGTCTTGATCCGTATGTGCCGGTTGGATCAGTGCTTCTGGCCGTCACCTTGGGACTTATCGCATCCTTTTATCCAGCAAGGGCAGCCGCGGCCATGGATCCAAACGAAGCCCTCAGAACACTTTAGGAGCAAATCATGAGTTATATAAAGGTTATTCAGGCAGGTAAGGATTTCGGTGAGGGCGACGCCAAGGTCACCGCTGTAAGAAAAATTGATCTCTCTATTGAACAGGGTTCCTTTATATCTATAATGGGTGAATCGGGTTCCGGTAAAAGCACCCTGCTCGCAATGCTGGGAGGACTTTTGAGCCCAACCCGTGGCCAGATTGTTATTGAAGGCATTGATTTATATTCCCTCAGTAGAACGAAACTCGCCGATTTCAGGAGAGAGTTCATGGGTTTCATTTTTCAGTCCTTCCAACTTGTTCCGTACCTGAATGTTTTGGAAAATGTTCAGCTTCCACTAGCCGTCACGCACCACTCCGAAGAAGACCAAAAGACACTCGCCCTCTCAGCACTCGAGAAAGTCGGGTTGAAGGAAAAGGCTCACCGCTTGCCAAATCAGATATCTGGCGGAGAACAGGAGCGCGTCGCAATAGCTCGAGCCGTTGTAAATGAACCCCCTATCCTGTTTGCCGACGAGCCGACTGGAAATCTGGACTCACGAAACTCATCCGAGGTCATGAAACTTCTGACAAAGCTCAACAGTGAGGGCCAAACAATCGTCATGGTTACGCATAGCAGAAAAAATGCTGAATATGGCCAACGAATAGTTGAAGTAGCCGACGGCAGGCTGGTAGATCCGCCAGCAATCAGGGCCGTCTGCTAAAGCATATCCAACACTTGGGAAAAGGGATTGCATCGAGGTGATTCCAATGGATTCGATAAAACAGTTGATATCCACGATTTTGAAAAGACACGGCTGGTTGGTGACAGTCATAATAGCCGCCTTCATAGCGGGTTATCTGATTGCGCCTTCCAAAGTGGATCAGGAAAAGCCCCCTGCGCTGAAACAGACTGTCTCTGAGTCTGATCATGATCATGAATCGAAGGATCCTACTGTTCAAACTATCTGGACGTGCTCGATGCATCCCCAGATCAGGCTCCCTAATCCTGGAAAGTGTCCGATATGCTTCATGGATCTGGTCGAGGCTCAAATGGGCGAAATAGGTTCGTCAGGCCTGGCGTCTACACAGATTTCCCTGTCCGAGACGGCCATAAAACTGGCTCAGATTGAAACATCGCCTGTTAAAAGAGCCTCTGCCAGATATCAGATTTCAATGATCGGAATGGTTTTTGAGGACGAAACCAGGGTCGCTGCGCTCACGTCCCGCGTTGACGGCAGACTTGACGAGGTTTATGTAAATTTTACGGGCCTGCGGGTCGATAAAGGCGATCCGATGGTAAAAATATGGAGCCCCACATTAATACGTAACCAGGTAGAACTGTTTGAGACGATGAAGGGGGCAAACCCAAATGATGAAGTCATCCATGGAGCAGAGGAGAAGCTCGTACAGCTTGGACTCACCCGTGACCAGATTGATGAGATAAAAAACAATAAACGCCCTATGCTCAACGTAATATTAAGGGCTCCGATCAGTGGTGTCGTTACCAGGAAAAACGCGGTCCTCGGTCAGTTTGTGCGTGAGGGCGCCGACATGTTCATTATCAATGACCTGTCCAGGGTCTGGGTTAAATTGGACGCCTATGAAACCGACATCCCCTGGATACGATATGGGCAGGATGTAACTTTCACTGCGTCCGCTGTTCCTGGAAAGACATTCAAGGGTAAGGTGCTGTTCATTGATCCGGTCCTGGACACAAAAACCAGGTCTGTAAAAGTCAGGGTGGAAGCGGACAACCCAGATCTCCTTTTAAAGCCGGGCATGTTTGTCAACGCCAGTCTTGAGGCCGAACTTGACAGTCAGTTGCGTGTTATAAAACCTGATTGGGCCGGGAAGTATGTCTGTCCAGTTCACCCACGGGACGAAGCAAGCGCTTCTCCAGGGTTGTGCCCTGAAAGCAACATGCCTCTGAAACCGGCTTCGGCGTTCGGCTATTCTAACGAGCCAAATCCGGTTCCTCCCCTTCTGGTTCCAGCAACCGCCCCTCTGATCACCGGAAAACGCGCAATTGTATTCGTTCATAAAACGGATTCAAAACCTGTAACTTATGAGTTGCGCGAGGTGTCCCTCGGTCCCAGGACAGGAGACAAGTACATTGTGCTGAGCGGTCTGCAGGAGGGAGAACGCGTTGTAACCAAAGGGGCTTTCAAACTGGACAGCGCCATGCAGATCAGCGCCAAACAGAGCATGATGAACGAATCCGCAGGTCCCAAACAAAAACCACATGATCCCCCCGCAGAAGAAGAAATCATAGAACGAATCGATGTGGGAGACCATTTCAGAGGAAAACTCAGTAACTCCATCATGACGTATTTTAGGCTTGTGGAAAGCCTGGTGGAGGAGAAAACAGATTCAGTCGGGAATGATTCGAGACACTTTTTAGAATCTCTTAACGAGTTAGCTATCAAGAATGAATCTCCCAAAGCTCAGGGCTTCTGGAAAAGGCATTCGCCAGGTTTGTTGTCCAATCTTTCGAAAATGCAGGAACCGGGAGACATTGAAGGACTTAGAAGAGTTTTTGAAACTGTCTCAGAAGAATTCTCAAGGATCGTCATGGCCTTTGGCCACAGTCTTGGGCAGGATGTGAAGCTCTATCACTGCACGATGGCGTTTGGAGGTCGTGGAGCTTACTGGCTGGAATTAGGAGAAAGCAAGACTAACCCATATTTTGGCCGGACTCCACATAAAGGCCAGGACATGTTGAAATGCGGTGAACTCCAGGAAACTATTCCATCAGCCTCACCCAGGTCGGGCGCCCTCGAACAGCGGAGGGTATGATGAAACAATCGAGAGACAACTTTCTGATCGCAGCCCCCGAGGGAGGTTCTACGATTTCCAGACTATTACGGTTCTGGATTGAAAACAAGTTGCCTGCTTTCATACTTCTGGTTCTTGTCCTGGCGGGTGGAATTGTGGTTGCTCCATTCGATTGGGAATCAAGTTTATTGCCAAGAAATCCGGTTCCTGTGGATGCCATTCCCGACATAGGCGAAAACCAGCAGATTGTGTTCACAACGTGGGAGGGACGCTCACCAAAAGACATAGAAAACCAGATTACCTACCCCTTGACAGTCGCTCTTCTGGGAATACCGGGCGTCAAGGTGATCAGAAGCAATTCATTTTTCGGTTTCTCCACTATTTACATCATCTTTAACGAAAATATTGAATTCTACTGGTCTCGTTCGCGGATACTCGAGAAACTTAATTCCCTTCCTGCTGGACTATTACCGGAAGGAGTCCAACCAACCCTGGGACCTGACGCTACGGCTTTGGGACAGGTATTTCTGTATACAGTCGAGGGGGAAGGTTTTGGTCTGGATGAGCTGCGCACCATCCAGGACTATTACGTCCGATATGCTCTGCAAGCCTCGGGTGGGGTAAGCGAGGTTGCGTCAATCGGCGGATTTGTCAAGGAATATCAGGTTGATGTAAACCCTGACGCAATGAGGGCGCATAATGTTACACTTCCGGAAGTCTACAACGCTGTAAAGATGTCCAACCTGGATGTCGGCGCAGGAGTTGTGGAACTCAACAGGGTGGAATACACAATCAGGGGACTGGGCTTCCTGAAATCTGTCAGTGATCTTGAAAATAGCGTTGTAAAGGTTAACAACAACGTCCCTTTGTTCATCAAAGACGTGGCTACCGTATCGCTGGGACCGGCGGCCCGCCGCGGGGCATTGGACAAAGAAGGGGCTGAGGTAGTAGGCGGTGTTGTAGTAGTAAGATATGGAGAAAATCCTCTTCAGGTAATCAAAAACGTAAAGAATAAAATTGCAGAGATCTCATCCGGTTTACCTTCGAGGAATCTTGAAAACGGCGTCATTTCAAAAGTTAGAATAATCCCGTTTTATGATCGAACCGAATTGATTCATGAGACCCTTGAAACATTGAACAAATCTCTGGTTGAAGAGATATTCGTCACCATAATAGTGGTGATAGTCATGATGAACCATCTGGTGGGATCCCTGCTCATATCATCAGTCCTTCCTTTGGCTGTGCTTCTGACATTCATCGTAATGAAAATAGCTGGAGTTGACGCAAACATTATGGCTCTGTCCGGCATCGCCATAGCGATCGGGGTCATGGTCGATATGGGCATAATTCTCTGCGAGAATATATTACGACGATTGGAGGAGGAAGGCGAGAACGTCAATTTACTTGACGTCATACATCGATCCACAATGGAAGTGGGCGGAGCCGTCATAACATCATCGCTAACAACTATCATTTCCTTCCTGCCTGTTTTTACCCTGACCGGACCGGAAGGAAAGTTGTTCAGACCTGTGGCTTTCACAAAAACATTTGCAGTCGCAGGTTCCTTGTTCTTGGCTTTGACTCTTATTCCGCCCATAGCCCACATAGTTTTCAGGAAAACCAACTTCAGAACGGCCACCACCATGATTCTCAACATCATCATGATAGTGTTGGGATTGTGGCTTGAAGTGTCCTTGTCTTACGGTATCGGCATTCTGATGATCGTGGTAGGTTCAATCAAGATCATTAGTTTGTTTACGCCGGCAGAAATACAGAAAAATGTTCCCTTGATGCTGAACCTTCTGGTGCTTGTTTTTGTGACCGTCTCGCTCACCAGGCATTGGCTCCCACTTGGCCCGGATCTCGGGTTTTTTAGAAATCTAATCTTTGCTTCCGGAATAATTTTCGGATTACTGTTGATTCGAAGGGTGTTTACATCTTTTTACAGACCCTTTCTGGCTTGGAGCCTGGATCATAAGGGAGCGTTTCTAGCTATTCCTGCAACTATAGTTATATTCGGGGCGGTCATATGGCTGGGCTTTGACAGAATCTTCGGCTTTGTCCCTTCAATCTACGACTCCATCTTTGTCGATTCATCGCCTGCCAAATCCGTTTCAGATTCGGGCTACATCAATCGAACAAGCCCGATTAGGCAGACAAGGATTTGGTCGCATCTTTCACACTCCTTTCCAGGGATGGGCAAAGAGTTCATGCCTGACCTCGATGAAGGGTCTTTCCTGTTCATGCCGACTACCATGCCGCACGCTTCCATAGCTGAAGCTTTGGATGTGATTCAGAAACAGGACATGGCCATCCGATCAATCCCGGAGGTTGTCTCAGTGGTCGGAAAGATCGGGAGGGTTGAAAGCGCTCTGGATCCTGCTCCTCTTTCCATGATTGAGACCATCATCAATTATGCTCCGGAGTTTAAAACGGACCCGATCTCAGGGAAGCGAGTGCTGGATCCTGAGACCGGAAAGCCTGTTCGCAACTGGCGGCCTCACATTAAATCTCCAGGTGATATCTGGAAGGAAATTACGGATGCGGCTCGACTTCCCGGAGTCACGTCGGCCCCAAAATTGCAACCGATTGCCGCTCGAATAGTGATGCTGCAAAGTGGTATGCGCGCAGCGATGGGAGTCAAAGTCAAGGGCAAAACCCTGGAAGAAGTTGAGCAGTTAGGTCTGGAGATCGAGCGGATTCTCAAAGAAGTTCCTTCTATAGACCCGTCAACGGTGATAGCTGATCGTCTGGTTGGGAATCCTTACCTTGAATTCGAAATTGATCGCAAGGCTATTGCCCGTTACGGACTGCCAATACAGGATGTTCAAAACCTCATCGAGATAGCTATCGGGGGAAAGACCATCACCACGACAGTCGAGGGGCGGGAGAGATATCCGGTCAGGGTCCGATATCTAAGGGAATTACGAGATTCTATCGAAGGAATGGAAAAAATCCTGGTAACAAATCCTGATGGAACTCAGGTTCCCATCACGGAAGTCGCCACATTAAAATACTCGCGCGGCCCTATGAGTATCAAATCGGAGGATACCTTCCTTACCGGTTACGTGCTGTTTGACAAAAAGCCGGGATATGCGGAAGTGGATGTGGTTACAGCCGCCCAGAATTTTCTCCATAGTAAAATTGACTCGGGTTCTTTAAAGCTCCCTGCAGGCGCATCATTCTCCTTCGCTGGCTCTTACGAAAACCAGGTGAGATCCGAAAAGACTTTACGAATTGTGATACCAGTGGCGTTGATGATCATATTCCTGATCCTCTATTTCCAGTTCCATTCCATCACGACATCTTTAAATGTTTTCTCAGGTATTTTTGTAGCCTGGTCCGGCGGATTTATAATGCTCTGGCTTTATTCACAGCCGTGGTTTCTCGATTTCAGCCTGTTCGGTGTCAACATGAGGGAAGTCTTCCAGGTCAGACCCTATAATCTGAGCGTAGCCGTTTGGGTCGGATTCCTTGCCCTTTTTGGGGTCGCCACGAATGATGGAGTCATTTATTCTACATACCTGGATCAGGTGTTCAGAAACAATAGATTCGTCTCATTG
>CAYNZA010000022.1:0-31763 GCA_964401595.1 uncultured Desulfomonile sp.
TCAACATGAATCTTGTTTTTGATCCATCAATCAGAATTGTGGAACGGAGTGAAGATAGCATTGAGGAAGAAGGCTTCATCACGGGCTTGATGCTGGTGGGATGGCCTGACAGGTCGATTGATCTGCTTTATGGTGGTGAGGATAAGCCTGGCGGGTGGTTCTCACGGCTTTACGGTCAACGCGAACCGATATTTCAATTGAGGACTCAGGCTGAAGTCGCTCAGGCCAATTATTCAGCCATTGTAATCGGGAAAAACTTTGGAGATGTGATTGACATCTCCGACCTTGAGACAATTGGGCTGGAAGTCAAAGGGCAAATTGGGGACAAGGCAATTTCGTGGTTTAAAAGGGTGCTCGCTGAAGGCGATTCCAATAAGCTGGTGAAAAGCTACAGCATGTTAAAAACATCAGCCGAGGCAGAAGGTACAAAATAATATATAAAGCTTGGGAAGTGGTAGCCATGAAAATTTTACACATTATGCACAGATCCATACCGGGAACCAGCGGATACGCCATACGCAGCAGGGAAATAGTCAACAGGCAGTTGTCTCATGGCCTCAGGCCAATGGTCGTAACATCGCCGTCTCAGGCGCCGCTAGGAAATCTGGATAATGAAAAATCGGAAATGATAGACGGTGTCAGATATTTCAGGAGCTGTGGAAAATGGCTGTCCGCAAGCGCAGAAGTTTATGACCCCAGCAACTTCCGTTCGGCGCTCAGAGTAGCCCAAAACCTGCGTCTGGTATCAATGTGCGTATCCTTGGGGCGTAAGTATAAACCGGATGTAATACATGCCCACTCCCCTTTCACCTGCGGATTGACCGGTGATGCCGTCGGCGCTGCTCTGGGAATACCAACCGTTTATGAAACACGGGCCTCGTGGGAGGATTCACACCTCAGCAGAAACAGACTGACCGAGAAATCACCGACCTACATCCTTATGAAGAATCTTGAAACACTTGCCATGAAGGGCGCCAATATGAGGATAGCGATTTCCCGAGCGCTCAAAGCGGACATAGTCAGCAGAGGTTTCAGCCCGGATCAGGTGGAAATTGTCCCCAATGGGGTGAATCTCGACCATTTTATTCCCGGCACGGCCTCCGAAGATCTGAAGGACATGCTTGGCCTCAAAGGTAAATTGGTATTGGGATACATCGGATCATTTTTTTATTATGAAGGACTCGACATGTTGATCAGGGCCGTTGCAGAATTGGCCCCCGAATTTCAGAATGTCGCTGTTCTCCTAGTGGGCAGTGGAGAAGCTGAAAACGATCTTCGTCAGTTGAGCCGTAAACTGGGGGTGGAAGACAGAGTGACATGGGTTGGGCGGGTTTCCCATGATGAAGTACAGGAATATTACCGGTTGGCGGACATCTGCTGTCTGCCAAGAATAAAGTCCAGGCTGACCGACATTGTCACTCCGCTGAAACCCGTTGAAATAATGGCGATGGAGAAACCACTTCTGGCAAGTGATGTGGGCGGGCATACCGAAACAGTGATTGACGGTGTTAACGGAATGTTGTTCCGGGCTGATGACAATTCGGATTTTGTCTCCAAACTGAGAGCGCTGCTGTCCAACGAGTTGTCCAGGGTAGAGCTGGGAAAGCGTTCTCGAGAATGGGTACGGGACAATCTGGAATGGGACATTCTTGCCCGAAAATATTCACTTATATATGAGAGGTTACTGAACCATCAGCACTAATTTTTGTCAGTGAGGCCGGTTTCCCAGGAGATTTATGATGGCGCAAAAAAGTTCTTCACTAAAGATTATACTAATAAATTTGAACCTGGTGATTGTGCTGTTAGCTGTTTCGTTTGTTGGAGCCGAATGGCTTTTGAGGCTTTACATTCCGGACACGGACCACAAGGGGATGAATGAACTGGCCCCGGCGCCTTTGTATTACCGTATCATACCGAATTTCCAGGGTGTGCTTGAAGGGGTAAAGGTCAGCGTCAACTCTGACGGTTACAGGGACTCAGAATTTGATCGACAAAGACCTGAGAACCGGAAGCTTGTCGCAATCATAGGAGATTCCATAACGTTCGGGCAAGGAGTTCCTCAGGGGAAAACATTTCCTGCTGTCCTGGAGACACTTTTGAACTCCTCGACCGAAAAACATGAATACAGAGTATGGAACCTGGGGGTTCCCGGTTATAACACCCATCAGGAATATGAGGTGTTTAATTCCCTGGTTCTACCTCAAAAACCATACTGGATATTTCTTGCCTATATCGTAAACGATGTTGAACCCATCAACGAAGGGGCCTTGAGAATCATCGGCGGAGAAAAACCTCAGGACCATGCTTCATGGATATCCCGACAGCTAGACGAATCGCTGGTGATATACCTCGCCCGAAACCGGCTTGGTCAGATGATCAGAATGTTCAAGCCCGATTATCATGGGTCGTCATACATCGACGATACAATCCGTTTATATGAGGGACCGGAGTCTCCTTGGAATTCTGTGTCTAAAACAATTGAATCCATGAAACTTCTGAGTGATGGGAAGAACATCCGTTTTACGGTAGTGATGATACCATCGATGATGGATTTTGAGAGATACCCGTTTGAGAAAATCAACACGCTTCTGGAGAGCTTCTGCAAAAAAAAGGGGATAGATTTTCTTGATGTCCTCCCTTACTTCAGAGGACAGAACCCTTCAAGCTTACATGTGTCGATGATAGATTCACATCCGAATGAATTTGCCTACCGGATAATAGCCGGGGCAATAGCCGATCACATGGCTAAATCTGTTTCGGGAGTCAAGCAGGATTAGCAGGAGTCTACGGCTGGTCCCTGCCGTCGATCAGTATGAAAACATTTACGGGAGGCTTTGCTATGGCCGTTTCGGTCTGGACTAGTTCGGCACGCGTGACGGAAAGGAACCTGACTGCCACTTGCATGCCCACTTCACACCATGTGCAAACACCAATCAGTTCAAGGACATGGGTTCCAAGGTATCCCTGAACGACGATTTTTTCGTCCAGCATGGCCTCAATGAAGCCGTTATCGCTTCTGGGCAAATAGGGAGTAGCCAACAACTGTGAGGTCATCAGGACAAGGGACAGGATTAAAGCCATGCATGCTATTCTCACGGTAACTTTCATGACTACCTGTCCCTGATGGCTCAAGACTTTTTATCGACATTTCCAAACGTGGCAAGAACCTTGTAACCGGTGACAGCTTCGAGGTCATGCGGGTTCTCAAATGTGAAGTCAAAGAAATTGGCGATGAAAATCAGACCTACGCTCAGGAAGATAGCGAAAAGGAATCCTGCAAATACGAAGAGCCCGGTTCTCGGGAAGATGGGAACCAGAGGCACTACCGGTTGGGCAAGAACTTTAACGTTTACGAGTTGATGCTGAGCCTCGACGTTGGACAGTCTTGCTGCTTCGGTTTTGGCCACAAACTGGAGATATTGCTCTTTGGCCAGTGTTACTTCCAGTTGTTTGGCCCGAGCCTCTTCACTTCTCACCAGGATTTCATGAAGTTCGTTGATTCTATCCAGTCTGTTTTTCTCCATGCTCACCTTTTTGGAATCCAGCAAGGTCATCTCTGAAAGCAGCAACCCCTCAAATCGTTTTATGACTTCACTTAGCTGTTCGGCTGCGGCGCGGTAATCCCGACTTTCCAGGGTGAACATTTCTGCGGTTTGCAATCTGCGCTGTTCCGCTTGCATTAACTGGACTGCCGCCACGTTGATGACGGTATTTTCGTTTCCACGAAGTGGTCCCGGAGCGAGTTGACCTGAGGGAACTACGCCTTCAGACATCAATGTCATCATGGTTTTGAACTGGTTGGAGTTTTGTTCAGCAGTGGCTATGGCGTCATCTAACTGTTTGATAATTTCAATCAGGTCCTGTTTCTGTTTCTCAGGAAGCGCAAGATTCCATTTTTTCTTGAACTCCGTGAGTTCCCTGTCGGCTTTCTCGTAAATCTCCTTGGAAGCTTCCAGTTGTTCAGTGAAAAATACCTCAGCGCCCGGGATGGAGAAAATTTTCATGTGATAAGGGATGTAAACGTCCATCAGGGTCGATAGAATCTTGGTCGCCATGACGTTGTCCGGATACTTGAAAGATAAATCCAGGACTTTGGACTTGGCGGTCGGAGTAACCTTAAATGCCCCAAGAAGTCCCTGGGCAGTCTTGAGCACCGCGTCCTTTTGCGCCTCATCAAGAGTAATGGTCTGTTGAGGCTGTGTTCCGAAGGAAAAAGAGAGAGACTGTCTGAGTTCATTTGAAAAAGCGCCAAGCGCTCCCCTGGACTGTTGCTTGAAAAAATCCGCCCCAAGCTTTTCCACAGTCTTTATCCATAAGTCCAGACTGTAAAGAATTTCCATCTCCGTGTTTATGTCGATTTCATCAACATTCAGGTTCAGAATCTGGCTTGGTCCTGATACCCCACCGCTCACGTTCAGCAGCGATGAGTTATCTCTTTTCCCGGTGAGAACAATTTTCCCTGCAGTCTCGTAAACCGGCGACACCAGCAGGCAAGCTATAATGACCGACACCGTCACCAACGGAACAATGATATACAGCCATTTGATCCTGCGAAAGAATATATTGAGAACATCTCGGATGGTAAATTTCTGTTCATCTGTCATAGCGCAACCAAACCCCTTGAATGCCTAACTGGTCGGAATTATGGGTTAATAGCATTCACACCCTGGACTCCCCCGCCTGTTAGCTTGCGTGCTCTATCAGAATGAAAACAGGACGTCAAGATAAACAGATATTTTTTTTAAAAAGGTTTTGAGAAACTTGCTATCTAACTGTTAAATTATGGACATTACTATAATGAAATAATCTGTAAAGATCTTAAGTCTTACTTCATTTAAATGTCAGAACAACAACGGAGGAGTCACTAGAAGCTTTTTGTGACCAGTGGTTGCGCGGGGCGCGCTGGGGCAAAATCGGGAGGTCCGACCGGAAATGTACGCTTTGGCTTCTCCTCGACGGCATTCGGCATGGATGAAAGAGCCAGTTCATAGCGTTTTAGGGCAACGCTGAGGCCTAAAATGAAGCATTGCAGGAAGAAGACCGGCTGGAGGAAATAAATGGATATGAATCTGTGAAACAGTGAGGCCAGAAGCGCAGAGAAAAAACCGATGGACAGCACGGCTATCCACTGATTTTTGGAATGTGTCAGACGCCAGAAATTGATCATGCCAATGAAAATGGTAGCATAATATAGCGATGCGCCGATCATTCCGGTCTCTCCGGCCTGAAGCAGAAATTCATTGTGGACAGTATAGGCCCACTCATTGCGCAACTCCATCGGGATGAATTCGAAAAGTCGGGCATGATAATTGTTGGGGCCTATTCCCAGAAAGAAATGGTCGAGCACGACCTGAACCGCTGTCAGCATGAGAGGAAGTCGGTCTTCCATGTAGCCACCGGTAATGAACCGCTGGGCGACCGCCGGAATGATCAGGAGCATGGCAAACAAGCCCTGAACCAAAACGAAGGTCACTCTTCTGGCCGACATGTAGCCTCTGAGGTACACGATGCCTATGACCAGCATGGATGAGATGACGCACACTCCCAGCCCTATTCTGGCCTTGGTGAAGATGGTCCCCATGATGATCAGAAACATCGATACCAGCGCCCACATTTTTGAGTAACGGTTCCTGGTTATAAGAAAGAAACTGAATATACACGGAAACACCAGCATCATGAGGACGGCGTGAGTATCAGGAGCGCCGTAAAAGCCACGGGAGCGGAAACCTTCACGTTCCACGAAAGCAGTGGCAACTTCACCGTGAGTTGTGAAAGTTGTCCTGGTAACCCATTGAATTATGAGATAAACAGCCTGGTTAAGTGTGGTGGCCACCAACGCATAATAGGTTATCTTGAGATCACGTTCGGTATGTATCGAATTTGCGATGAAGAAAAATATAAAAAATCCCTTGATGGTAGCGTAAACCTGATAAAGGCTGTGGTTGGGCATCGTAGAAATGGATAGACTCAACACAAACATGAATCCGATCCAGGTCAGCATCAAAGGACCAATCGGGCTGCCCATGGTTAAGCCGGGCTTCTCAGCGGACTTTCCGGAGCGGTCTATCATCCAGACTGAATACATCAGAAACAGGAGGACGTCGGTGGAATTGATGTTGATGCCGATAGCGAAAGGAACGGACTCAGTCTGAATCGGTTCAAAAATGATATGTCTTCCAAATCCCATGGGAATTGAAAGCAGCATCAACACATAGAGGAAGGGACGGATTTCCTTGATAAAAATTGCGGCTGCGGCAAAGAAAACGATGCCACCGTTTATGACCAGGACATATCGGTATCCGGATCCCATGGCCAACACGTACAAATAGCCAAAAGCGAGCGCCAGCGCCGTGATTCCGACGTAAAGCCCCAGTTTCTTGGGGGATGCCTTTTCAAGACTCATTTCAGAAACCTGCGCCGTGCAATCAGCCGGCTAATCTCAGTATGCGCCACGTCCCGACAAAACTTCCTTTACCGTCATCAGAATTATTCTCAGGTCAAAAAATATCGAATAGTTCCTGATATAATATAAATCAAAGTGAGTGTTCAGATGAAGGGGCAGATCGCTGCGTCCAGACACTTGCCACCATCCCGTTATTCCGGGAGGAACAGACACTCTTTGCCATTGCCAGGACTTGTAATTTGCCGCTATGTGCGGTTGCTCCGGACGTGGACCAACCCACGACATTTCACCTTTGAGCACGTTAAATATTTGCGGCAGCTCATCCAGTGACGTCCTTCTGATAAACCTGCCTACCCGTGTAATCCTGGGATCGCCACTGGTCTTGTATATCGGCAGTCCCTTTGCGTCAAAAGTGATGAGCTTGTCCTGCAACTCCTCAGCATCGGCATACATGCTGCGGAACTTCATCATCCTGAAAACATCACCATTCTCACCCACGCGCTTTGATGAATAAAAGACCGGGCCTTTAGAGTCAAGTTTTATTGCTATGGCGATCAGAAGAAATAAAGGCCATGACGTCAACAGGGCCACGATCGACAGGACAATGTCCAGGATTCTCTTGCTCACCCTGCGCGGGCCACGTATGGCAGGTTCCCTGAGTCCGATAAGAAAGAGATCTCCGATACACTGGATTTCATAATCGATCATAGACAATTCCTGAAAATTTGGGGCCAGGAAGATGGAGACCGGCAGAGGGTCAAGGGCGTGAACCAAAGGCCTTAGATCGCTCATTTTAGTGTCATTCCAGGCTATTATTACCACACGTATGTTGTTTGTCCTGACGATCTCCTGTAAATCCTTGACCTTCCCAAGGTAAGGGGCCGGGGCTGAAAATTCAGGAGCTGAATTGTCAACAAAACCTGCCAACTGGAATACGACATTCTCATCATTTATGATCGTATTGGCAATGTTGACCGACAACTCCGTCAGCCCAAGGATCAAAACCCTGTTTCGGTTTCCTCGTCGGCTTCGGCGCCTTAGCATCCTGATCACAATGAGGCGAAACCCCAGCAATGCCAAATAATTAAATACGACGTAATACAGAACTAGCAGCCTGGAAATGTCCGGGTTGATAAAAAATATGAAACCGGCAAAAACAAAAATGGAAACCAGATAGGTTGAGTTATAACGCCCAATGAACTGGTTGAGATTGAGGAGCCTGCTGTAATCGTAGACGCCGGTCAAGGTAAACAGGATGTGCCACAGCAGAGTGTTTACAAGATAAATCATCCAGACCGGATAAGAGATATACTCGAGAGTCTGATGTCCCCAGAGGTAAGTTTTGTAGTTGAACAAAGCCATCAGCATCAAAAGGGTGATGATGGCGTCTCCGGCAATCAGCAAAAACTTATATGGCCTGTAGGTTCTGTACACGGCTTTTGCCTCTTAAAAAGATTACTATTTTTCGGAAAGTCCGCTCAATCGAAACATATTCTCGTTTCATGCTCCCATGTTTAAGACGATCATATAGCCTCGATTTTTTGGTATATTCGAGAAAGCTGCTCTATTGCGCTTTTTGTCGAAAAGTTTCTGTTGAAAACTTCCAGACCGGTTTGCCCCAGCTTTACTCTGAGTTCAGCATCATCGACCAGTCTTAGAACCGTTTCCACAATTTGATCAGGCCTCCCGGGTTGGATCAGGATGCCGTTGTAACCATCAGTTACCATATCCGGAATACCGCCCACAGGAGTGGTTATGATCGGCAAGGAGGCCCTCATCGCCTCTATAATGGCTATAGGCGCTCCTTCCCTGTAAGTCGGCAGTAAAAAGATCTGCGACATCATCATGTATGTTGTCACTTCTTCACGGGAGGCCTGTCCTGTCAGAAAAACCTTGTCACCAAGCCCCTCTTTTTCAGCCTGACTTTTAATGTTCCCGAATTCTCCAGGATAGTCATCTCCTCCAACGAGCAGGAACTTTACCTGGGGCCTGGCTTCCACAATTTTGGGGGCCGCCTCCAATATATCGAAGCAACCCTTGCGCCAACCCAATCCACCTACAAAAACCACGACGATGTCACTATCGTCAAATCCGCACTTTTGACGGT
Organism: uncultured Desulfomonile sp.; assembly: GCA_964401595.1. Lineage (GTDB taxonomy): Bacteria > Desulfobacterota > Desulfomonilia > Desulfomonilales > Desulfomonilaceae > CAITZA01. The sequence goes on from CAYNZA010000022.1 coordinate 8,511, forward strand.
AGTCCCTAATGGTTGAATCCGGAATATCTTCTTTTTCTCCGACAAAATTGTTTGTCACGTAAACCTGGGCTTCAGGCAGCATCTCCTTAATCTTTTGAACCCAGAGGTCGTAGAGCACTATAACTATGTTGGAAGCTCTCAAGCCTAGTTTGGCAAAGATTTTCTCACTCCTCGAAACCTCATCGTAAAAGACCTCCCAACCGGTGCCATGAAGGTGCAAGAGCACTTTCACCCCTCGTAATCTGAGAGACAGTATCAGAGGAGCGCGTCCACGAAAGCTGCCGCAATCAAAATGAAGATGAGCAAAATCGTACCTCTTTTTCGCGATCAATGAATTGAAAGTGAGGAGTCTCTTGATGTTGAAGGGCAGTCGCCTGAGAAGCCCGAATTCAGATGGAGCCCCTTTCTGGCTGTCGAATATCTCGAAACAATAGGTTTTGTTAAGCTCCGAATTTACTATTTCCTGAACTACGGCTGCGATTCCGCCGTACGGAGGAGGAACCGGGCCAACCATCAATACGTTTTTCATTGGTCTTTTCGATCCCTTCGCTTGAACAAAGTTGATAAAGGAGTCAAAAAATGTCCTATAAATCTCTGGAGCGTGCCAATACGAACTGCCTTTTTCCGCTAGGGGCCGCGGCTATTTCCGATACAACTTCCACCGACAGCCTGGATGCCGAAGAACCAAACAGTTCTTTGAGGTCGTCTGTCAGCTTTGAGATTGTGTCTGCGGAAATGGAATCCCAGGGAACGACCAGCACGCGTATGCTGTCATCAGTCCCCATCACTATCTGAGCTTCTCTGATTTCATCGTACCGGTAGAGCGCCAAATGAGGCTCATTGGTGAAAAAGTCTTCCCCACTGACCTTAATGACCAGATCGGACGTTTTACCGACAACAGTCGCCAGGGTAGGGGTGGCCCGTCCACAGATACATGGCAGGGCAGAGGGGATGGCCAGGTCTCCAGTGCGATAGCGTATCAAAGGCATGGAAGGGCTGCAGAAGCTTGTTCCGACAATTTCATAAAACGGCTCCCTGAAGGGTATAAGCTCGGTGATTCCCATCTCCATCACCGAGTGATAACCTTTACCGTGTGAACACTGAACCGCCGTCGCAACTAACTCATTCTGTCCGTATGAGTCGATTACTCGCGCTCCAAAAAAACTCTCTATCTCCTTCTTGTAATGGGGATAGAGATTCTCGGAAGAAGTCAGAATATATCTGGGACTGGGAATTCTGAAATTATTCCGCTTCATCCACGAAGCCAGCAGGAAAATGCACGAAGGCCATCCGGTTATGAAATCCGGCTCGAACTTCTTCAACTCTGACGCAACAACGAAAAGTGATCGCTCATCCGATCGCATGAGCGATATTCGCAGTTCTCTGTTAAATGAAAGATATTTGAAAATTTTATTCGGATTGGTGAGTGGCGCTCCCCGAACTATAGCCAGACGATTACCGTCGGTGTAACCGAGCCAAAGTAGGCGTCTCATTGCTTCCGCACGCTCCCAGGCAACCGTCGATCTATCCAGAACCAGCTTCAAAGGTGGCTCTGAAGTGCCGGATGTGTGCCAGAATTCCGTCTTGCTTCGCTTGATGTCACTTGCCAGCAGGTCATCAAGTCTTTCTCTCGCTATGTCCTTCGTCAGATATGGAAGCAGTTTGAGGTCATCAACCGTGTTGATGTCTGAGGGGGTTAAGTGACTTTCTTGCATCACACTTCTGTAATAGGGGACTTTTTCATAGGCATGACTGATCAAACGGCGCAGTCGCTGGTTTTGATAAGCTCTATACTGTTCGAGATTCCAGTTCTCCGTCTGTTGAAAAAAGGCGAGGGCTTCAGAATAGGTCTTTCCATAACGCAAGGAAGGGGGCAAGAGGTAAAACAAACTCTCTGTAAAATCTCTGACCGGAACAGGAGTTTCTTTCATAATATTTTTTATGATACTTTTCATAGACTATCTTACACTGTTCTTTTTCTAATTATATTTAGAAGAGTTCCAATTTCATCCCGGGTCAACGCCCCGATCGCAATGATTGAAACCCCATAAAAGAGCGCAGAAACCGCAACGTTAAGAAACAGATTATGATCTCTCATGTAAAGGGTCACGGGGACCATTATGGCGCACGAAAGCAATGGCTTCCAGGAAATATCCCTGAAATCCAGGGTAAATAGCTTCTGCCTGATGAATCTGTACTGTAGTTGATTCAAAATCATAAAACATAGAATGGTGGCCACAGTAGAGCCCACAACCCCTAACAGGGGAACCAGCGCCAGGTGCAACGTAAAGCTAACGACCACTGCTATCAGATTTACCTTCAGGTCGAATCCCTGATTGTCGGTGGATACCAGGACCTGCGCCAGGGAAACGAGCACAAAATATGGAACCATTCCCATTGCCATCACACTCAGAACCGGCGGTGAAGCCTCAAACTTTGCTCCATATATGATGTGAATCATCTGACTCGACAGGATTGCGGTTCCGGCTACAATCGGGAATATAAATATGAAAGCGTACCTGAGGGAATCCATGGTCATTTTCTTTAGAGCGTCGAGGCCATGCTCGTATCCCTTGGTCATGGCAGGTAACAGCGCCATGCAGAAACCCACCGGGATTACTGTTGCAAAGCTGACCACCCTGGAAGCTGCGCTGAAAATACCAACCGCCTCTATGTCCATCAATTTGGATAGCATTATTTCCGGCATGCTGAGGTGAAGAGTTGATAAAATCGCTATGCTCAGAAATGTAGGCGAGTGTCGGATCATCAGCTTCCAGATCGCCCAGTCAAAGGACCATTGTGGTTTTCCCACCACTTTCACGTAAAAATACATCATGAGGATGAATGTGACGAAATTGACAAATGTAATAGCTGCAAAAACCCACAATAAATCAAAGCCCAAAAGCAGTAATACGAGGCTCAGGACAACCCTGGCCACATTCTCCAGCATGTAGCACAAAGCCAGATACTCTGATTTCTCGACTGACCGAAAAACAGCCTCAATGTAGCGGATTGCCGTGGAGGGAACCAAAGACAGTGATGATATTGTGGCCCCGATAACTATTCTGTGAGGATAGCCCAGAAGCTCAACGGTGGTAATCATCGCAGCCATGGCCAGTAATGAGGAAACTAATCCGAAGATCATGGAATTCATGAAAAATGACTGAATGGTTTCCGGTTTTCGAGAAGTCTCGCGGATGACCAGCGCCCCTAAACCCATGGACGCTATAGTAACAAATATGGCCTGCCACGCCAGTATCAGGGAATATTCACCGAGGCCTTGAGCGCCCAGGCTGCGAGAAATGACCAGGATCAAGGCGAAAGATACAAATGGATTGATCGCATTCGGAGCGGACAGGGCAATGGTGTTCTTTAAGAGCTGCGCTCTGGTTCCCATGTGTGACCGTTTCCAAAAACCAGTCCTCTATTACAAGGCTGCCGCAAGGCCGGCTCTTGGACCTCCGAGACTCTAAAACGAGCTTGCGACTGCGTCCAATTAGAGGTTACTGGTTGAATTTTCAAGGATAGCTCAAAGGGTATTATACATCATGTCTCAGGGAAATGGCAACTGAAATTAATTTAAAATACAGATAATTATGGCTTTATTCTAGATTAAAATCTCGAATTGGGTTTAATTAACCTACCGTTAAGCTGCATGTTAATGATTCAATACAATGATATATTTATATAAATATGTCACATAACTCCATGGGTATTTGTTGGAGACCAGTTTCAAGTGAACGATTGATCTCCGTCACCTGCCCCTCGGCAGCCTTGGCACAATCGATGAATCCAGTCCCATGGGACGATAACTCTTGTTGGGGTCAATGTCGAAGAGCAGCTTGGGCATCCTTAGAGGCGGATTTCCAATGTCGTAAAGGTCTAAAGATCCACCTAGTTCTCCGTATCTGTAATCCTTGGTTCTCGGATGACCGCCTATGGAGGCGATAAAGACTCCAATATACCGGTCGTACCTGTCATACCATGTGTACTGTTTATAGTATTCGATGCTCCTCTCACCGAGTGTGGCCTGAATAAATCCCCGGTAATTGCCGTGAAGATTGAAAAGGGTCCAGCGCCTTCTTTCTATGTCCCATGGAGCGTATCCTATGATTTCACCGTCCCTGATGCGCACTATCCAGTAGGATCTTGAATAATTGAGGCGTGGCACTATGGTAAAGTTCGTGCCGTCTATGTTGTCTCTCTCGTCTTCTCCACTGACACTGGGTAATTGCGCTATGGAAATACCGGCGCCAAACAAACAGATTGTGCAAACCAGAAAAGAAATGAAATATCTTTTCATCTGTGTTTCTTCTTGGGCCTCCTGAGTTTTCCGAAGGACAGAGCCTTGATTAGGCCTTTGACATGATCTATGTTAATTTTCAAAAGCGCTCCGGGCCCTCGCCGCTGAAAGGCTTCCATGGGTTTCTCGTAAATCAAATGATAAATATTTGCAAGTCTCCAGAATATCAAATATGTTTGATCAGATAATTTTAGAGGGGCGTTAAGTGTTCGCTCAATTTTCTCGCCCTGTGCCCTGTCTGGCCTTTTGAAGACTGCCGTGGATTGAGTGAGATGAAACAGGCCGGCTCCGGACACCTGTCCGTCATTTAGGGAACAGTAGGCTATGGCTGTCGGCGCTGTAAAAAACGGCCAGGCTTCGCCATGTTCAAGTCCGAAAATAAAATTCCCCAGTCCGTAAAATATGTGACCGTGCTTCCACTGCTCATGCCCCTGCAATCGGTGAGCGTGGTGACAAGCAACAATTACTGCGCCTGTATCGATAATTTCTCTTGCGAAAGACCTTCTCCCCGGGCTCGGGTAAGCCTCATATTCAACTCCCCAGTGGAGACAGACGATGACATTCCTGCTCAGTTTGGACCATTTCCGGACCGCTCTCAAAACCTTTTCCGGTTCAAGCATGTTCACGAACATGTCTGATTCCTGCTGAGGCGGGTTGGTGTCCCCCCCAACATAGGCAAGAATTGTGATCGGAACACCGTTGACATCAAGATGAATGGGCTGATAGGCTTTTTCGGGGGTATTCCCGGCGCCCACCGTCCTGATGGAGTTGGCCTCCAGGAAATCTATCGTGTTACTAATCCCAGATGCCATAAAATCGAAAATGTGATTGTTGGCGATGGTGGCGATATCAATCTTGAAAGTGAGCAGACTTTGGGCCGCCCCCACTGTTGTGCCAACTATGGGTTTGTCCATCTGATGTTGGCCCTGGTCACCTTCCAGAGGAGCTTCCCAGTTGACTATTCGAAGGTCGGGCTCCGTAACTTGTTCTGAAAGCCATTCAGAGGTTTGCCTGATCCTGTCTTGGGATTCCGGACGGGAAAGCAGTCCATCCAGCGCAATGTCTCCAGTGAATTGTAGAATGCAAGACGCCATTTGTTTTCTCAATAGATTTGTGCCATTTTTTGACACATTTCTCAACAAAGTATCCAACATAAGATTGTTTATAGTATGATAAGCCGCATGAGACAACCTGACGCAGTAAAAATCTGCAGATTTACCCATAGCTGAGCCCGGAAGACCATATAGACTCCAGGTTCGGGACGGACTCCACAATTGCAGCCATCTGTGTAACAGAAGCACTCAATCATTTTACAGGAGCGAGCTATTGCAGTCACGCATATTGATTATCTCGGCCCAGAAAGAAAAATCCGGATCGGCGTATACTTATCGTCTCAAAAGCCTTGCCGGTCTGCTGGAGGATAGAGGTTTCAAATGCGATTATTTTTATATGGAAGATCATCCGCCATTGGATACTGAAACCACGCGCTCTTTTTTTACTCCTTTATGGGTCAACAAACTCAGGCAATACGACCTGATTTACTGTGGAGCAGCTGAGGCAGCCCAGTCGCTCTTCTTCTGCAAGTTTCTGTTGCCATCACTGGTCATCATGGACATGCATGGAGATGTTGTCTCGCAGTCCGCACAGACGAATATCATCCTGTCCGACGGCAAAAAGAACCGCCCCTCTATCCGGGTATGGCTTCTGTACAAAATGTCCCTGATGATAAGCGATTACTTCATCACACAATCCGAATACCAGAAAGAAGACCTGATAAACGAGGGAGTCGGTAAAGATAACGTCAGCGTTGTCCGCAACGGTGTAGATCTCGACACGTTCCCTTTGGTGGAGATTCCTCCCTGCCCGGAGTTTTCACTGGGTTACATTGGCGCTTTCCAAACCTGGCAGGGGACTGAATATCTGTTCGAAGCCATAGGCTTAATGAAGAACAAAGACGCTCGTATACTGCTCATTGGTTTTGATGAATATGAAGACGAATGGAAAATGGCTTTCAAAGAAACCTATGGTCATAGAGTGGAAGTCATGAGCAAAATGGGCCGGGCTCAACTCTCTGAAAGAATGAGATCAGTTTCAGTTTTCATGTCTCCACGGCCGCCTCATATTGCATCGAGGGCCGCTTTTCCGACAAAATTTGCGGAATATGCCTCAATGGGACGTCCCATTCTGGTAACGGACGTCGATGAAACGGCCGAATTTGTGAAAAGATACGATTGCGGTTTCGTTTGTAAAGCGACCTCGCAGGATCTGGCGGACGCAATGGATAGAGCCGTCCAGACTCCTCTTGAAACCTTGGTCCAAATGGGGCGTAACGCCAGGGCAATGGCAGAGCAGAACTTCGCGTGGCCCAAGATTGGGGATGATTATGCTGAACTGGTCAGACACCTCATAGCCACAAGATCCAAAAGACGTTAAACATTTCGCTAATTCAGAGACCTGCGGGAAAAGCGGGGTGCGGCGCAGGGATGAGTCTGGATATCCAGAAGTAACTGTTGATCCTTTACAAGAAGGATATGTCAAAATGATTTCACAAAATCTCAATAATGGCCCAGATCATGAAGAAGACGCATACCTTGCCGAATTCTGTCAAAGAATAGGTATGCGTTATTTTTTTGGATCAGGTTGCTTATGGCAATCTATGGGACTTAGATTGTTTGTTCCGACCCCAAACTGTTTTGCGGTTTCGCTTACCAGAGATCATCTCGAATCGATGTGGAATGAAGGCGCTTGTTTTGTGCAGCACATAGTGTCTGATCCGGAAGCGGGGTTCCCGAGTTACGCATTCATAATAGATGACAAGAATTACGATTTTCAGAGCATAACCAGTTCCGACAGACGGCACAACATCAGAAGGGCGTTCAAACACTGCACTGTCGAACAGGTGTCATTTCAGTCGATATTCAATGAGGCTCCACGTTTAATATCCGACACTTATGGGCGTCAGTGCAGAGATTGCGGAGATTCAGTCATAAGTGGCTGGATTGATTATATTAAGGCCGCCAGTTCCAATCCGTTGTTCTCAGCTTGGGGAACGTTTGTCGGTAAAGAACTCGCTGCAATCAAGATAGAGTTCAAATACCGTGGAGGGATGCATCCTGAAGCTTTATTTTCGCGCTCGGATTTGCTGAAATATTACACGATGAACGCATTGCTCTTCGTGTCCAGCAGAGAGACCATTCGCAGGGACGACATTTCATACATTTCCCACGGAATGAGACCTGTCACGGGTGAAAAAGAGAGCCTGATATGTTTCAAGGAATCCATGGGGTTCAGGAAACTGGCCGTAAAAGAGCGCCTTGAAACAAACCCTCGGATCAGACTTGCCATCAACCGTTTCGTCTGTCAGATAGGGACTTATCTACCGGAGTCTTTTTGCGAGGAATCAGAATATTTCAGGTTGGCTAGAGGCATTTTCAAGTCACTTAGCCAGCAGCGATTTTGCAGTGTTTGATCAAGCCGCCGGTGGTTGGTCAGAAGGTCTTGTCTGCAATTGCCATCGTTTGAGCCTCAATCAGGATTTTTGCACTTTCCAGGGCCGCGGCCCTGTAAATGGCGATATTCTCTTTCCACAAAAGGAAACAGTCGGCAAAATCCTTTTTCTCAGGATCATGATTTACCGAGAAACCGCTTCCAAAATCCCGAAGCAACATACCGACTTTTGCGTTGCATGAGCAGAAAACGGGGATGCCAAAGGATAACGCCTCTAACATTTCATTGGGGATGATTTCGGATGATGTGGTCACGACGAATCCTGTCAGGCTCCTGTAAAATGAGCTTGTGGCGTTTCCCCCGTTTGAAAAGGAAAAATTCCTGAGTTTATATTTCTTCACGGTAGTCTCAACCTCATTGGACAAGGGGCCGTCGCCAACCATGAGGAAATGGCTGTTGTCTCCGAACATCTGCATCCAGTAGGCGAGTCTCAGGAAACCCAGGGGCCGATTTTCATCCGTCAGGTCTGCAACAAATCCGAATATTGCTTTTCCTTTCGGCAGGCTTTTCAGGATGATATCCAGGTCAGGCCCGTTATCGTGTTGCGGCAAGCTGATTTTTTGAGAGCGTTTGCAATTGTTTGACAGAGAACCCAGCACTGCCGACCGTCCGCTGGTAGTTTCAGTGACGGAATAAGTTCTTGTGAAGGACGTGCCCCTGTGTTTCAATATTTCAGTTAATCTTCTAATCGCGCCTGGAATGAAGCTGTTTGAATAACCAGCTAAAAGTTTTCCGGTTAGTTTCTGAAATGCGACCCTTTTTTGGGGAGAGATCATATTTGAGAGCCGAATGGCAATCCGGACGATTTTTCTGTCCGAGTCCTTGATGGCCTCTCTCAATCTTTCATTTTCAGCGATCATTTCCAACAGCATGTCATGGACTATTTCCTGGTGGCTGGAGTTGGTGTTTGAAACGATCTTTTTTCGCAGCGCCTGGACCGAATGATGCGACCAGGCGCTGGTTAACCAACTGTTCTGGCGTACCCGGTAGAAAAAGACAGGTTTTGGCACGACATCCAGTTTGTATCCTGCAAGGAAAAGCCGGGCCAGGAATTCCCAGTCATCGGCGACTTCACCTCTGGATCCGGTAAATCCACCGAGATCGATAAACACTGATTTTCTGACACAAAAGTTTGCGTCCCCGAACTCATTGAAGTATATCCCGGCTTCCAGACAAGGTCCAATCGGCATTCTGCAGCACAGAATATCTTTTTCGGAGACGGTATCAGAATTGCCGCTGAAGATTATCATTGCGCATGTCAGGCAGTCAGCTCCCGAGCTTTCTATTCCACGAACAAAATCGAACACCATGTCGGAAGTAGCAAGGTTGTCTGAATCCATAAAAATTATTATTTCGCCTTTAGCCTGACTGACCGCGAAATTCCTTGTGGGTCCAATGCTTTCATTTTCTTCTTTGAAGATGAATCGCCAGTTCCTGGAAGAATAGGTGGATTCGAGCTGTTTCAAAATATTTAACGATTCAGCATCAGAGCTGCCGTCATCCACTACCAGGACTTCAAAATTCTCATACGAGTTTTTGTCCAGTGATTTGAGTAGTCCTATAAGGTTATGTCCGTCATTGAAGTGAGGGACACACACCGACACCGTGGGCAACGATTTGAGCGCATTGTCAGCAATCACACAGGTCTGAGTAGCAGAAAATCTGTCAGCAACTGACAGGACTGGATTGGTTTCATCAAGTTCAAGAATTCGAACCACCCTCTTTTCATCAATGGCCCAGTTCCTTTTCCTGGACCATTCGAGGATTGCTTCAGCCTGGACAAGAACTACGTCTGAGTTCTCGCAGCCATATTGCTCCGCAAAGTCTCTCTGACGATCCAATATGTAATTGTCCAGAATGTCCGGGGTACGAAGTGACAGGTCTCTTTCAAATTCATGACATGTTCTTAACCAGCTAACCAGGACGGTATCTCCAAGATCAAGGCCCATCTTTTTCGCACGGGTTGGAACGAAACCATATCCATTGCGTACGTCCATGATTACAACATCATAATGATATTCCTGAAGAAATTTGTATACTTTTTGCGAGTTAAATATGAACCGGCGATCGTCAAGGAGCGTCTCTTCTGCCAGAGGCTCAATTTCACGGCCTGCGACTCTGTGAGTTCTGATTGTGCGTCCTGAACCTGCTAAAAAATCCGGGATATGCTCTGCTACATTTTTGTCGTCTACCAGCAGGACTTCCAAGTCGTGATTGGTGAAAAACCGCGATATCATAGCTGTGGCGTAAGCAGGAACATATCGTTCTTCAGTCTGCTCGAACCGGTCATTCACTTCGGTAACTAACAGTATTTTTTGCACGGAAGCCTCTCGTTGGTTGGCCTGTGATGGTCAGGAGAGACAAATTTACGTTCACTATTATACAGGCAAATTTTTGATTATCTCAATCAAATTGTGTCGGGAAAATTATCACGAATTTAAGTCAGATTAATTTATGGGGATTGATCATATTTGAGTATCTGACTTCAGGACGCCTGTGTTAATTTCATCATGATGACTGAAACTACAGGTCTGGTGTCATGGTATTCTCTGAAAATCTTCAAATTTTCGTGTCTGTCGTTACTGTAATGGTCTGAGCTTTAAGAACACAGAAGGCTATATGTCAGTCGCCCACTCACAAAATGATCAAAAACAGGCCTCCAACACTACAAGATTGCTGATTGACCTCTGGAAGCGGTTGGCAAAATCCAGGCAAAGACAGTTAGTGTTGGTATTCTGCCTGATGCTGGCAAGCGCATTTGCGGAAGTTGTGAGCCTTGGGGCCGTTTTGCCCTTTATCGGGGTCTTGACTGCTCCGGAGAAAGTCCTTTCACATGCGTCTCTTAAACGTCCTGTCGAGGCGTTGGGCATACAGTCGCCTCAGGAAGTTGTCCTGCCTGTTGTGATTCTTTTCATGATGACCGCTGTATTTGCAGGAATTCTCAGGTTGACTTTGCTTTGGGCCACGGCAAAACTTTCTAATGCAATTGGAGCGGACCTGAGCCTGGAAATGTACCGCAGGACACTCTATCAACCTTACAAAGTTCATTTCTTGCGAAACAGCAGTGAAGTAATCGACGGAATAACCCACAAATCGTGGGCGGCCATGGACATGCTCAAGTCAACAATGACCTTTGTTAGTTCGTTTTTACTGATGACGACTATGGTGGCAGGTCTCGTAGTGATAGACCCTGCCGTTGTGTCAGGGGCTCTGGCCGTTTTTGGTTTGATTTACGGGGTAGTTGCCCTGAAGGCTCGTCGTAAACTCAGGGAGAACAGCCAACGCATTTCCGAGCAGGGAACATTGGCTATAAAGAGCCTTCAGGAAGGATTGGGCTCCATCAGGGAGATTTTATTGAACTGGAGTCAGGCGGCCTACTGCGAAACTTACAGAAAGGCCGACATGCCTTATCGCATGGCTTATGGCAGCAATCTGTTCATATCGGTTAGTCCAAGATTTGCCATGGAAACCATAGGGATGGTATTGATTACGAGTCTAGCTTATTTTCTCAGTACTCAGCATGGAGGAATTGGCTCATCTTTGCCACTTCTTGGAGCCCTTGCCTTGGGAGCCCAGCGCATAATCCCGGCTCTTCAGCAAATATACTGGGCCTGGGCAAGCATAGCCGGTAATCGGGCCTCGCTGGAAGAGGTTATTGATCTTTTGAATCAGCCTATTCCCGGAGAGGCACTAAAACCGCCTCCAGAAACTCTCGATTTCCATGACCATATCACTTTCAATGGAGTGTGGTTCAGATATCTTGATACTGAACCGTGGGTCCTGAAAGACCTGAATCTGGTAATACCCAGAGGTTGCCGAATGGGTTTTGTCGGTGGCACAGGCAGCGGCAAGAGCACTACGCTCGATCTGCTCATGGGATTGCTTGAGCCAACCCAAGGCCGTATCATGGTGGACGGAAGGGAAATCAGGACCGGCTTTCTGAGGGCCTGGCAGCAAAATATAGCTCACGTTCCACAAAGCATCTTTCTGGCTGACTCAACTCTGGCTGAAAATATCGCCTTGGGCGAACCATTGGAACTCATAGACATGAAGAGGGTGAGGCAGGCAGCGAAACAGGCGATGATATCAGACTTCATCGAAAGCCGTCCCGAAGGGTACAATGCTCTGGTCGGTGAACGTGGTGTCATGCTATCCGGAGGGCAGAGGCAGAGGATAGGGATAGCGAGGGCTCTCTACAAGGAGGCCTCAGTTCTGGTTCTGGACGAAGCCACAAGTTCACTGGACAACCAGACTGAAAAAGCGGTAATGGCATGTATAGAAAATCTTGATCGTGACCTGACCATACTGATAATAGCGCATCGCCTTACTACCATTCAGAACTGTGAGCGCATAGTCGAACTGGCTGAAGGCAGAGTCACAGCTGAGGGAACATACGACGAACTTGTTAAAAAGAGCCCAAGTTTCAGATTAATGGCTACCTATCGCGCCTCTGCCCTTGAAAAACATGAGTATCTGGAACGGAAATGACGGTAATGAAACACGTGTTCGATTTTCTGATCAACATCGATCACGCAGATTCGATGGAGAATTTCTTGAAACCCAGAGGCTGATTTGTGCCAACAGGACTGTCAGGAGTCCATAAAATGAAGTGTTCCATAATTATTCCGACTTTCAACAGGTGTGACTTTCTCAAAATTACCCTGGACTCCTTGACAAGCCTAAAGACAAACATTCTGGATCACGAAATAATAGTGGTGGACAACCACTCGATCGACGCTACCCGTCAGGTAGTAGAATCATTTATAAAAACCAACCCCTCCATGATCATAAGATACTGTTACGAACCAATTCCCGGCTCATTGTCAGCCAGACACAGAGGCGCCTTCGAAGCTGACGGTGAAATCCTCATATTTGTCGATGACGATGTGATCGTATCCCCTGAGTGGCTTGACGCTATGGTGGAAACATTTGACGATTCCAAGGTTCACCTCGTGGGAGGGAAGAACCTGCCCAGGTTCGAATCGACGCCACCCGAATGGATCACCGCTTTTTGGTTCAGGGAGGAAGGTAAAATCTGGTGCGCCGATCTGAGCCTTCTGGATTTTGGCGACGCAGTGATGGAAATAGATCCGATGGACATCTGGAGTCTCAATTATGCGATTCGACGTTCAACACTTTTCGAGCTGGGCGGGTTCCATCCTGATATCGTTCCTGAACCGTATGAACACTACCAGGGGGACGGGGAGACCGGTCTGGCATGGAAGGTCAAGGCCAGGGGTTACAAGGTCATGTATCAACCCAAGGCCCTGATCTACCACATAATTCCTGACCAACGTGTTGATGTCTCATTTTTTAGGAAGAGGATGTTTTTCTACGGGATATTTGACTCTTTTACCAGAGTCAGGGCCAACAAGGGACTTAAATACGAATGGCGCATGCAGAAGCCTATTCCTCAAATAAAGAGGATGATCCGCAGATTTATCGCGAAGTTTTCTTCTGATCCTTATGCGGAATTGAAACAAACAGTCCGTGCAGAGTGGTCAAGGGGCTATCAGTTTCACCAGGATGCCGTCCGTAAGGATCCCGCAGTCTTGGAGTGGGTTCTCAGGGAAGATTACATGGACTATCGTTATGGCCCTTATATGAATGAGGAACTTTCTTTCAGAAACAGACTAACCCCGCGGACCTGAAACCGTTTTTCCCGTTTTAGGAGTCGTTAACGGACAATCGATGAAAACCTCCATCATAATTCCAACTGTTAACAGGAGCGACTCTTTAAGAGAAACATTTGCCTCATTGCGCTCACTTGACGTAAATTACGATTCCATTGAAATCATAATAGTTGATAATGGGTCCTTTGATGACACACGAGCCGTCTCTCTGTCCATAATCGAATCCAATCCCCATTTATCGATAAAATACTTTTTTGAACCAATCCGGGGGCTTCTCTCCGGACGACACCGGGGACTGTACGAATCATCCGGGGATATCCTTGTTTTTATTGACGACGATGTGGATGTTGATCCTGAGTGGCTCAATGCAATCATCGAAACATTTCAGGATCCGGACGTTCATCTTGTGGGAGGAAAGAACCTGCCTCGATACCTCTGTGAGCCTCCCCAATGGCTAGATCATTTTTGGAACAGAGAGGGACCTCGCTATTGGTTGGACTTTGTCAGTGTGCTTGATTTTGGAGACGAACCGGCAGCGCTCGATCCTCTGTTTATCTGGGGACTGAATTTCTCTGTCAGGCGCAGTTCGCTCATCGAACTCGGAGGGTTCCATCCCGATTATGTTCCTCATCCTTTCGAATATTACCAGGGCGACTCCGAGACCGGACTGGCGTTAAAGGCAAAGGAGAAGGGGATGAAAATCGTCTATCAACCAAGGGCCGTGTTATGGCATAGAATCCCTCAAAAACGTCTGACATTCGATTATTTTGAAAAGAGAATGTTTCTTTATGGGGTGAGTGACTCCTATGCGGAAATAAGAAAAGACAGCGGCCTGAAATTTGACTGGAAAATGACTGAACCCATCCCGTCAGTGAGGAGGCTGATCCGACGGCTTCGAAGTCATATTTCTGGCGATCCCTACTCAGTGGTCAGGCAGAGGATAAACGAAGCCTGGCGTTTGGGCTTCGCCTACCATCAGCGAAAGGTACGACAAGAACCGGAACTGCTCGAATGGGTCCTGAGAGATAACTACTGGGATTATAGATATGGGCCATACCAAAGCGCCGAAATATACATCCCCATTGATGTCGTCTGATCAGACCAGCACGTCTGGTCCTGTCACATCCTGGAAAAACAATCCTGGCAAACCCTTATATCACCAACCGCAACCGTTTTGGAGGGCATTGTCGGTTCATGGCATTTGCCACAAGGCTCTGATGGCTCGATGACAGCCTTGGCCGGCATTTCCACCATAGTCTCGGTGACCGTGAAAAGCTCGTCCGGGTTCCTGGTAAGAATCGAATGACTCTTCTCCGTGTGTACCTTCCTGAATTCGGCCATTTCACTGTCCGAGGCTTTGTCGGATCTCATGAGATCAATGAGTTCGCGATGCCGTGGATCTAGTGTCATTATGCCGGGCTTGAGGGAAATGCGCACACCTTTCCCTGATAATCGACTCACCAGTGTGAAGACGTTCTTGCCATAGTCCTTTACGATGAGATTTCCCTTACCGGACGTACAACCGGTAATAATCTGAATTGCATCTACTCCACACGCATTTGTCTCGGCTATCGCCACTATTTCTTCATCGCCGGACCGACCGTCCCTGAGCTTGTCCATAGCCGTCATGGCCGCCTTGTAGCCGATAGCCAGGCCCGGACAAACATGACCATGAAATCTTGCAGCGGTTTTCCACAATTCACTTTCCAGAATTTCGTTCAATTCCATTATGTTACTTCACCTCACCTGTGATCTTGGAATTTGTTGACAGGACCGGCGCATCAACATCTATCGACCGATTCTACCGAACACCAATCAATATAGCATGTTTATGGAAAATGTAATACCTGCTCAAAGCGTACTTTGTCCACTGTTTGTTGAAATAATACCAATGATGGACTAATCTGTAATTCGGATTCAGTTTATTTCTTGAGGTGTGGGAGTTGTTCGGGGGCGCCGTGTGTACGCTTCAACAAATACCTTTCCGAAATGCTTTGTACCGGAGCAATCTCTTTCTTAAAAAATTGATCGGGGGAAACGTATGCGCACAAGTAGCGGCGAATCTGGAGGTAGCGCTCTATGAAATTTGTTCATACCGCTGACTGGCACATTGGCATGAAATTCAGTTCATTTGAACCCGTTCATGCGCAGAAGGCCAGGCAAGCCAGACTGGAAGCGGGCGAACTGGTGGTTCGGCTAGCCAATGAGAATCAGGCCGAATTTATCGTAATTGCCGGCGATCTGTTCCACGACAACGCTTTGGAAAGACGGATGGTTTCGGAGACAGCCAACATATTGAGCAAATTCAATGGCCGGGTCTTCATAATTCCCGGCAATCATGATCCTCTAGTTCCCGGCAGCGTTTGGGATCATTCACCAAGTTGGAAGGATTACGCTAACATCACCATTTTTCGTGAAAGCGCTCCTCATGATATTGACGGATGCGTCCTGTATCCATGCGTTCCCACGGCAAAGTACAACAGCAATGATCCAACTGCATGGATAGACGCTTCGGCTCAATCCCGAATATCGATTGGAATTGCTCACGGCAATGTTGATGCTCTTAAAGATGAAGCTACGGACATTCCAATATCAGTGAATGCGCCGGGCAGGACTGGGTTGGACTACCTTGCTCTAGGCCACTGGCACTCACCAGTGCTGTATGGTCAATCCGGTGTCAAGCGAATGGCATATTGCGGGACGCATGAACGGGGAGGGTTTGCTGAGAAGGATAGCGGTTATGCTCTGCTGGTCCAAATCAACGAACGCATGGCTACCCCATCAATAACGACGATTCCGACTGGAATTCTGAAATGGGAACGGAGGGAATACGATGTCGGTCTGGAAGGAGACCTGCAGTCAATAGGTTCTGAAGTTTCCAATATAGATGATCCCCATAGCACTATTCTTTCACTGGTCATTTCTGGATTTCTCTATCCTGACACGATAGCGCTGATGGATCGTCTTGTACTCGAGTGGAAAAACACGTTCATGTCATTGGGCGTAGACGTTTCGAGGATGCGTCCTGCGCCTGGCGATGATTCCTGGCTTGAAAGCCTGCCCGTGGGCATTGTGCGTGATACCGCCGCTGACCTGATAAAACTTGCAGAAGTCCCGGGGCGGAATGGAGAAGTTGCCTTTGTCGCCTTGATGGAATTGTACAAGATGTCTCACGAGGCCCCCAGATGATACTGCAATCGGTTTTGTTAGAGTCGTGGAAGTGTTTTGCGGGTCCTGCAAGATTCTATTTTGAGCCGGGACTGAACATCGTTCATGCACCAAATGGGTCCGGGAAGTCGTCCCTGTTTGAGGCTATCAGAAGCGCTTTTCTTGTGGGACACGACACCTCACGAGGCGAAATCAGGTGCGCCATGCCGTGGGGATCAACACGACTCGGACCTTACGTTGAAATCGATTTCGGAGATGGCGACGTAGAATACAATCTCAAAAAGAAATTCCTGGTCGACAGGAAATGCGAACTTTCAACGAGCAAGAATGGAAAATTCTTTAAGGATTCTGAGGGCAAGTCAGCGGATGAGGCGATTTTAAGGATTCTGAACCGCGCTTTGGAGCCCGGAAAAAAGGAAAAGTGGCTGTTGTCAAAAATCCTTCTGGCGCACCAGGGCAAAATAGCAATAGACTCCCTCTCCGATGATCTTCAGAAAAACATAAGGACTGTTCTGAGCGCCCAGGTTGGTAGCGCAGGCCCTTACGAGGAGTTTATTCAAAGCAGGTACTCAAAGTATTTCACCCCCACCGGTAAATTCACCAGTGGATCCAAGGCTCCAAAGGAATTGACACTCCTGACGGAAGAATATGAGACTCTGAAAAATGATCTTGCCGAAGCCAGGTCAGACCATGAAAACTACGAAGCCCTCTCTGGAGAAGTTTCACAGCTAAGAGTCGGCGTATCGACTGCTCAACGGCGATTGATGGACCTCAACGCTCAGAAAGTCGGTTTGGAGGAGCGGAGACAAAAATATTCCGAACTCCTGAACAAAAAATCACTTCTTTCTGAGCAGAGCGCCAGGGAGCGTCTTGTGTTCAGCAGCCTGGAACAAAGGATTAAGGACATTGAGAAGCTGACCGGGCAAATTGCCCAGACCAACGGAAAAATAAGCGGTATTAGTGAAATGATTCCCGCCAAAAAAAAAGAAGCTGCCCAAGCCGATGAAAAATACAGAACTCTCAATCAGATGGCGCTAAACCTCAAGAAGCTCGAAGAATCACTGGCGTCCCAGCGCACATCCATCCAGCACGCCAGAGACTTCGTCAAGATTTCAAAGGACCTTGAGACCACAACCGAAAAGAAGACGCAGGCGGATTCTCTATCGGTTTCCATCAGCTCAATAGAAGCGAAGCGCGCAGCTTTCAAGGCCCCGGACAAGAAAACCATCGCTCGTGTCAGAAAACTTGAATCTGATGTGAATGAGGCCCTTAAAACTCTTGAACTGTCCCTCATACGACTTGAATTGACACCGGAGGTTGATCTGTCGGTTGAGATCATAGAGGACGAGGGAACCCGGATTGAAAACATTACTCGAAAGGCTTCGGTCGAATTTTCAGGATCGCCCGCGGTAACTGCGAGGATACCTGGTGTTGTTAAAATGAAAATTTCAGGACCGATGGTTTCTGTCGAGAATCAAAAACTTACCATAAAAAAATCACGTGCAGAACTGGCACGCATAGAGGGGGCGTTCGGGACAATAAATACCGATGATCTGGAAAAAATGCTGGATGAGGCGCTCGAACTGGAGAGAGAAATCAACAGCCATCAGGCCGAGTTGGGAAAAGTTCTGGACCGAACCGACATGGCCGCCTTGATCAGAAAGGTTCAGGCACTGGAACAGGACCGGACGAACATGCTGTTCCAATATCCCGACTGGGAAATATCGATGCCTGATCCTGACACGATGGACAGGGATAATCAGGGAAAAGTAAAAGTGCTGATGCCCAGGTTGCGAGAACTTGAGCCAGCTTTGCAGCAGGCCGATCGTCGACTGAGATCCCTTTTAGCTGAACTCAAACGTCTTCCTGCTGAATTGGAACAGGAAGAGCTCCTCTTGAAAAATCACATTGCGGAACTGGCTGAAAAACAGGCCGACGGCAAATCGGCAGAACAGCGTATGGCTGAACGTGACAGAGCTGCTATCAACTGGAGAGCCTTGACTGTTTCCCTGGACGAGGTCACACATGAGTTGAACGTTCTTGGGGACGATCCGGAAAAGCAGTGGACCAGACTCCAGAACTCCATCAGTATGGCCCAGAGCCAAGAGTCCAGGGCCAGGGAAGAGCTTGCCGGGAAATCAGCAGTGCTTGAAGATCTGGCGAAAAAGGCTCCTTATGCAAGGCTTACAGCGCTCGAAGAACGGTACCGCCATCTGGAAAAACAAACACAAAGGGAACTGATCAAGAGGGACGCAATGGCTCTGTTGAAGAACACCCTTGATGCTCGAAGATCTCAGGCTCTTTCAGGTGTAGCCGAACCTGTTGAACTCAGGGCCACCGAAATAATGCGAAGAATCGGAGACTCAAAATTCAGTCATGTGACATTGAAGCAGAATTTTGTCCCCGAAGGAGTGCGTCCGGATGTGATGCAGGCTGATGTTTCACTGGAGAACATATCAGGAGGCGAAGCCGAACAACTGCACCTGTCTGTCAGAATTGCCCTGGCGGAAACTCTCGTCAAGAATGACAGGCATTTCATGCTTCTCGATGACGTGCTTACTGCCACCGATTCGGTTCGAATGGATCGAATTCTCCGAATCCTTGAGGAAATGACACAACGTTTCCAGGTCATCATCATGACCTGTCACCCGGAACGATACGGAAAGCTGATCTCGGCAAGGTTTATTGATCTGGCTCAGGTTTCATGATGGCTCTTTTTTGTACGTAGTCGGCGTCATGTTTGCTGTTAACTCGTGGATTACAAATATCGGTGTTCAGGCCACACGGCCCGAACAACGTTCATGGTCCTCTACATCGTGTCCCATTCCGGGCCGGCTGCAAAATGTTTTTGGCAAGAGGCTGAGAACTCATTGGCAGACAATGAGGAAGGCTTCAGGCCGTTCATAGACTTTTCAAATGATATGGCCTGTCTGAAAAATGAGAAATTTTTCACCTTTGGTTCTACAACCTGTCTTTTTCGGTCAAGTGTGTATAGCCCGGTATTGCCCCAACCTGGCAAATAAACTCCGTTGCAGCGTTGCCAACTGCCATGATATTGTCCTGCCAGGCTTCTATGGCGCATCCTGTGACAAATGGTCTTTTTTCAACGACACCATATCACGGACCTGCCCGTTAAGCTCATTTATTACAAGCTCTTATCCTCTTAGAAAAATACTTTTTCAAGATGCTCCAAATTGCGGGAATTTTGGATCGGGAGGCTTCATGGCTGAATGCCAAGTGGTACGGCAATGGAAAATAATCAGGACTCTTCAGGCAAGGCAATGTGGCATGACTGTGGCTGAACTTGCAGAAATGAATGAGCAGAGCAAGAGGACTACATACCGGGACTTGAGCGACTTGATGAGTGCCGGTTTCCCCATTTACAACTATAGGGAAGATGGCCATTCAAAATGGAAACAGGTTGAAGGTCACAAGTCAGATCCTCTCATGCCATTGACTTCGGTTGAGTTGCTGTCCCTTCACATGGCAAGAGAGGTTCTCAAGGTTTACAAAGGCGCTGTCTTCTATGAAGGGGTTGAAACTGTCCTGAACAAAATAGAAAAAATAATTCCATCGACCTCCGTCAATTATCTTGATAGGACCGATGAGACAGTGAAGACAGAATTCACTGGTTCAAAAAATTACAGGCCTGTTAAGGAAAGTATCGCATCAGTTCTGACAGCTTCACTGGATAAGAAACGAATCAGAATAGTCTATGTGGCGGTTTCTACAAATGATGAGACATCAAGAGTTGTAGATCCCTACGAGGTAGTGGCCAAGAACCACGATCTGTACCTGTTTGGCTACTGCCACCTCAGAAAGGCTCTCAGAACCTTTGCTGTGGATCGTATCAAGTCCGTAGAACTCTTGGAAGAAAAATTCGAGAAGGAGCCAGGTTCGATCATAGTCGGTCAGGAAGATCAGTCCTTTCGGGTCATGCTGGGTCCCGCCGAGACTGTAAGGATCAAGCTGAGTTCATCTGTATCATACACAGTCAGGGAGAGAAGGTGGCACCACACTCAACAAATAAGGAACCTCAAAAATGGCTCGGTAATTATTACATTTCAGATTCCGATCAATTATGAGATCATTTCATGGGTTTTAAGTTACGGCTCCAAAGCGTTGGTCCTAGAACCTGCGTCTCTTCGTATCAGAATAGTGCAGGAAGCCAAGGGGATGCTCAAACGTTACGCTGGGAAAAGAGTCTCCAGACAAAAAAGATAATCAGGCAGCCAAAAATATTATGATGGGAAAAGTGCGCTTAACATTTAGGGCATTTGCACATTGAAGATGAATTGGCAGTCAACTCTCGAGATTTTGTAATCGCAGAGAACCAGAATGGTTTCAGAGTATCCAATCGTTTAATGGAGGAATCCCATGAAGAACAGAATGTTATGGAATGTATTCATCCTGGTCTGTTTGCTGGGGTTGGTCTCAGCAGGGACTTGTGTAGCCCAAGGGGTGAGCTATCCCGGCGGGTCTGTGAGATGGGGTGTAAATGGCGGCGCAGTAAATTTCCCGGGTGGCAGTGTAACCTGGGGCTCCAACAGAGGCGGTGCAAATGCCCAGGATCGGGATGTAGGTGTGAACAGGAACTCACTTGGTCGGGGAGGAGTGAACATAAACATTCCGGGAGTTAATTTCAACACTAACATCCGCTGGTAAATTGGCAGGTCCGTTTGGGGAGAGAAACCGGAATTTCTCTCCCCGAGACAGTTTTAAGGCTCAGGCTAGGGATTTCCCCACCTAAAGGTTCGTGATCCGTAGATCGCGCTGCATCCTAAATCTTCCTCTATCCTCAAAAGTTGGTTATATTTGGCGATTCTATCTGTTCTTGAAGCTGAGCCGGTTTTGATTTGTCCGGTTCCCAACCCTACGACCAGGTCCGCTATAGTCGTATCCTCAGTCTCGCCGCTTCTGTGAGAAACGACAGAGGTGTAGCCATAAGACGACGCCAGGTTCACAGCCTCGATTGTTTCCGTGAGCGTTCCTATCTGATTAAGTTTTATAAGAATTGAATTGCCCACACCCAGATCGATTCCTTTCTGCAACAGTTCAATGTTTGTCACAAAAAGATCATCACCGACAATCTGTATTCTGGAAGCCAGCTTTTCAGTGAGAAGTTTCCATCCATCCCAATCATTTTCGTCCATGCCGTCTTCCAGCGAGACGATGGGATATCGATCAACCAGATCAGCATAAAACTCAACCATTTCAGCAGAACTTTTCCTGGCTCCTTCTCCTGACATGTCGTAAATGCCATTCTTGAAGAAAGAACTGGCGGCTGCGTCCAAGGCAATGAAAACATCATCTCCGGGAGTGTAACCGGCCTCATTGATAGCCTGGACGATCACCTGGAGGGCTTCCTCATTAGAGCTGAGGTTTGGCGCAAAACCCCCTTCATCGCCAACGGCTGTATTTAGTCCTTTGCCTTTGAGCACCTTTTTCAACGTGTGGAATATCTCGGCCCCCATTCTCAACGCATCAGAAAAACATGGAGCGCCAACCGGCATTACCATGAACTCCTGGATATCGACATTGTTGTCTGCATGAGCGCCACCATTAAGTATGTTCATCATCGGGACAGGAAGTCTACGCGCCCCCACCCCGCCAAGATATTTGTATAACGGTAACCCTAATTCCATTGCGCAAGCCTTTGCGGCGGCAAGGCTGACTCCGAGAATGGCGTTGGCGCCCAGATTGTGTTTATTGTGAGTTCCATCCAGGTCAATCATCATTTTATCGAGTCCAGCCTGGTCCAGCGCGTCTAATCCCAGTATGGCCGGACGAATTTCGTTCATAACATTTTCAACTGCTTTCTGAACTCCCTTGCCCAGATAGCGACCAGCGTCGCCATCCCTTAATTCAACGGCCTCTCTCTCACCGGTAGAGGCGCCAGAAGGCACCGCAGCCGTGCCGATAGCGCCGTCTTCAAGCATGAGATCAACTTCGATAGTTGGATTACCCCGAGAATCCAGAATTTCTCGAGCTTTCACTTCCATAATGTCAAAACGCATATCGTTCCTCCTTGTTGTGGACTCTGAAAAAAGATTGGAATGTCAATACCGTCTGAACGTTGGATAAAAATTAATAAACAAGTCAATACCAGAAATTTGCTCCTCAGAAATCAGGATACGAACTGAATAGAAAATAACCCCTTCATTCAATATTTCAGATCGGTGGTTGAGTTTACAACAAAAACTGGCAATTTCGCATAAATTTCAAACGATTTATTCACAAGCTGATTTTATTGTGAATCCGTCTTTTGAAGCTCGGCCAAATAATTTACGGGGCACTAAAGAGTTCGAGCATCACAAACAATCTTGTGTTAGTTATTTTTAGTTTGTGCTCTTTAAGGAAATTTAAGGTAAAAATGTTACAGGTAAGCAGCTCAATGTCTGCAAAATTGTATTCAATGGAGGAATGTTTGTCTGACTTTAAAATACTCGTCATAGGCGGAGCCGGATATGTCGGATCACACTTTTGCCTTCATGCTCAGGATCAGGGGATAGATGTAGACATTTTGGACAATCTTTCGAAGGGGCACAGGGCTGCCCTGAGGTGCTCAAATTTCCATGAATTGGATCTCGGCAATTTCGACAACATACTCGAACATTTTTCCACACACAGTTACGACACCGT
>CAYNZA010000023.1:0-31098 GCA_964401595.1 uncultured Desulfomonile sp.
CTACCTGAGCATTTCACCTCGCTATTTTGAGCGAAACTTTGTGAGAGAACTCACTTCTTTCTCACTCTATTTTTCCCTGATACAGATGGCCGGAATGATAGCCAGCAGAGCTGATGCGCTAATCATAAAACTGTTTCTTCCCCTGGAGATGGTTGGAATTTATTCGATTGGCATGCGATTATCTGAAAAAGCTACTTTATTTTGCTCCCATTTGACCCGGGCTCTCACCCCGGTTTTTGCAGAGCTTCATGGCTCCGATGATAAATCCAACGCCAAGACGACTCTTTTTCTAGGGACCAAAATAACAATAGCCTTTTCAACACCGCTACTTTTGGGACTGGCATTATTGGCAGAGCCGTTGATTCTGGCATGGACCGGTCCGGACTACAGGACCGCCACCCCCGTATGTCAATGGTTGGTCGGAGCCGCAATGCTGGGAATAGCCCACGGCAATTCTATCAACCTTCTCAGTATGGGCGGATACCAGAAGTTTACGGCAATTTGTATCTTCGCAGGACAAATACTCAACATTCTGCTGTCATTATTGGCTATAAAACCGTTGGGCATAACCGGAGTAGCCATGGCCACATTTATGGCCGCCGCCCCGGTTTACATCGGACTAATCCAGGTTCGGGCATGTAAAATACACAATATTTCAATCTGGAATTTCTATAGAGCTACATTGGCCCCAAGTATCATCCCGGCAGTCATCATGAGCGCTTTTTTTGGGCTAGTACTGCAATTTCACGTCTTGACCAATCTTTTAGAGGTAGCTATTCTCGAATCTTTAGGCATACTTGTTTTTGGAGCCTTTTTCTGGATCATTGGCTTCAGGTCACCAGAGAGGGCTTACCTGAAAGACAAGATAGGCAAGGTATTACTCCGGCGCAAGGCTCAAAAAAATCATTAGTCATGGCTTAATCCATACTCCATGACACACGAGAAAGATGTGATGGCCCCCGACGAACAAGCTCCATCAGGACCAAAGCTACCTTTTGATCCGGTAACCATACTGGTCGGATTTGTTCGTCGTTGGAAGCTACTGGTCGTCATACTGGTTGTTTCAGGCATCCTGGGGGCCCTAGCGGCGTACATGCTGGGATCCCAAACATTTGAAGCTGAAACAATCGTGTTGTATATGATTCCTGATAAGGTCAACGACCCTACCAACCGGACACCACCTCTAAGCACCCAGGTTCAAATGGTCAAGATAAATTCAAATCTTGACGCAGTGAGGGGCAAGCTTAAGTTGGAGGTTCCTCTCAAAGCCTTACGTGAAACCTTTGAAGTGAGAATTGAAAAGAAGACTTCTCTGGTTTACATCACAGCCCGTTGGAAATCGGCCAAAATGGCTGCTGCTCTGGCCAACAATCTCAGGGATGTCTTCGTGGCGAGTCAACTTGATCTGCGACGTGGGGAAACCGAACGGGAACTCAAAGAGGTTGAAGCGAATTTTGCCGGTGTCAATACCGATTATAAACAAGCTGATCAAAGACTTCAGAACTTTATTGCCGATAACAAAATTATTGACCTTCCAAAGGACATTCAAATTCATGTTGATCAGATATCCGCGATGGAAACCCTTTTGACCAACTCTCAAAACGAGATCGACACACTGGACACTCAACGACAAAACCTCAAGGACAGGATCGAAATTCTAAAAGAAAAAGTGGCCCAGGAAAAAGCAGCCACTACTGCGGGAAAGAGCCTGGCGGATCTCAATATACGCATTGAAAGGCTCAGACGGGCTATTCACGATGACAAGGAGCATCGCAAGGGGAGCGTTCAGCTTACGCGGGATGAAATGGCTTATTCACGGGCTCAGGAACTTTTCGAAAAAGGTCTCATTGCCCAGCAGGATTTTGAAAAGGCAAAGGCTGACTATGAAGCCAGAGAAGTCGAAGCTGTAGACACGGAGCAAATCAAGGAATGGAAAAGACAACTCAAGATTCTGGAAGAAGAAGTCATTCCGAAAGAAGAGAACTTCAAGAGTCCAACTCAGGAAATGCTTCAGAATCTACAGAATAAGGTTCTTGAAATGGAACTTCAGGAGCTTTCCCTGAAGAAAAAAGTTACTTTTGTAGGCGATCAGATTGTTCGCCTTAAGTCTCGCCTGGAAACCCTGACGAATCTCCAGAGACAGTATAGCACCTTGTCAAAAGAGTTCTCCGCTAAAGAAGCGCAAAAAATTGCTCTCGAACAAACACTGTCCAAACTCAGAAAGGAATTTGAATCTACTGATTCTGGATACGTGATAGTTTCAAATGCGCCGGTTCCGCTTCAAAGCGTAAAATCCAACAAAAAGATATTCTTCGGAGCAATCCTCGTCTTGGGAACGATGATCGGTTATGTCGCGGTCCTGGCATCGGAGTTGATGGACACCACAATTAAATCAGGCGCAGAACTCCAGGCCAAATTCTCCAGACCCGTGTTTGGTGTAATTCCAAACATGAAAGATTCAAACGAGCTGTGGCCAACTGGTTCGAGCTTTCCTTCGGTAGAAATGTTCCGAATGATTGTGCTGAATGTTCGGCGGGAAGTCCCCAAAAAGAATCCGGTTATCATGGTGACGAGCGCCGAGCGTTGGGAAGGAAAAACCATGGTGACAGCCAATCTTGGCGCGTGCATGGGCAGGCAGGACGAGCGTGTTCTGTTGATGGACGCCGAAATACGATCCGTGCAAAGCGAAGTGGATCTTCGGTACATCATCTCGGAGAAAGACAAGCCTCTTGCCGGCTTGGGGGAATGGCTATCATTCGAGGCGCTCACACCGGAGGAAATTGTCTGGCCGACGGAATTGCCTGGAGTTGAGTGCATACCCAGAGTGGAAGCGGCCGTCAGTCCTGATCTTCTTGGGTCAACCCGAATAAAAGAACTTTTCGAAGCTTTGTCGCAACAGTTCAGCATCATATTGATCGATGCGCCGACTGTTTCAACCTACGTGGACGCCGAATTACTCGCCCAGTGGTGTGATGCTGTCATTTTCGTCGTCCGCAGCAGGATGTGCCCCGCTTCAACTCTTAAAAAATCCATCGAGCGGGTTAAAAGCACTGGAACGCCGATAGCTGGCTTCATTCTCAATGATGTGGACCAGCTGTACCTGAAATTGACCTGATTAAATTTTTTCAATAGTGGTTAAAAGGAACGCCCGTCATGAAAATCGTTCAAGTGCCACGACGTTTTGTCAGGAGTCATTGGGGAGGAACCGAAACCGTCATACTGGAAACCTGCAAGAGGCTTCTGGCGACTGGACATAAGACAAAAATAATGTGCCCGAGTGCCTTGAGCGACCGGAAGCAAGAGGTAATTGAAGGAGTGGAGGTATATCGAACCAGGTATTTTTATCCCTATTTCGGTTTATCTTCAAGCGCCAGATCACAGCTAGATCTCAAGGGAGGGAATCTCTTCTCCTTTGAATTGATGAGAGCCCTTAAAAAAGAGCCAGAGGTTGACATAATTCATCTGCATACCGCTAAAAGAACCGGGGGAATCGCAAGATACGCAGCTTCAAAACGAGGTATACCCTATGTTGTGTCATTGCATGGTGGTCTGTTCGACGTTCCCACAGAAGAAGCGGCAACTTGGACGGAACCAACGCAGGGGGCTTTTGAATGGGGCAAGATCCTTGGCTGGTGGGTAGGCTCCAGGAAGGTGTTTGATGACGCATCTGCAATAATTTGTGTAGGAGAGGAAGAAAAGTTACAGACTCAACGCCAATATCCCCACAAAAAAGTTATCCATCTTCCCAACGGTGTGAATCCCAAACTTTTTTCGGAAGGTGATGGAAAAGGCTTTCGCCAGAAGCATCAAATTCCTCAGGACGCTTGTGTTCTGCTGACTGTAGGAAGAATAGATCCGCAGAAAAATCAGTTTTTCCTCATAAAACAGTTCACAGAAATACGGGCGCTGAAGCCTGAAGCCCATTTGCTGATCATCGGGCATGTGACCAATAGCTCTTATTACAATGAAATCGTTTCTTACGTTTCAAGAAATGGGCTTGAGAACAGTGTAACTGTCATTCCTGGTCTGGACGCCAACAGTTCGGACCTGGCCAATGCCTATCATTCGGCTGATGTGTTTGTGTTGCCCTCCATCCACGAACCTTTTGGAATAGTCATTCTAGAAGCATGGGCGGCCGGTTTGCCCGTAATTGCAAGTCGTGTTGGTGGAATACCTTCGTTTGTGGCGCATCAATCGGATGGAATTCTTTTTGACTCTAACAAAGCTGTCAGCCTGGTCTCCGCAGTCAAAAACGTTCTCGACAATCCCGCCACAACGAAAGAAATGGCCATTCGTGGAAGTAAAAAAGCCGTCACTGAATACAGCTGGGACGTAATAACCCGAAAATTGGTGATTATTTACGAGGAGGCCATTCGTGAGAATTTTGTTCGTAAATGATAAATGTGGCTTTTTTGGAGGAGTAGAGCAGAATGTGGCCGTTACTGTCAAAGGTCTGCGGGAATTGGGACATGACTGTTTTTTGAGTTATGGCGAAAGTTCCCGAAATTTTGACAACTACAAATCCTTGTTCAATGACATTTTCTTATGCGAGGAAATGTGTGCGTCAGGAAATGCTTCTCCAGTTGTTTCATTCGAAAACCTCTCAAGGTCGGTCTCTCCCGACGTCATTTATGTCCATAAGACTTCCCGCACCGATTTTTTGTCACCATTTGTGAACAAAATCAGAATAGTAAGAATGATTCATGATCACGACCTTTGCTGCCCGAGAAAGCACAAATATTTTTTTCACAACACGCGAATCTGTAATTATAGAGCCGGTTGGCGATGTTATCTGGACCTGGCCTTTCTGGAAAAAGGCCCAGGAATCTTGAACCGTTTCAAATTCGCAAGTATTGAACGGAAACTGCAGGAAATGCGCCGTAATTACAAATGGGACGCTTTACTTGTGGGGAGCGGTTTCATGAGACAGGAACTCATAATGAACGGATTTCCCTCAGAAACGGTTCACATAGTGGCCCCATCTGTTCCATTAAAACCCGACAAGATCACAGATCCTTCGGTTGCTCCTGCCATTTTATGCGTTTCCCAGTTGATCCGCGGCAAAGGAGTAGATTTGTTTCTTCATGCTCTAAGCAGGCTTACATGTGATTTCAAGGCTAAAATTGTTGGAACAGGCAACGCCGAGGCCGATTTAAAGGAACTTTGTCACCGTCTTGGGCTGGATGACAGGGTTATATTTACAGGCTGGGTGGACAATAATGTCATCGGTTCATTTTATTCGGACTCACGCGTTGTGGCGGTTCCATCACGCTGGCCTGAGCCATTCGGCATGATCGGACTTGAGGCCATGCGACACGCAAGACCAGTTGTAGCTTTTGAGGTTGGAGGAATTCCGGACTGGCTGGAACACGATGTCACAGGGTTACTTGCGCCGGAACAGGACCAAAGCGCTTTTGCCCTGGCTCTGGAGAAAATACTGCTTGATCACGATTTGGCCAAAAGATTTGGACAAGCGGCGCTAAAAAGGGCTCAGGAGAAATTTTCATTTGAGGAATTCCTGAACCGCATAGTAAAGTACCTACAATTAAATTGACAGGAAAGCAAATGTCAGAGAACAATTGGGTTGATCCGTTTTCCGATGGAATCATTCAGAGAATAGACCCAAAAGTGCGAGATTCTCTCACTCCCACCCAACTGAACGCTATCAGGGAAGCGATCAAAAGTCCTGGTCACCCCGTCCGTCCAATAGACATCAGAGGAATCATTCCCCTGTATTTCGCGCGTTATTTTTTTGTGTTACTTGTCGGTCGTGACCGTAGAGCCTCAGTAATAAGAGAGGAAGGCTTCAGACGCCGTAACTCTTCTTGGGTGAACGGCCTTTTTTTCTCTTTTTTTGTTGTATGTCCAATAGTGGTCATTCTTTTTTTCTTTCTATACCTTTTAAAATACCTGGCTGGTTGGAACATCATACCCGACCAGCATTTGTGGGATATTTTCAGGTAAATCTGAAATGAATACTGCTAGAGCCTGATGTCAAGTGTTGGACGAGAGGAAAATTCCAGATGCGAGTAGGGTTGATAACTTTTGGTGGTGACGGAGGAAAATCCGGGATCAGCCAGTACATAATTAAACTCATAGAGCAGTTCAACATCATCTCTCACGACATGGATTTTGAGGTGGTTGTTTACGAGGACGAAAAATCCATTTTTGTTCCGGTCGGTTCAAAAATGGGGACATACTGCTTCAGCTCCTCTCTGAGAAATCCAGTCGTCAATCTGGGATGGTTTCAGGTCGGACTGCCGGGACTTTGCCGAAAAAGAGGCTATGATGTCCTCTTTCTCCCTGCAGCCAACAGACGGGCGCCTTTCTGGGTTCCATGTCCCACCGTAGGTACGGTTCATGACTTTTCCAGCGCCCATGTTACAGAAAAGTATGATCCGGCACGGATGTTTTTTATAAAGAAAGTTACCCCGATTCTGATTAAAAGACTCGATATGATCCTTACCGTAAGTGAATGCAGCAAAACTGATATAGTAGACTTCTGCCACATACCCGAGGATCGGGTGGTCGTTACCCCAAACGGTGTAGACCTTCAGACCTACAGCCAGGGAGACAAGAGGCTTGCGCTGGAAACCTTGCAGGCAAGATATCCCATTAAATCTCCCTACATACTCTATGTTTCACGTATCGAACATCCGGGCAAAAACCACGCCAGGCTTATCAAGGCCTTTAACGAGCTGAAATCTGCATCCGGCCTGCCTCATCAGTTGGTCTTGGCCGGCAGCAAGTGGAGTCGGGCTGAAGAGGTTTTTGAAGTTGCCGATCAGTCCCCATTCAAGAATGACATATTTTTCACGGGATTCATTCCTGGAGCCGATTTGCCGCCTTTGTTCAGAGGAGCTGACCTCTTCGTCTTTCCGTCTTTGTTCGAAGGTTTCGGGATGCCAATCCTCGAAGCAATGGCCTGCGGAACTCCAACTGTGTGTTCCAACATATCCTCGATGCCTGAAGTGGCAGGTGACGCAGCTTTGCTATTCGATCCTTATGACGAAACCAGCATTGGCAACGCCATGTTCAAGATGCTTTCGGAAAAAGATCTATCGGAAAAACTTGTGACAAAAGGCTTGGCAAGAAGCCAACAATTTAGCTGGAAAAATACGGCATTGAAGACTTTAGATGTCATATCCAGAGCCAGGATGATTAAAAATTGAGACGTCCCAGATCTCACATTATCGGTATAGCCGGCGCGAGTTGTTCGGGTAAGTCTGTCCTCGCAAAGAAATTGAGAGACAGATTAGCCCACAGGAAGCCGGTAATTGTATCTATCGATTCTTATTATCGTGATTTGTCATGGATGTCCGAAGAAGAACGCGGACAACACAATTTTGATGTCCCGGAAGCCATAGAATATGAACTGTTAGCAGATCAACTCAAGGACTTGTCGGAAGGTGAAGAAATTAACCGCCCGATTTACAATTTTTCCACCCATACCCGAGAGGCTGAGTCTGTCCTCGTAACCCCTTCAGATCTCATCATTGTGGAAGGATTATTCGTCCTCCACTGGAAAGAGCTGCGCGAACTGATGGACACCAGGATTTTTGTTAATATATCCCATGAGGCAGCTCTACGCAGGAGATTGGAAAGAGATATTATCCAGAGAGGTCGAACCAGGCAATCGGTCTTGGAGCAATATGAGAAATCGGTCAAACCTATGACCGACAAATTCGTCATACCGACGAGCGCTTTTGCCGACATACTTGTGGATGGAGAACAGTCCATGGATGATTTGGCTCTCAGTCTCATGGACAGCATTGAGTTGCCGGCGTTTTAGAATCAACCACACCTCACTTCACTCTCCAACCTACATGACGCAGGACTTCTTCAAATGAATTTTGAACCTCAGGAAAACAGAGACAGAAACAAGGACATAGAATCGGTATACAGGCGTTTTTCCGGAACAGGTTTGATGCGCCTGAAGATACGCAGGTATTTCCGATCAATTAGTTGGTTCATGGTAGTATTTGTCGCTTCTGTTTCAAAACGTATCTTCGATTTGACCCTGGCAGTGTTCTTCACCATCTTGTTGTTTCCATTGATGCTACTGGGCTGGCTCCTTTCGGGACGATCACTGATCAGGACTCCGAGATTGGGCAAGTGGGGGATCACTTTCAATGAACTCTCATTTCCCGTGAGTGAAAGTTTCCCGGGAAGGATCGTCAGAATTCTCCACATTTCAAGACTTCCCGTACTCATAAACATAATCAGGGGTGATATGTCATTTGTTGGCCCTCTTCCCGCGTCTCCGGGCGATTTTAGTCTTCAGCAAAAAGCAGTTCGCAAGAGGTACAATGTTCGGCCCGGTATCATTTCACTGTGGTGGATCAGAAGACGGGCCAACATAGATTATGGGGCCCAGTTGGAAGTTGACATGGAATATGTGCAGACCCATAGCCTCGTCACCGATCTTGGAATATGTCTTAGAGCCATACCGGCGATTCTTTACGGAGAGGCAATTATAGAAGCTCCAAAGAAACTGGAAATTCTAAGGATCAGAATAGATAACTTTACCATGGCTGAGTCTATCGAAACGATTCTGCAATGGTTGGGCGAATTGAGATCGAGACAAATTTGTTTCGTGAATGCCGACTGTGCGAACATTGCTTACCGGAGTCCCGATTACTTGAATGTTCTTAATGATTCTACTTTATGTCTTGCTGACGGGATTGGATTAAAAATAGCCGGCAAGCTGCTGGGTCAGGAAATTGCCCAGAATGTCAACGGAACCGACATGTTTCCGCTTCTGTGTAAATCATTGGATCAAACTGATTTTGGTTTGTTCCTGTTAGGGGCAAGACCTGAAGTTGTTGAAGGGGTTGCAAACTGGGTTCATGGCAACTATCCCGATCTGAAACTTTGTGGATACCATCACGGTTATTTCAATTCAGACGAGGAACCCGAGATTATCCGGAAGATAAAAAATTCGGGAGCGCATCTGTTGCTGGTAGCTTTGGGGGCTCCTGGGCAAGACATTTGGATTAGCCGCCATCTGGATGAAACAGGCGTCCGTGTAGCCATGGGAGTGGGCGGACTTTTCGATTTTTATTCCGGTCGCATATCCCGCGCTCCGGTATGGGTAAGAGAAATCGGTATGGAATGGTTCTACAGATTCCTTCAGGAACCTGGGCGATTATGGAAACGGTACTTTGTGGGCAATTCCGTTTTCCTGTCTCGAGTGTTACGGGAAAAACTCTTTTCACGAGAGAAATAGATCAACAGCTAATCACCGCTCCTGATAAATCGTATTTCAGGATTACCCATAATTCTATCAACAATTTCGTTTCCTGAGTTCGTCTTCAAGAATTAGGTATTTCCGTGGAGAGTTTTCACCATGGGCAGTCTGACCGTGAATGTGCTCCCGATTCCCACCACACTTTCCGCAGTGATATCTCCTCGATGGTCCTTCACTATTTTTAAAGAAGTCGCTAATCCTAACCCGCGCCCTAAACCAAGGTGGGAAGTGAAGAAAGGATTGAACAAATTGCCCAACTTCTCGGCTGGTATCCCGAGGCCGGTATCCCGTACTTCAAGAACCACCCAATCAGTCTCCTTTAAAGTCTCAATTTCTATTGAACCACCTTCTGGCATCGCCTCAACGGCATTCTTTATGAGATTAACCAACACTTCCAGTATCTGACTTCTTGTTCCTTCCACAAAACACCCGACAATCGTATTCACTGTCAGGTCAATTTTTAGTCCCATTTTTACAGAGCTGGAATACCAGAAGGGTTTTGTCAGTTCGGCGGCCTCTTCCGCCACCAGTGAAAGATCGAACGTCTCAAGCCTGTTTTCGAGGTTTTCAGCTTCAGAGTAGGATGCAAACTGGTTAAGTCTATTAACCGTTTCCGAAGCTTTGATGCAAGTATCAGCTATTGCTGAAAGATTTTTTTCCAGATTCCACAAATTACCTGATTTCAGGCGCACCAGACAAACATTTGCATTTCCGAGAATAATCTGTAGAAAGTTATTGAAATTGTGTGCTACACCTGCCGCCAAGTCCGCAACAGCTTTATACTTTTCAGTCTGTAACAGCATCTTTTCAGAAATTTTGATTTCTGAGATGTCCCGGATGGCTTCAATGGCGCCTATCACCTGATTGTCCCGATCATAAAGTGGAGCTGCGCTGTTCCACAACCAGGTAGGACCTCTTCCCCGAAAATCCGGGAGGTATGTCTCTGAAATGAGTTTATTCCCCTCACGTCTCAAATTATGGTAGCCTGAGATCATAAGTTCATCATGATTTATGACCAAATCAAGCATCACTGGCCGTCTTTTGCCGTAAAAGGGCAACGAATATTCATAGTCACTTTTTCCAATGATTTCTGACGCTGGAATTCCTGTCAGATTCTGCATGGCCTGGTTCCACTCGATAAGCTTGCCACTGGAGTCTATGACCATAGTAGCGTCGGGTAGAAATTCTATGATCTGTGACGATAGGCGTTGGGACTCTGTGATTGCTTTCTCGGCGTTCTTGATATCTGTAATGTTTCGAATAGATTCAATTGCTCCAGAAGGAGCCCCGTCGGCGTCGAATAAAACACGTGCCGTGCCGGAGAGAAAAATGCCGTTTTTCAGTTTTGGATGATAGGATTCGGAAATGAGCACTCCGTCATCCTGTCTTTTAACCGAAATGTATTTTCCACTGAACTCATCCTGCCAAGTGAGAGCTAAATTCAGTAACAAAGGTCTGCGTTCACCATAAAAAGGCAAGGCATATTCGTAGTCGGATTTGCCAATAATTTCATCCGAGCTAACACCGGTGAGGTCGGTCATGGCCCTATTCCAGAAAGTCACTCGTCCTGTTTTGTCGATTACCAGTGTTGGATCAGGAAGAAATTCCATTATTTGATTCAAACTGAGGTATGCTGATTGTAACTCCTTTTCAGCCTTTTTACGGCGCTCTATTTCCCGGTGAGCCACGCCCAGTTCAGCCCTGATTTCTGCAACCTCACTTAATATTGCAAAAACCGGTCGATGGCTGACTGTACCCCCCAACTTACTGTTCTGCCACTGGATGTAGAGATACAGAAAAGGCGACGCAAACACTGAGACGAGAAAGCGGCTGTAGAATGAACCCTGCATGATACTCAGATATTGAGACGTGCCCCAAAATGCTCCGGTTGAAAACAGAAAGACATCCATCCACATGACACCAAGAAGCGTCAAAAAAGCCCGAAGCCACAATTTTATGCGAAAATTCGGAGATCCAAGGAATTCCCATGCAACCGCCAGGAACAACATGTCAGCAATGGTTGTAAGCACAGAAGCCACATTGATTCGTAAACTGGGATGCGGTATGAGAATCAAGTTTGGACTGCCCGAGATTGTAACCGGAATGTGTATGATTGCGGCAGTCAGTGGAACAAACGCCGAGAGGCCGGCTACCATCAGGATGGCAATCCTCGCCGGTTGGGGGCCGTCAAAAAGATAGACCACGAAAACTCCCAGCAGGAGGGCCGTGTAGAATACGGTTGACCCAACCATGAAAGTTGTCCCAGCTACATGGACCTGGACTCCGGCGTCAGTTATCAGGGACATTACGGCCGTGACGCCCCCCATCAAAGCATAAAACGGCCCCAGACCTACTTTGTGGCGCATGGAGTGAGTCCATAACACTAGTAGATATACGGTCACTGCCCCTAGAATAAGTATTGCCATCTCGATGCCCATCAAAAGAAATGTCTACTGCCTTTCAGGATTAAATCTTAATCATTCTAAGAAGTTGGTTTATGCAATTAATTGCTATCTGATAAGTCCCATTTTTTTTGCTGAACCAAGAAGTTCATCTCTGAATCTCGGGGAAGCCAGCTCTATCAGTGACAACGCTCGTTCAGAGTTAGTCTTACCCTTAAGATTTGTAATTCCATGTTCGGTGACTACAAACATTGGTTCCATTCTGGAATCAGTAACTATGCCTGATAAAACCGGGACTATTTTTGACGCCTTGTCGTCGCGGGTTGTT
This sequence comes from uncultured Desulfomonile sp., assembly GCA_964401595.1. Lineage (GTDB taxonomy): Bacteria > Desulfobacterota > Desulfomonilia > Desulfomonilales > Desulfomonilaceae > CAITZA01. Next base: position 11,981 of record CAYNZA010000023.1, read on the forward strand.
GAATGAAAGGCCAGAAACGATTTACCGCCCTTTGATCTGAAGGCCCCACTCATGAAATCACGCTGCCCCCCCACTCCGCTAAACTCATGTCCCTGAAGATATTCGGAGTTGACCTGTCCAAACAGATCAATTTCTACTATTGAATTGACTGAAACCACATTGTCATTCTTTTGAATTATCGCTGGATCGTTTATGTGCCAGGCTGGATAACTTTCCACTGACGGATTATCGTCAACAAAATCATGGAGGCTTTTATTGCCCCAACACAATGTGAAAACAGTCTTGTACTTGTGAATGCTCTTTTTCCTGTTGGTTATCGCGCCCGCATTGTATAGATCAACCACACTGCTGGTGAGCATTTCGGTATGAATTCCAAGATTTTTGTGGTTGGCTAGAGACATTGCTACGGAGTTGGGGATACTGCCGATCCCAAACTGTAGACATGCCCCATCCTCCACCATGTTGGCTATGGTCTCACCGATGATTTTGTCCTTATCAGACGGCTCTTTGTCCTGAAGTTCAATCAAAGGAAGATGATTTTCCACTATTGAGTGAATCTCGGAAATGTGGACCAGATTTTCTCCGAAAACCCGAGGCATGTGTTTGTTGACCTCAACAATCAACATTTCACAACCACGCGCCACGGTGGACGAGTAGTCGCAACTGGTTCCCAGACTGAAGTACCCGTGCCTGTCCATTGGGGAGACCGTAATCATGAAAACATTCATGTGATTAAAATCAGACAGTACCCGAGGTAATTGCCAGAGATAACACGGCATGAAATCGATTGCAGCGTTCGAACCCGCTTCTTTTATCAAGGCTCTGTCTATGTTCGACAGAAAACTGGGATGGAAACTAACCCGATCTAGAAATTCCTTTCTAAAGAGAGGCTTGGCTGCATCACTCGCCAACTGGTAATAGAGATGAACCTCATCGATTTCGTTTGCGGCAATCCTTTCTGCCAAAGCGTTCAGCAAAGCCGGAGGGTTTGAAGGTCCGAGCCCAAAGGCCAGGTTTGTCCTTTGGGGGATGTAACTCACTGCGCTATCAGCCGTGGTCAGTTTTTCCTTATACATATCAGAATATTCTGTCACTTCACCGTTCCTTGTCTGTGCCCGCATTAAATGGCCAGGCCTTAAAATCCTGAATTGACTCCAATAAGCATTTTCTGAAATGAAATTTTTATCTCACCACGTTCAACGAATAGTCGAACAATCATCGACTCCCAAAAGACTTGATTGCAGCTTCCCTCAATGACTCCTGCGTTTTAGAATCGAACCAGCAATCGATGAAAGCCTTATTTTTCGTGTTGTAGTTCGCCTCATATCTCGCTTTTATCACTTCAACCCTGTTGGCTTTTGATTCAGCAAAAGCTCTAGGATTAGATTCGGCTATCTTCAAGATTTTTTCTATGGACCTGGTTTCAACTTCCTCACTCGGAAATGTTTCAGAAATGATTCCATATCTTGCCGCATCTGATGAATTGATGAAATTCCCCGAATACATGATCTCGGAAGCTAAATGGTCATCTGTAATTTGCCTCAAAATCATATCCGCCAGATATGGCGTGGGGACCCCTAGTTTTATCTCATTCAAACCGATCAGTGTCTTGTTTGAAGACGCCACACGGTAATCACAAGCCAATGACAATATCGCTCCACCTGCAATCGCATGACCTTTGATTGCGCAAGCCGTCGGTATCGGAACTGAGTAAAGGCTTAAAACTATCTTATTGAATTCGAGAAAGAAAGCCGACATACCATTACGGTCCATCTCCAGAAGCTCCGGAATGTTGAAACCCAGTGAAAAAAACTTTTCGCCTCCCGCCAGTACGAGCCCTTTAAACTGGTCATGCACTGCCGTTAAAACGCTGGATAGTTTTTCAACCATTTCCACACTGATAGGATTGATGACCCCGTTGTTCAAACGAAGCACTCCAATATTTTCATGAGACTCGATACTTAAAGGAGACAAAGCACACTCCTTTGGCGAACAACCGCCTTTTCCCTTTTACTTGTTTCAAACGCGCAACAATACAAATTCTCTAATGTTTTCAAGCCACACTCTGAGAACAGTTGATCACATTCGTGGGCAAGACCATAAATGGTCATGCTGAATTGTGTGACAGGTTCAGATGATGAGGGAAAGCTCTTCATGACAGAATTCTATCAAACACAAGACCATCGTGGAACCGCAGGGAGAATTCGACTCATTATTCAAAAGCCCCCTGCCAAATTCCGGGAAAAATCAAGGATACAAAATTTTGGAACCCAAACCAATGAGCGGATTATCAGATCAGGAATTAGGGAATCTTTTAATCATCAGGAGAACGTTTCTACCGTCACAGGAACTGTATACAGTTTGATCCATGAACCTCTTGATGAACCAAACGCCTAAACCTCCCTCTCCGGGAACATCAAGATTGGGTGTCTTGACGTTGGCAGGATCAAAAGTGGTTCCTTGGTCCTCAAGGTAAATTTCAAGTCTATCAGCGTGGACAAGTATCTGGATGGAAATGGGACCCTTGGCCTCCCATCCTTTGTACGCGTGCCTGCTGACGTTAGTGTAGGCTTCATTGAAAGCCAGTTCTATGCCATCAACCTCTGAGGGATGATTGGCAAAGGCTGGCAACTGCTGAACAAGTTGCCGGACAAAAAGATCAAGGGGACGCAGCAGTAACAAATCAGCGCTGGAATCAATCTTGACTTTTAGTGGATTGTCCATTTGGTAAATACCCGCTAGTTTCGTCCAAGGCGAAAAAATCCGTTTGATTTTCCCCCACCTGGATATTTATGAAAACGATTTAATCGCTTGATCCATGTCCTCATATATTTCAAAAACCCTGTGTAACCTTGTCAGTTGAAAAAGGGTCTGAGCCTGAGGCGACGGTCTGGCGATTTTCATGTCTCCCTGGTTCTTTATCAATGTTCTTAAAGAAGCCACAAGCGCTCCACAACCACTACTGTCTATGAATTTGGTTTTTTCAAGATCGATGATCAGCTTTGTTGAGGTTTCTTCAGCGATTTTTTTCACCGTATCCTTTAGCTTGGGCGCTACAACCGCATCCAATCGTTCATCAGTGCTAATTATTGTTATTCCACCTTTTTTTTCGATTTCCATGGGAAAAACTCCTGGTTTCCGCTTGCAGTTTTTTCAGTCTATAAATGCCAATTTTCAAGCCCTGGTCATGAGCTTAAAAATTGCTTTGAACAGCGTCTTTGTGTCCTCACGAAAATTTCTGGTTACGGTATAGTAATTTTCTATGGCAATTTTTTCATCCTCCGCCTGATCGAAAGCTCCCTCAGCGTCAATTGGCGTAAAAAGCCCATCAGGAGCTTCGAAACGTTGTCTGGTCCAATCATCAGTGTAAAGGGCGAACTCGTCCTGATTCAGTGGCCTCACCCCAACAAGTCTTAGTCGTCCTCTCAATACATTTAACAGTGCAGGAAGGCGGCTAACCAATGCTCCAGAGTCATTGAACCAGAAAATATTGGTTCTCATGGCGGAGTCCGGAGAGGCAGGGTCTCCATGTATGTCGCGCATCATGATTGTCTTGTGATCAAAAAAATCTTTGCCCTTGAACTTTCGCAACAGACCTTTGATAACCAGAACCGGAGATACTGCCAGCAAAAGGAGTGATGTTGCAACGAGATTTGCCAGCACATCCTTCCACGAATAAATAACCTTCTTTTTGGCCCCGGACAGCAGAAACGGATCAGCCACCGTTGTCCAGACCCCGATTTCCAGATTTATCATGAAATTGGCTTGCGCCAGGGTCATTTCAAGGTTCGTCTCAGCGCCAACGTATGTGTTTTCCATTATCACACTCGAACGCACCGAGGCTTCCCTATCTACTATACAGCCATCACATATCACTGAGTAAGGCTGAATTTTTGCGCCGCCCAGGAGTCTGACATAGTTTCCGATGAGAACCGGCCCTTTGATCGAAACCGTCTTGTCAATTTTGGAGTGATGCCCAACTATAATTTTAGATTCCGGATCAGACGTGTCAATAGCGAAAATCCGCTGGAATTTTCCTTCCAGCATGGCCATGTTTGCCACCCACAGACTTTTGGAATCCACCACATTCACATGCGCGCCCTGGCACACGTAATTGGTCGACACAGACATTTCATCCAGTTCAGGATCAAAAAGCATCGTTCCTGTGTCTAACGCTTCTTCGGCTAAAAATGATTCTGCGCAAGGCTTTATGTCATCAATCTCAGAGCATGAATCGACTCTCATGGCGCTCTGGATGTTAACCCATCGACTCTTGGTCTCTTGTTGAAATTGCCTGACTATGGAGTAATCCACATCAACAAGCGATTCACATGGCGCCAGCAACAAAGGACCACTAATCAGACCGGAAATCCTCTCTATGGTTTCCTTGGGGCTGCAAGGATCTTTAAATACCTGCAAATTGATTTTGGCCCCCCACCTGGTTTGCGGCCCCACGAACTCTTGAACAGCCTGTGGGTTCTCTACCGCAATTACAATAATTTCATTGAGCCCGGCTTCGACAAATTCCGTTATGCGGCGTTCCAGAAGAGGTTTATTCAGACATGTCAGCAAACCTACCGGTTTGTCACGTGTTATCGGCTGAAAAGCGCTCGAATCGTTGAAAAGCGTTATGACTACTCGCATGAATTATGCAGCTTTCTTGATTTGTTTTACTTCAGAACTTTCCATAGGCCTTTGGAGATCATATAGTTTATCAGTAAGCGCCCTTGCCCAGTAGCACCGCAGGTATGGTTTTCAACAAAAGAATTATGTCACCCAAAAAAGTTTGGCTCTCAAGATACTGAACATCAAGTCGAACCTGTCCCTCAAAGTTGATGTCACTTCGACCACTCACCTGCCACAGGCAAGTCAATCCGGGGATCGCTTCCAGGCGTCTACGGTCAGACAGGGTGTATTCCGCAACTTCTTTTGGCAAACTTGGACGTGGTCCAACAAGAGACATGTCACCCTTCAGCACATTATACAACTGAGGCAGTTCGTCTATGCTCAGTTTACGAATGACGCGCCCCACCCTGGTAATCCTGGGGTCACGCTTCATTTTAAAAATCACTCCTCCAGCTTCATTCTGATCCATAAGCTCGCTCTTCACCTTGTCTGCGTTCACTATCATGGACCTGAATTTATACATCTGAAAACGTTTACCCCATTTGCCCACACGTTGCTGACTGAAAAAAATGGGCCCGCCGTCTTCCAGCTTGATTAGCAGGGCTGTCATCCCGAATACGGGGGACAGAGCTACCAAACCGAGCGCTGATCCCACTATGTCTATCAATCTTTTCAGTGCCCTGCTTCCCTCAAGAACAACCATCCAGGCATTTTTCTTGATCATGAACCTGAGCCACAGTCTCCAGCGAGACACTCTCAGACCGTCCCTGGCGTATTTTTTGTACGCCTGTTCCAATAGGTCATTATCCCGTTTGAAACTACCGTTTTCGTCTAACATGACCTGACCTTGAAATCAGAAAAGTTAATTCACGCGTACCAGAAGGAGCGAAATGTCATCTTCAAAAGCTGCTGATCCTCTAAAGGCTTCGAGATCACTCATTATGGCCTCCAAAACTCCTCCATTTTCCAAACCCTGAGCTTTTCCAAATAGTTCCAGAAGCCGTTCCTCCCCATAATATTCGTGGGGGGAATCCGGCGCTCCAAGTTTTAAGGCTTCAGTGACACCGTCAGTGAAGACCAGAATAGAATCTCCAGGTGACAACTGAACCGTCTCTTCGTCATAATCCATTCCATTGAAAGCTCCGACTAAAGGACCTCCCTCAAAAAGCTCCGTGATAGACTCATTAGACTTCTTGAAAAAAAGGGGTTTTGGATGACCGGCATTTGTAAAGGTGAGTTCGAGGGTTTCGACATTTATGATCCCGTAAAATACGGTTAGAAAATCCGAGTCTGGCAGAATTTTAAACATCTCGTCGTTGATGACTTTAAGAAGACCGGCGGTTGAATTGGTCAATCGGGCAAAAGATTGGAACGCCATTTTAAACATGGCTCCGACCATGGCGGATGCCACGCCATGACCGGAAACATCGACCTGAACAAATCCCCATCTGGAGCCGGGCAATTCTATGACATCATAGAAATCGCCACCGGCCTCAGACACCGGCTTGTAATAAGCGTAGAGACTCAGATTATCCAGCCTCGGTAGATCCTGAGGCAACAGGGAATTCTGAAGCTGCGACGCCATCTCCATTTCCCTGGCCATTACTTTATTACGAGCTTCTATCTCCTTGTGAGCCTCGAACAGCGCAAGGTGATTTTTAACCTTGATGGATAGTTCCTGTTTGTCATAAGGCTTCGTTATGTAGTCTACTGCGCCTGCCTCAAGTCCCTTTTCACGACTTTTTGAATCTTCACGTGCTGTCAGGAAAATGATCGGTGTCGCCTGGTCGATGATACCGCTCTTCAGGATTTCCTGCGTCTGGAAACCATCCAGACCGGGCATTTCTATGTCGAGTAGAACCAGGTCCGGCTTCTTGTTTTTAGCTATTTCAATTGCCTGAGTTCCAGATTCCGCAGACATAACCTCATAGCTCTTTAAGAGCATGGATTCCAACATCTTGCGACTTGCCGGGTGGTCTTCTACCACTAATACTCTTGAGTGAGACATATTAAGAACTACCATTATGTTTTGGTAACATTACTAAGCTAAGAAGCTACCGCAAATGAAAGCGCCAGTTTCCCGCCATAAAAAAGGTGGCCGATTTAGGACCATGAAACTATCGCTCTTTAATTATAAGTTTTTTCCTGAAAGAAGTCAGCAAAAAACTATTCAGATCAAAACACAATGATTGTGTTGATCATTGATGAAACCAAGTTTATAATTATGTTCATGAACTTGATCAAACACGTTTGACGGCGTGCCAAGAACAATCTGATCCGTCTGTAACTCCATTAACATGTCGAATGGGCATAAAATGAAATCGAATGCAGAGTTGAGTCCTTACCAAAAAAGGATAGAAAGTATTGACAATCCTATTCTGTGCGTTTCAGAAGTAGAAAAAATGATAAATGAAATTGGCCAGGATTTGGCATTCGACATCGAGATAAGTCCTCCTCCAAAATCCAGATGGATGAAATCTCGTATAGTATTATTTTTTTCTCAAAAAATCAGATTTAGATAATTATCCATAAAATGGCAGTTTTGATTTGCGTGTCTGGTAATCAGTCTGCCTGATGCTGATGGAGGATGACCAGCCATTCTAAATTTGTGACCATGCGATTAGTATGTTCATCGGTTCTTCATTCCAAGTTTACATTCTGTAAAGAATCCTGACATTTGATCGAAAGCCATTTCACGATGAAGATGGGAATAGTCTATAAAATTGGTATTTATGCTGGCATAGAGATTGCTTGGGTTTTATGGATCATGTGATTTTTCGGTTCAGGTGTGTGGCGTCATTTGCAGTATTCACATTGCGTGACCGGACTCATTGACAAAATGAAACGGCTTGATATGTGCTTTGCGTTATATATTCGCTTTTGTGACTGATTTTTAATCATTGGGAGATAATCCATGGGTTTGAGACACTATGACAGGCTTGCATTGAAAATAACGGCCATGACTCTGTCATTTTCCCTGATACCGCTTTTGGCTCTTGGAACAACCATCTACCTGCAGTTCACAAAGGCTTATGAAAACAAGGTAGCTGACTCAGCCAGGACTTTGGCCCAAAACAGGAGGGCCTCGATTGAATTATTCTTTGAAGAACGCATAGCTCAACTCAATACCGTGGCGCAAACCCATTCGATTGAAAAACTGAGAGACGAAACTATACTGAAAAAAATATTCGAAACGTTGCAGGCAAAATCCAAATCCTACATAGACATAGGAGTGATAGATTCCAAGGGTAACCATCAGGCTTATGTTGGACCACACTATGATAAGCTGAAATCGGTGAATTATGCTCAGGAGGAGTGGTTCCAGGCGGTGCTGACCACCGGCATTTACATCAGTGACGTCTTCATGGGCTTCCGTAAGGCTCCTCACTTCATCATCGCGGTGACAACCATAGACAACAACCAGATGTACATACTTAGAGCCACGATTAATTCAGCTATCATAGAAGATATGGTTCGAGCCGCTCAGGTGGGCAAACGAGGAGACGCTTACATTGTGAATCGGGAAAATTTGCTGCAAACTCAACCCAGATTTGCAGGACAATTGTTGGGTCGACCCAATGGTCCTGATTTCAGCTCAGCCATTGGTTTGAGCGTTGACTTCATCAAATACAGGAATGAAGAAAGCATTTATGCCGTGGCCCAAATAAAGGAGCCTCGTTGGATTCTTGTGATTAGAGAAGATGTCCAGGAAGAAATGGCTCCGCTGTTCAGGGCGCATTTCGTAGAGAGTCTTGTAATCGCATTTGGAGTCTTGTTGGTAGTATTAGGAACCGTCGTTACAACCAGGATAATGACCAGGCGATTGGAACAGGTAGAGTTTGAAAAAGCCAAAACGGAGGACTTGGTCGTCCAGTCATCGAAAATGGCGGCGTTGGGAAAAATGGCTGCCGGAATTGCACATGAAATCAACAATCCATTACAGATTATCGGAGACCAGGCGGGGTGGATGAAAGACTTGCTGGATTCGGAGGATATGAAGTCCAATGAAAATTTTCAGGAATTCGAACAGTGTATTAAAAAGATCGAACGCCAGGTGAATCGATCTCGTGAAATTACCCATCGCCTTCTGAGATTTGGCAGAAGGATGGAAACCACCCAGGACATGGTCGATATAAACACCTTATTGGCTGAAACCATTACGTTCCTGGAAAACGAAGCTCACTACCGCGACATAACCGTTCAGACTCATTATGACCCAAGCCTGCCGGAGATCACCACCGATTCGAACCAGCTCCAGCAGGTCTTTCTGAACATCATCGACAACGCTATTGACGCCGTGGGCCAATCTGGAAAAATAAATATCAGAACCTCACCTGCCCCAAACTCCAGTAGGGAAATTCAGGTCACAGTTGAAGACAACGGACCTGGAATCCCTAAAGAGGTTCTCGCCAGAATTTTTGATCCTTTCTTCACCACCAAAAGAGCTGATGAAGGGACAGGTCTTGGGTTGTCTATTAGCTACAGCATAATTGAAAAGCTCAGAGGTAAGATTTCGGTTGAAAGTGAAGAAGGCAGAGGGACTACGTTCATCATCACTTTGCCGGTAAACTGAATTTAAAACCATTCCTGTAATGGTTGGATCGAGAATGAGGAGGCTCAAGCATGGAGAAGTTCAGGGTCTTGGTAATTGATGATGAAGTCGATTTTGTAGAAACCATAGTAAAAAGACTCCGAGACAGAGGGCTGGTTGCGGAAGGCGCTTTGAGCGGCCCTGAAGGACTTCAGTTACTTGATGACAAGGAGTTTGATGTCATAATACTTGACGTCAAGATGCCTAAAATGAACGGCATCGAGACTCTTCGAGAAATCAAGAAGAAAAGTCCACTCGTGGAAGTTATCATGCTTACAGGGCATGGCTCGGTGGAATCCGGCATACAGGGTCTCCAGCTTGGAGCCTTTAATTATGTCATGAAACCTGTCCCTCTCAATGAATTGCTCAAACAAATGACTCAAGCCTACGAAAGGAAACTTATTGAAGAAGACAGAGTCAACCGTTAAGCCGTTTCCAAATAGTCAATAAAATTTGTAATCTGAGTTAACTTATTGATACAGCGAGTTTTTTACAAAAATGCCATGACAACTAGAGACATTGTTTATTTTGTCGTGCCGGTTCTGTTGCTAGCCTCGTCCGCGCCTCTGTATTACCTCAACGGCGTCATGTTCGCCCTTGGAGCGATGGTTCTCTCCCTGTTGGCTGTTCTCCAGACGCTCAAGCTCCTCAAGAGAACAAATCGGGCGGACATTCAAAAAGATGAGGTTCATGCATATTCCTGTCGTAATCAGATTTTTTCTTCAGTCGATCAACTCTCGGCCGGTATAGCGCACGAAATCAACAATCCCCTTGGAATAATATCACAAGAGATCCAGTGGCTCAGACACATCCTTAAGAATGACAAAATAGTCAAGTCGATTGATGGCAAAGAGTTGGATGATTGTGAGGATTCGCTCAAGGAAATGTCGCGTCAGGTAGACAGGTGTAACGAGATAGTCCAAAAACTTCTCAGCCTTGCAAGACAAGTCCAACCGGTGATTCAGGAAGTTGAAGCCAATGACATTGTGCTCAGCGTCCTCGAAATTATGGATAGAGAGGCCAGAAATGTGAACATCAGCGTTGAAGTCCGGCTCGACAACTCCTTGCCTCCGATTTCCACAGACCCACCTTTACTGCGGCAGGCGTTGCTGAATTTGTTGGTTAATGCGCGTCAGGCTGTTGAACGAGACGGCGAGATTTGTGTTGTCACCAGGAAAAGCGGGGCAGATTTTGTAGAAATAGAAATCAGAGACAGTGGTTGTGGCATTTCGCCTGAGAATCTTAATCGTGTTTTTACACCGTTTTTCACAACAAAACCTGAGGGCAAGGGATCCGGATTAGGGCTGGCAATATGTCGCGGCATAATTGAGAGGCTTGGCGGAGAAATATCTGTACAAAGTGATTTAGGAAAGTTCACGGCATTTACCATTAGATTGCCAGTTACTGAAAAGGCAGAAAGGTCCTTGTTTATATGAAACCCAGAATACTGATAGTGGATGACGAGGAACGGTTCAGGACAACAATGCGAAAGCTTCTGATCGCCGAGGGACATGACGCTCAAACGGCGGGTAGCGCCTTAGAGGCTCTGGAAACTTTGTCTAATGAGTCTTTTGATGTGGTCATACTGGATGTCAGAATGCCAGAAATGAACGGAGTCGAGGCTCTAAAAAGGATAAGGAAAATTGACCCTTACCTGGAAGTAATAATTATGACCGGCTACGCTTCCGTAGACACCGCAAGAGAAATTATGACCACGGGCGCATTTGATTATTTACTCAAGCCATATTCCATAGAAACTCTACTGGAAAAAATTGAAGCGGCCTATGATCGCAGGCTTTCGAGAATCCATCTCACCCGCAGTTCATAGATTCTTCAACTCCACCGAAGAAGACTTTAATTGTCACATCAGGAATTACCCTCTGCTGACATGTTTTTCAGCATGTCCGGACTGATATGGTATTTCTCTTCCAGAAAACTTTTTGCTATTGATTCCACACTGGCTTCAGACAGCATGATCATGTCCATTTGCCTGGTGAATTGCAGCAATCTGCCGATCAGGTCAAGCTTCGCCTTAATAGCGTCCTGTTCATACTTGTAATATCGAGCGTCTACCCTGTCCTCCCGGGTTTCCACCTGAAATCCGAGTTTTGAAAAGATAATGGCGATGCATCGAGCGCGACGGTTACGTCTTATGTCATCAGCCGCTCCACCCTTGAAAGAGAATGTGATGTAATTCTTGTTTGTTGATTCACCACAATAAGAATCCAGCACGCTATAGTGATAGCCGATCCTTGAACTGAAATTCAGATATTTGTCCGAAATGATTGCGTAGCTTCGGTCACCAAATCTGTCAGCCAAATTGTTGGGCGCAAACATCTGCTCTCTCATCACGGAGAAGAATCCTCCCAAGTCAATCGGCTTGGCTCCATTCTGTCTCAGGTCAGGTCTAAGCATTCCCTTCAGCAGCCATTTCAAGGGAGTAGAAACTATTTGATCCACTCGCACGAAACGGACTCTGTCAGATACAGATTCAAACCCTCCCCCAAGATCAATTATGTGCAAATCCAGCGGAATGGGAGCCGAGAGTTTCTTGGCTCCTGCCCCATTCGTGTCGGAGACAATGTCGCTGATCTTGAACATCTCAACGTAGGACAGTTCGTGAGCCAATCTCATTATGTCGTGCAATGTTGCGCAATATTCCGGCCTGAAATTGGCGGCCTTCGGATTTACAAGATGGAGCGGCACTATCATGTCTGCGATTGTCCGTAAAGACTGATAGACCGGCGTATCCTTCATGCCTGATTCTTTTGATCGCTGAATTGCCAGTAACTCATCAACCCGCCCCCGATAAACACGGCAGGAATATCCGTCCACTGTAACTTCAGTTCCGGGCTCAATCTTACTGGTGGCGTTTTCAAGCCCCAGAATAGTTGGAACTCCAAATTCTCTAGCGAGAGAAGCCATGTGACCGGTTACACTCCCCGCGTCCGTCACTATTGCTGATGTTTTTCGCATCACCATCACAAATTCCGGGGCCGAATGACTGGCGAAAAGGATAGCTCCATCCGGGAACCCAAGCAGGTCGTCCTCTCCTTTCACATGAAACGCCTGACCAAAACCTACACCTGGAAATGCCGCAGCCCCTCCTTCCAGCAAAAGCTCATAACCATCCACCACCGGAAAGCTACTGTTTCCGGATTTTTGAATCATGTCCTCAACATGTAGAGGTCGAGCCTGCAGCACAAGAAGTGTTCCGTCGGGCGCCAGAGCCCATTCGATATCCTGTGGATACTTGTAGTGATCCTCTAGCCGAATGGCATAAGAAGCCAGGAGTTTGATTTGGTCCGGATTTAAACACGGAGCGTTCTGCTTTTCATCTTCAACAATTTCTTCTACCAACCCAGACTCTTTTTTGGAAACAAGTCGCACCGGTTTCCGGGAAATGCTTTCTTCAAGTATTTTCAGATCAGGAGATTTGGCTACGATAAAAGTGTCAGGTGTCACTATGCCGTCCACAGCGTAGGGGCCCAACCCCCATACAGCATTGATAAGAACATCGTTGCTTATCAGATTGTAAGGATGCCTGGAATACATCACTCCGCTAGCCATGGATGAAACCATTTCAATACAGGCCACACTCATGGAGATGTCTTCATCCCGCATTCCCTTGTGCAATCGATATGAAATGGCTCGGGGAGTATAGAGGCTTGCCACTATTTTCTTGTAGGTCTCGCATATTTCTTCCTGGCGAACATTCAATATTGAAAGGTACTGACCAGCATACGATAGTTCGCTGTCTTCGCCGATTGCGCTGCTTCGGAGAGCTACGTGGGGAGGCGCTGAGTCATTGTTTCTTAAGGATATTTTGTCCCACATTTCCTTGTAGGCGTTCATCACGGCATCTTGAAGTTCTGCGGGCACATGGGCTTTTACTATAAGATCCTGTATTTCTTTACTGACAAGCTGGACAGCATTGGGGTCGTCAATATTCAGATTCATTCTGAGCCTGTTTATTTCGTCAATTAACTCGTTTGATCCAAGAAAGAAATCACAGGCCCGAGTCGTGATGGCAAATCCCTCAGGGGCCGGAATTGAAACTTTGTTTTTTAACTCTCCAAGATTGGCGTTTTTCCCGCCCACCCAATCTGCCATGTCTTTACCAATTTCAGAATAAGGCAGAATGTAGTCTGTTGCAGGAAGTTCCTTTTTCTTGCTTATTTCTTGATTTATTTTGATGTTGATATCGTCAAGAACGCTAAAAAGCATCGGATAATTGTGATAGGACAAGTCGTCAAGACTCTTGACCATTCTCAGGGTGTGAAACACAGCGCGAGTCGCCTGGGATCGGACATAGGACATCCCGAATGTGTGCTGCCCCCTCAGCTTCTCTTCTATGTCCGTTATGATATCCAACAACTCGGCGTTTGATGCCAGCAAATCCATAAAACACGAGTACTTGAACTTGAACATCCGAGAAACTTTTGATTTGGGAGATGCTGAAGTCTTCCTGGTTTTTCCTGTAAAGAAGTTAATGATTTTTGAAGCCAAGGCGTTCATTTTTGGGGCCCCTGTCTGTATTTGATCGAAAGCCATATTCCAGGAACTTTTTCTACTATTGGGTAGAAGCAATAAATGTGCCCCTAAAACCAGGACGCGCAGAACCGTCTCACTATTGAACATCCCGTCACATGCCACTCTCGGGGCTCATGTGTTTTCTGGCAGATGCTCCTGCCTTGAGTCACTTTACATAGTGTAAAAAAAACCGACAGTTCATCAAACTATCAATAGCATTATCACGTCATCAAAAAGTGAAGACAGACCTTAACATCAGTTATCATACTATTTTAATTAAGTTAACACAACGTGGCATATCTGTTGCAAAGCTCATTGGAAACCGTTGACAAACTCGTCAGGACGCAACGGCCCATTTAGAACCGTAAGGAGGTTTTATCATATGAGGAAACATTATTGTGGTTTTATGATGCTCGCAATCACCATTATAACGGCCATTCTACCTGATATTGTTCAGGCGGCAGGAGGATCAGCAGAAATGCTGGTGGTTGTGGCCGATCCCAGAAGGGTAGACAACTGGCTGGCCCGTTATTTCGTAGACTCATATAACACCAATCCCATGTGGTTCGGGGTTGAAACCACCCTTATAACAGCCACGATGGGAGTCACTTTCGGTCTTGCTACCGACTTTGTCATGAAACGCATAGGAATTGACCTGACATCCAGAAAGATAGTCGAGCATTGATTTCTATCAAGATATCATACCCTGTCAGCATCAGTGTCTTAGGAGGGCAATAATATGGAGTGGTATATGATGTATATGCCCATCGCCGGAATTGAGATTTTCTGGCCTGGGCTGGTTCTCATAGGTTTCGCGGTTGGTTGTATAGGTGGCTTTTTTGGTATGGGCGGAGCATGGATGGTCACCCCGGGTCTCAACATTCTGGGTTTCCCAATGGCCTTCGCAATTGGAACCGACATTGCGCACATAGCCGGTAAGTCGATGATTTCAACTTTCAGGCATTCAAAATTTGGAAACGTCGATTACAAGCTCGGCGTGATCATGGTAATCGGAACAGTAATCGGTATCGAGTGTGGCGCCCAGGTAGTCATGTGGCTGGAGCGCATCGGTCAGGTCGGTCCTGTCGTCCGCTGGGTATACATCGGCTTGCTGGCCTTGATAGCGCTTATGGTTTTCTATGATTATTACAAGGCCACCCAGAAGAAGAAAGCTGGCGATGTTGGAGAGCACGGCGCAGAAGGTATCACCTGGTACAAGACTCTCCACAAGATATCCCTGCCTCCGATGGTTCATTTTGAGGTTGCAGGCATCACATGTTCCGCATGGCTCCCAATTGGTGTCAGTTTTCTGACAGGCGTGCTTGCCGGTTTCCTGGGCATCGGCGGCGGATTGATCCGTATGCCGGCTCTGGTTTATCTCATCGGCTGCCCGACACATATCGCAGTTGGAACGGACCTTTTTGAGGTTATGATCTCAGGGCTTTACGGAACATTCACCTTCGGAGCCAAAGGCCGTATTGAGATATGGGCTGTCTTCGTCATGCTGGCTGGAGCCGCAATAGGAGCCCAGATCGGAACTGTCGCCACAAAATATGCCAAGGGATATGGCATCCGCATAGCTTTCGGTCTCGCAGTGCTGGCCTGTATGGTTTCTATCCTTCTCAAACAGTTCAAGATAGATATGGCCGCCACCGTCTTAATCTTGGGCGCAGTCGGATCGATTTGCGTTTATATCTGCATGATAATGTTCAGCGGAGCCGCTCAGGAACTCAGGGAAAAGAAAGCCGGCGCAAAGAGCGCTGCTTAAACACCTTCTGTCAGCGAGGAAAAGAAAGATGAAACGTAATTTCCTGCTTTACATATTTTCGATAGCGATGGTTATATTCATGGCCGTTCCTGCTATGGCCGCCGATGTGGCGCACGGCAAGACAGTCAAGTATGACAAAGACAATCTGGTTATAGTGATCGAAGAGTATGATCTGAACATTTCCCCCCAGGCCAAGTACGGCAAACCTACCGGAAAAGAGATGACAGTCAACCTTAAAGAGGCTCTCATCGGTAAGGCTCCGGAACCCGGTGACATCGTAAGAATAGCTTTCACAAAATCAGGCAATGAAAACAAAGGCATACGCCTGATGAATGTCACAAAACAGGACATCATGAAAAAGTAACCCTAGACATCCTGACCGACAGCCTCACACCACTGTCGGTCAGGTCATCCTTCCCCGAACCCCCCAGAACAATCAACCATCACCGAGCGAAACGTCTTGACCTTCACCTGTCCCAATTGAGCCCCTTTAGCCCGGCTGACGTCTTTCAGCAAAGCTAACATTACCTCACCTTTTCCGGAATTTTTTCCTTTGGAATGCTCCAAAGCCAGGCCAGCCGCAAAATTAACGTCTGAGTCTGTAATAGGAGACTTTCCGGAATTGATAAGAAAAACATGAGCCCCGGCAAAATCTTTTGCATGGAACCACAAGTCATTTTTGTCGGCTACTTTACGAAGGATATGATCGTTACCCGATGCGTTTTTTCCTACAAGCGCCTTATGACCGCCAGGAGAATCATATTCGAAGAAAGGTTTGGTCTGAGCGGTCTGATGCCTTTTGAGCTTTTCCCCCTTGGGAACCGCCCTGACCCGGGAAAAGCCGTTGATCAGCTCTGACCACTGCTCCAGTTCCGGAACGCTTTCAGCCTCTGTTATCATGTAGTCCATGTCCTGCAGTGCTTTTATTTCCTCATTCGTGATTTTTAACCTCTCCTCCACGATCAAAAATCCTCTTCGCGCTTTTGAAGACTTGCTGAAATAAAATTCCATGTTGCCAACTGCAGTCAAAGAAGGATCAAGCGGAACAGTCAATGTAGATTTTGTCTCCCAGTCGAACAGCTCCGCTCTAGTCATACCTTTATTTATCTTTTTGAGGTTGTATTTTATCAATTCGCCATATTTCTGATTTGCAGCAAACCGGTTTAGACGATTCCGGTCTTCTTCTATTTTTTTTATACGGTTCGAGAGAGATCTGATTTTATTTCTCAGAGGGGTCTGTATTGTTCTTCGGAAAGCCTGAAGTATTTGACCCTCCAGTTTCGAGGCATAATGCGCGTCCAAGGCCTTGTCCAGACTTCCGGCCTCAATCTCTCCGGTTAAAGTCCAGTTTGTTTCATTGCCGTGTTCTCTCACGTTCGGGGCGTGGCTCAAACCTGGTCGATTAATAATTTCCTCCGAGGAAATGACGTCACGGTTGAGCCTGAATGGTGGAAAACCGTAAACAGCCCTTGGGAACACTGGTCTGAAGCCTTCCTGTTTGGAGTATATCCTGTGAAGGCAGTCCATTATTGTTCCATCAACGGCGCTAACAAGTATTATGTTGGAATCACGCCCCAGTAGTTCCAGAATTAGCAACCTCTTGTCATCTGACTCTTTATGACCCCTCACACATTTTATGACGACAACCCTGTCGTCTATCGGGGCCTCGACGGATTCGATTCTTGCCCCTTGCAAATGAGCCCTAAGGTATGCGCAAAATCTCGGTGGAGACTGGGGATTTGGTATCCTCAAACTTGTAGTATGAATACGGCCCAGACTAGGGTCTGCACTCAATACAACACGTCTCTCACCGAAGGTTGCCAACCTGATTTTGATGACTATTTCTCTGGGCAATGGCTGGTATATTTTTGCTACAAATCCTCCGGTGAGCAGTTCGTTCAATTCCAGGACTTCTCTTTTCAGTGTATCCAGTTTCATGTAATAACTCCGGGATAAGGTTGAGTGACTCAATGCTGACAAACAAACTGAGGAGATGGGCATGCGCCATAAGACTCAGAGTTTTGACTACCAGTCTGTGGTCTGTTAATAGTGTTTAGCTTGAACATCATATTTTGTGGACCCAAGACGACGGATTATTACCATTTGCTGGAGCGAGCGATGACTTTAGAAACCAGAAGTCTCTCATTGTTACCTAAGGCGTTGGGCATCATGGAATCAGGGTTCCAGGATTTACCCTCCTTCGAACCATCGGTCCATCTCCAGGATTTAGAAACAGTGTTGCTGGAAGTGGCGCAGAGGATGAAAGACAACTATCCTTATCCTCACCCTTATTATATCGGTCAAATGCTGAAGCCACCACATCCGGTGGCGAGGTTGGCCTATACATTATCATTGTGGATCAATCCCAACAATCATGCGCTGGATGGGGGCAGAGCCAGTTCGGCCATGGAAAAAGAGGCTGTAAGCAATATTGGTGTGATGTTCGGCTGGAAGGACTGCCTGGGACATTTGTGTAGCGGAGGCACCATGGCCAACCTGGAAGCCCTCTGGATATCCAAACTTCTCAGACCCGGGAAAAAGATACTGGCATCCGATCAGGCCCATTACACCCATTCCCGGATTTGCTCGGTCCTGGACATATCGTTCGAATCCATAGCCTCGGACCGTCTAGCAAAAATGGACACGAAAGCGCTCGAAAAGTTTCTTCAAGCTAATGAAGTGGGAACTGTGGTTGTTACACTCGGAACCACTGCCACCGGATCTTTCGATCCGCTGCCAGAAATATTGAAGCTCAGAGAAAAACATGGTTTCAGGATTCATGCGGATGCGGCTTATGGAGGTTATTTCACGCTTGCGGAAAACTTGAATCTTCAAACCAGGCGCATTCTGGATTTTGTAAGTGAAGTCGATTCTATCGTTGTTGACCCGCATAAGCATGGTTTACAACCCTATGGATGCGGCTGCGTTCTTTTTAAGGACCCTGGCGTCGGAGTTCATTACAAACACGACTCACCCTACACGTATTTCACCTCCGATGAGCTTCATCTCGGTGAAATAAGCCTTGAATGTTCACGTCCAGGATCATCAGCTGTGGCATTGTGGGCAACCCAGAAACTCTTGCCCATGCAAAAAAAGGGAACGTTTGCATTACAACTCGAGACAATTCGTGACACTGCCCTGGTTCTTTTTGATTTCCTGAAAAAAGATCCCAGATTTATCACCGCGCTTGAACCTGAACTGGATATTCTGATTTGGGGACTCAATGGTTCCAAGGCTTCAGAAATATCTAACTATTCAAATGAATTTTTTGATCTGACGGCAAAGCAGGGCCTGCATTTGGCCAAGGCAAACATGCCACGGACTCTTTTGGAAAATCATTGGCCTCAATTGGAGTGGGATCAGGAAAACGTCACATGCATGAGAAGCTGCATAATGAAGCCCGAGGTTAAAGACTGGATTGATGATATAAAAAATATAATGATCAGAGCCGGCGACATGGTTCTAAGAAGACACTAACCAGATTCTTTGGCGAGTTGTGTTCCCATAGGCCAAGATAATTGAATAAACTATGAAAGATCAAAATCATGATAGATTTGCATGTTCATACCACTATGTCGGATGGGACCTGTTCTCCATCCG
>CAYNZA010000024.1:0-29216 GCA_964401595.1 uncultured Desulfomonile sp.
GATCTGTCTCTTGTCAAACATTGTGATTTAAAGAAAATCCCTGTGGGATGGAATCGCACGAACATGGTGTCCGGAATGACTTGGACTGGGGTGAGACGCCGAAAACGAACAGTTCTCCAAAACTCGTGATTAGTAAACTTGACTTGAAGATTGTATATCCGTAGGTTTGGATCATGGGACCAAGATTGAATTCATTGATTGGAATCATTTGTATTATTCTACTCTGCGTTGTTCTATCCCGCCACCGCAAAAGAATCAACTGGATTCTAGTGGGCTGGGGAATTGGTCTGCAGTTCATTTTCGGGGCCACAATATTAAAGACTTATCCCGATGTGTTTTTTTCCCAGGCTAGAGCCTTCTTTGAAGGGATAACATATTTTTCCGGAGTAGGGTCACGATTCCTTTTTGGGGCCTTGGCGGATCAGAAAGATTTGACCATATTGAGCATGGGGTCCGTTATAATCTTTGTCAGTTCCATGATGGGTTTGCTGAATCACTTGAAAATCCTGCCGATGATCACGGTAGGTTTGGCGAAAGTCATGCGACGCGCCATGAAGACATCCGGGGCTGAAACCCTGGCGGCAACCATGTTTGTTTTCATGGGAATCGAAGCGGTATCCGGGCTAAAGAATTTCCTGGATAAAATGACCAGGTCCGAGCTTTTTTCGCTGATGACGTGTTTCATGGCGACGATCGCCGGGTCTGTAATGGCTGTTTATGTGGGCGTTTTCGGCGCAAATCCCGGCTATATTCTGGCGGCGAGCTTTATGAATGCCCCCGCCGCTCTGGTCGTATCAAAAATGCTTGTGCCAGAACTGGATGTTCCGGAAACCGGCGGCTCAGTAAAGGTATCAGACCTGTGTTCCAAAGATCATGGATTGATCGAGTCGTTGGCAAATGGAGCGCTTGACGGTTTGAAACTCACGATGTCAGTGGCGGCGATTCTGCTGGCTTTCGTTTCGTTCATTCATCTTTCAAACTGGGCTCTGGGGATACTGGGCACGTCTTTTGACCAGATTGGCGCAATCCTTTTCGCTCCAGTGGCTTTCCTGGTCGGAATTCCATGGACTGATTGCATGAGCGCTGGACGGCTTCTGGCTACCAAAACTGTCTTCAATGAATGGATCGCATACAGTCAATTGCAGTCCATGGTTGCAGAGGGAACCCTTCATCCACGCTCCATAATGATATTGACCTTTGCCCTGTGTTCCTTTGCCAATTTTGGTAGCCTTGGAATTCTCATCGGAGGTGTTTCGGCAATGGCGCCAAGTAGAGCCGGAGATGTCTCAGCCATGGGACTTAGGGCCCTTTTGGCCGGATTGCTGGCCGGATTGCTGACGGCTAGTGTCGCAGGCTTGTTGATGGAGTCATAGCAGTCCCTTACTTTTACCACTCTTTATAGACCTTCTTTCTTAGGCGCCTGCATTAAATTCTACAAAAAATCCGGATCAGGTCCGCGTCATTCACCATTTCGGAACCATTACCCGATAAAATTGTCTAATTTGGAAGCGGCCAGGCAATTGCGCATTGTGTGATTACAGAGTCAACGCAGGGCGTTGGGGCGCAGCTATAAAATGCTTTAAATAACACAATCCAAAACTTTAATATGGACAGTTAATTTACTGATGTGATAATATATATCAGTCAATTTTGAACCTTGATGTGACAATGCTGATGAAAATTAGATTCGTTTCATATTGTCTGTTTTTGATGATTGCCTTGGGAGGGACCGGCTTCGGGCAGGTTTCTCCGGTGGCGGAAGATTTTTTCGAGAGCGGAAAGATTGCTTACCGAGCGGGAGATTATGGTAAGTCGCTGGATTTTTTCAACAAGGCCATCAAGCAGGGAATGACCTCTGCGGACGCATATTTTCGGCGAGGTCTGGCTTACGAGAAACTTGGAGAAAACCAGAAAGCGCTCGATGACTATTCCAAAGCAGTGGATATGGACCAGAATCTGGAAACAGCGTATAACAACCGGGGGAGTGTGTATTACAGGATGGGCGATTTTGATAAAGCCATAAAAGACTATGGTCGGGCTTTAGAACTTAATCCTTCTTACTCACTTGCATATTATAACCGTGGCAATGCCTATTACGGCAAGGGGGCTTTTGACAGGGCGATTGAGGATTTTGGAAAGGCGTTGGCCATAGACCCTAAGGATGTTGACGCCTACAATAACAGGGGCTGGGCTCTTACTCAGAAACAGGATTATGACGCGGCAATTGAGGATTTTAGCAGGGCGTTGGAATTGAACAGCGAGTATGCTCTAGCCTATTACAATCGTGGAAACGCTTTTCTGAAGAAGGGCGCCGCTGATCGCGCGATAAAAGATCTCACCAAGGCGATTGAACTTAATCCTGAATACTCTTTGGCTTATTTTCAGCGGGCTAACGCCTATTTCAGGAAAAACGAACTGGATCGAGCCCTGGAGGACTACAACAATTCTGCAAGGATCAACCCGTCTTATGCGGATGTATACAACAACCGGGGATGGGTATTTTTCACAAAAGGAAATTCAGCTCTGGCCATGAGGGATATTTCGAAAGCTATTTCGCTGAACCCCGATCTTTCCAAGGCATACGCTAACAGGGGCTGGATTCTGAAATCAAATTCAGAGTGTGCCAAGGCGGTAGGAGATTTCACAAAGGCCATCGAACTTGATCCATCCAGTTCAACCGTTTACGCTTACCGGGCGGCCTGTCTTATTGAAATGGGCCAGATCGACAAGGCAGTCAAAGATCTGGATAAGAGTGTGAGTCTTGAAGCAGACGATCCGAATTCTAACACGCTATCAACTCTTGCAATCCTCAAAGAACAGCTTGGTGATTTAAAATCGTCGGTAGAGTTATTCAGAAAGGTTGCGCAACTCAAGCCCGATGATGCCATAAACTACTACAACCTTGGTTTGGCATTGGGAAAACAGGGGAAAGTACGCGAAGCGATTGAGAACTTCACCAAAAGCATAAAAATCAGGCCTGATTTTAGGGAGGCTTTTCTAAAGAGGGCAGTGGCGTGGGATATTCTGGGCGACCGGCTAAACTCCAGGAATGATTTTTCCAAAGCATTGTCTTTGCAAACGGATAAAACGGGTGGAATCATGATCAGAGAACCTGTAAACGTGGAAAAATTGAGGGACACATTGGCGTCCATGAGATAGTAAAGGTGGGGAACTGATTTATTTCATGTCTTCAGTGAAATTCCATTTCAGACCCACAAAACTTTAATTTATGAGCATGATTCACCAGCATTGATGAACGGTTTTGTAAAATTTTAAAACTTACTTATGATATTCCAAGCGGTAAAGCTTTGAACAAAGAAACCAAAATATTGATAGGCTCTTTTTTAATTGCGTTCACTGCTTTTTTCATGACTGACGCGTTCGCTCAGTCAGGCGGCGCCCAGAGCGTCTATGGCAGAGCCACGGAAGAGCACTGGAAATGGAATCTGGACGAGGCGATAAGTCTATATTCAAAATTCATTTCACAGGTTCCTGATTCAGCTCAGGCATATTTTCTAAGGGGATCGGCGTATAGGTCCAAGGGCCTGGAGGACAAGGCGCTGGCCGATTTTGACAGGGCTCTGGAAAAAGATACCAATTTGCTGGATGCCATGTCTGGCAGGGGCCAAATCTATTTGGAAAAGAAGCGCTATGACAAGGCTGTTCAGGAGATGACCAAACTTCTGGAAAAGTCTTCAGACTTCCCGGGCGCTTTCAGGATACGCGGCGAAGCGAATCTGGGACTTTCAAAGTATCAACAGGCGGCAAGTGACCTGACTCGCGCCATAGAATCCGGTTCAGATGACCCACAGGCATATTTCTGGAGGGCGCTGGCGCAACTGGCTTTGAACCAACCGGATAAAGCGCTTTTCGACCTTGACAGGTCGCTTCAGCTTGATCCAAAGAACGCCTCCGCATGGTATCGTAAAGGCAACCTGCTTGTGGCCACCGAAGACCTGAATGGGGCTTTGAGCGCTTATGCAAAAGCTTTGGAGTTGAACCCCCGAAATGTTGAAGCCTACAACAACAGGGGATTTGTGAACGCTATGCTTGGGAAGACAGATGCTGCGCTCTCGGATTTTTCCAGGGCTCTGGAAGTGGACCCGAAGTTTGAGAAAGCACTGATCAACAGGGCTGACGCCTATTCCAAGGCAGGAAAGAGCCAGGATGCCTTAAACGATTACGAAGCCCTGACAAAGATCTCCAAACCCGATGCTGGAATACTTGTGACCAAGGCTGAAATTCTTCTAAGACTAGGGAGAACCGACGATGCAATTCGTGACCTTAACCATGCCTTGACACTAAAGCCGGAGGCGATTCAGGTGATAGCGCTCAGAGGACAGGCGTTGAAACTTGCGCAGCAGTGTGACAAGGCGATAGCCGATTTTGACACTGTTCTGAGAGCCTTTCCGGAAGATGCCTCTACGCTTGTTGATCGTGGTCAATGTATGCTTGCTCTAAAAAAATTCAAGCAGAGTGTTACCGATTTGGACACGGCCATAAAAATGGATCCCAAAATGGCTTCAGCTGCAGTTTTATACGATCTGGCAGTGGCCTACATGTCGCTCAGGAATTTTGAGGCTGCAGTCGATCAGTTTTCCAGGGTCATAACCGTTTCGCCATCGAATGGTTTGGCTGTAGCTAACCGAGGGGTAGCATACAAGGACATGGGTAGGCTCGATGAAGCGGCCAGGGATTTCAGGCACGCTCTCACTCTACTTGAAAAACAGTCTTCCAGGGAATATACCTCCAATCTCCTCAGCGAGACCCAATCCCTCATAAAAGCGCGCAAGCCCATGACACCGATGCAATATCTGATCGGTGAAAATGTCATTCCCGATTCCGGATTGTCCACCGACAGCGCTTATTGGTAAACAACCTGAAACAAAAAAAAGATTGACTTGTCCTGACTCTTTGAATACACTCCGCGCTCCACAAGACTGAGGCGCCCTGTAAGTGGGAGTGGCTCAGATGTAGGTCGAGTCCTGCAGGATGGCTCCTGATTGGTGTGTTGTAAGAATGGCGGGTGAGTCTTTTTTTGAGGCTTACAGAACCTTAGCTTCACGATTAGAACCAGAAAATCATCGGTTCTTCTGATGGCGCACTGGTTGGATTACCGTGAAAACACGGAATAATCATTTAACGTGCTGATTGGAATTTCGACGAGATCCGGATAGAACACGCGCTTATTTTTGATGGGATTATAATTGCTGACTCCAGGGAAACAGAACTTCAAGGGGTGACATGACATGTGGATGACACGCGAAGAAATTTCTAAGAAACTAGGCATTGTTCCCAATAGTGTCAGGGGTAAGGTCCAAAAAGGGCAAATTGAGCGAAAAATTGAAGATGGTAAGAATCTCTACAGGTTGGTAGAAAAGGCAGCCAAGCCCGCCCCAGTGGAACCGGTGAAGAAGGTCCAGCCGGTTGAAATCAGATTACCCGAGCGAATTGAGCCGGTTGAGCCTAAAAAGCCGGTCGAAGCCCCTAAATTTGATCCCAAAGAAACGCTGCTGGATATGATAGCGTCCATTCGGGTGGGAAGAAGCATTGACGCAATAGAGAAAGGCGACGAAATAGATCTGGCAACGGGTGAGATATCCCGGGAACTGGATGCGCGTATATCAATGCGTCAACACAGGCAGCTTAAAGAGATTGAAGATGCCCTTGACCGACTCAGACACGGTGATTACGGTTCATGTGAAGACTGTGGTGAAACCATACCTGAACAGCGTTTGAAGCTTTTCCCGGCAGCGCGTCTATGTGTGAAATGCCAGGAAGAACTCGATCAGTACGAGAAAATTAAAGATTACCAGGGTTTTAGGGCTGGTGTATGGAGAGAGGACTCTTCTGACAGCGCCTACAGCAAAACCTTCGAAGATTGATTATGAAGGCCGTCTCAAAAATTTTACAAAATTATTCTCGACGGCCTGACATCTACCCCGACTTCTGTCTGAAACTGTCGTTGTTTTCTCATTGAACGGCAATCGGAAATTCTTCTCGGTGACCGATCCTGATTTGGCCAAGCGGTCGTCACTTGTTTCAAGCGGTTTGGAATATATCCGTGGAACACATCTTCAAGCCTCCTGTCTCAACTTTCAGAATTCGGAATCTCTCCGCTAACAACTCTTGTCCTCACAAAACCTCAACGCTGACAAGGTCTTTCACACGAGGTCAAATATCATGAGCAATCCAAAAAATAGCCTGAAAGTGTCATTTTTATTGTTGATGGTCATTTCGTGTTTTTCCACAGTCGCATTTGCTGATGATTTAAGTGTGTTTGCTTACAGGGATGACTACCAGACTGAAGCAAAGCCGGGTATGTGGACTTTGAGGATTCAGTTCAACAAACCGGTGTTTGGAAGCAACCTGGCCCAGGCGTTAACGGTGAATGCGGGAGGGCATGTCCTCCAGACCGAATTGCTGGACACCCAAGGCAGGAAATTTGGGAATGAGGGGCTCACTGAATTTCATCTTGTTCCAAAACGACCTGAGGCGAGTCTTGCTCCGGTCATATTGAAGATCAGGAAAGGTTTTACTGACACATCCGGTAGATCCAGACTGGGAAAAGAATTCTCATACACATTCTTACCGGCTCAGGAAATCTCAGTTACGGAAGTTGAGCCATATTACAGCAGCAAGAATGACAAAGGCATCCTGGTAACACTCTCGGATTTTGTAGAGAAAAACGACATAGAGAAATCTCTTAAAATTCTCCCTCATGTTTCAGGAGTTAAATTCACCAGAGACAATGGTCGTAAGTACAAGATTTCGGGAAACTTCAAAGTTGATGAAAATTACACCCTGGAATCTGTTGCCACATCTGTAAATTCAGGTCGCTCCATCATGGAGGCGAACAGATTTTCATTCAAAGGTCCTGGTCTTGCCAGGCAAATTACCAGTCAGACAACTGCAAATGTGGTTGAGCTAAAAAGCCGCCAGTTGTTCCCTTTACAGGTTTCGGGGGTAACAACCGTGAGGGCTGAATTAACCCGCATTCCGGCCATCATGGTTCCGGACCTATCTGACATAGTGGCGTCCGGCGAGGCCCCTAACGCTGAAATCTGGAAATGGGTCAGGGACACATACCAGACTCTGGACAAAAACGGTTTTGTCAAAAAGCAGTTTCTCAGGGAGATTCAATCTAGTTCCGATGCCTTTTTCTCTTCTGAATCCAGGGACAAAACGCGTCCCTATTCTTTACAACTGGCTTTTCGCAAGAATCGTGAACAAGGTGGAGCCTGGTTTTTGCAACTCAGCGACCCGGAAATGCCGGATACCCCAAAATTTAACCAGCTTGTTCAGATTACCGATATGTCCATAAGTTACAAACTGTCCCCAAAATCTCTCCTTGTATGGATAACTTCGATCAATGAAGGCTTACCGGTTCCCGGTGTTGACCTGATGGTTCGAGGCAAGGGGGAATCGACTTTTTATATTGGCAAGACAGACCAGAATGGATTACTGACGCTCAAACAGAATGAGAAGGGTGAGAACGTATCAGATGAGGATGCCTCGAAAATAGGCAAGAGCCAGACAATCGAATTACCGGAACTGACTTGGGTGATAGCGGCCACGGAAAATGACTCCAGCGCCATTAAACTTGATAATTTCAGGATCAAGCCATTTGTTTGGAACCGGCAGGACGAGTCTTCATCGGCGCCGGCCAGTGAAACCGGATACCTGTTCACGGAGCGTGGTGTCTACAGACCGGGGGAACCTGTCAATTTCAAGTTTGTAGCAAGAATGTATGACAAAGATCGGATACTGTCACCACAAGGCGAAAAGGTAAAAGCGGAAATTATCGGTCCGCGAGGGGACGCTCTTTATTCAAAAGAGTTGACGCTGAATGAATATGGATCATGTTTTGACCAATTTCAATCTCAGTCCTACATGCCTCTGGGGACATATACCATCAACACGTCGCTCCTCAACAGGAACCAGAAATCAAGGCAGTTTTCCCAAACTTTTCTGCTTCAGCAATTCAAGGAACCCAGGCACAAGGTCTCTCTCAATGTGAAGACTGAGGAGAAAAAAGCGCAGGACTACGTTGGTCTTGATGTGGCAGAGGAGTATCTCCTGGTCGATGTGGACTGCGGATATTATGCCGGAGGTCCGGTTCGTAACGGGAGAGTAAGGTGGAAAGTAGACCTTGTTCCGGCACACAATAAAGTCAAGGGTTACGACGGCTTCTTTTTCGGTAATTCAAACACCGAATCCAGGTTCCTGGAATCAGGTGAGTCAAATCTCGACGGATATGGGAAATTACTGGTAAGGATTCCGCTGGATACCAAACTGTTGACCGGAATATACGGCGTAAAAGTTTCTGTGACCGCATTGGACATAGACGGTGAGCCGGCCACCGAAGTCATGACTTTCAACCCCAAGCCCAAATATCTCATAGGCCTGTCAGAACATCCGGACCAGGTCCAGTCGGGCTACGTCGGCCAACAGAAATTCGTGGTTTTAGGGCCTGACGGCAACCCGGTCCCGCAAGCTCCCGTTCAGATCACATGGCTTCAAAAGCGATACCTTTATCTTCAGAAACGTGACGATCAGGGGAACCTTGTAGATTCCTGGGAAGAGGGTTGGATGAAGAACTTTTCCAGTTCCCAGTCAACCAGCGATGGACAGGGCGTGTTCCAGGTTGAGCTTAACCAGCCTGGCGATTACATGGTCAACGTTACCTACGAGAAAGACCATGACAGATATGCGAGCCAGACCACATATTCGGTTGGATGGGAGGATTATGAGCGATGGATGAGAAACCAGGGGCCAGGGCTCAGCAAGTCATTCGGCGACATTGTCCTTTCACTCAATCGTAAGGAATACCAAAACGGAGACATCATCAATGCCTCATCCACCGCCACAAAACCAGTCAGAAAGGTACTGGCCACGATAGAGCGCGATGAGGTCATAGAAGCAAAAGTAGTCGATGCCAACCAGAAAAATATAAACTTCAGTTTTCCCGTTTCTGAAAAATTTAGACCGAACGTCTTTGTGGGAGCCTTAGCTCCGTCAGCTCGAAAGGGATTTCCACTTTATTACAACCAGGCGGATGCCGACATTCCCGCCATTTATAGCGGATATGCTAATGCCGGTGTGCGATCGGAACTCAGAAAACTGAAAATAGAGATCCAGCCGGGAATGAAGGAACTGAAAGCCAAGCCCGGAACTAATCAGTCAATCGATATTATAGCGAGTGACTATAACGGCGCAGGCGTAAAATGCGAAATGGCCGTTTGCGTGGTAAATGAGGCCGTTCTGGCCTTGACCGGTTTCAAGACGCCGGACTTGTCATCCCTTGCCGATTTCAGTTTGGCTCTTTCGGTGTTCACCGGAGATCTGAGAGTGGGGCTTGTGTCACAGGATCTCCTGAAGATTCTCCAGGCCAGGCCTGTTACCGGCGGTGGGGTCGGTTCCGGACTTGTTACTCCGAGCCTCCGGAAGGACTTCCGCCCGGTCGCATATTACAGCCCTTCCGTGATAACAAATGAGTCAGGGGAAGCCAGAATCAGCTTCACCCTCCCCGACTCGACCACGGCTTACAGGGTCTATGTCGTCGCAGCCGATCAGACAAACGGATTTGCTTCTGCGCAAAAGAATCTGGTGGCCTCAAAAGAATTTTCTCTGGAGCCATCAACGCCACGTTTCCTCTGTCATGGCGACAAGGCGGCTTTCCCAATAATTGTTGCCAACGCTACTGGTTCCTCTGGGATGGTGAGGGTCAACGCAAGCGCTTCGGAAAACTTCAACGTCAATCTGAAAAAGGATTCTTTCGAGGTTCCCTTACAATCCAACGCTTCAACCACGGTTAATGTTGAGGTCGGTTCCGGAATTGAGGAAGCGAAGGTGATTTTTACAGGTCAGCTCAAGTCCGCTGATGGGGCTTATGAAGACGGAATTGAAAAGAAAATCCCGATTTCGTCGAAGCATGGCGTGATCAAATCTTCAAAGATCGGAGCATTCACAGCAAAGACCGAATTAAAAGTAGTATTTCCTGATTACGTAAAGACTATGGATCGAGGGCAACTCAAAGGTAAATCCTTCAACGCATCGCTGGACCTGGGTTTAACGGACTGGGCACGAATCTCACCGAGTCTGAAATACCTTATGACATACCCTTTTGGTTGCATTGAACAGACCAGTTCTGCTGTTTTTCCTCTTGTTGGTATCAAGGACCTTGTGACTCAAGGGGTTATACCCGATATCAAACCCGAAGACCTGGATAGGTTCGTCAAATCCGGCATCGAAAGAATTCTGTCCATGCAGTTGTCTTCAGGCGCTTTTTCTTATTGGCCCCGGCAAAACTCCGCCTCCTTCTGGGGTTCTGTTTATGCCGCTTTCGCGCTGGAAAAAGCCAGGCAGGTGGGGTACGACGTGCCACAGGCAAGCGTACAGAGGGCTCTGAAATATATTAGAGACAATATTTTCAAAGCGGAAACGAAAGCTGAGGATAATGAACAGGAATGGATAAAGGGTTGGGCAATTCTCACGCTGGCTGAGGGCAAGTCTTTGTCGCATCAGGATTTTGAGCCCATATTCAGGAACTACGGGTCGTCGGATGAGGAGACCAGGGCTTTGTTATTGCTGGCCGCCCAGAAGATAGGCTATCTCCCTGCAAAAAAACTGGGAGTCGAACTCAATGCCCTAAAGATTTCAGATCAATCGGTTTATTCGGGACTTAAGGGATCAGTATCACGAAAACAGGCTGCCCAATTGATGGCCACAGTTGCCATAGAAGGACACTCAGCCTTAGCTGACAATATTGCGGCAAAGCTCATGAAAGGACTCAAACCGGATGGAAGTTGGGGATCCACTGCCGACTCGGGATGGAGTTTGATTGCGCTGGGTGACTACTACAAATCCAGGCCTGCGTCCCAAGATGCGAACACGGAGATCACCATCAATTATGGTGCAAACGAGACCCAAAAGGTCACAATAGGGAAGGTCGGGGCTCATGTTAACTTACCCGCCCAAACCCTTCTCAATAGGGACAGCATCACACTCAAGTCCGATTCCGTGGCTTTGGTTAATTATACCTTGAACATCGCCTATCCGGACAAAGGCGATAAAGCTGAAGGATCAGGGTCCGGCATGGGAATTACAAAAAAAATCGAAAATGTCAACGGCAGGCCGGACATAAGACTCGGAGACATCGTGAAGGTAACTCTCGAACTAAACCTGAGCGACAGTAAAGCCGGTTCAGCCCCACAAATTTTCGAATATGTCGCAATAGAGGATTTTGTCCCGGCGGGACTCTTTCCCATTAACTCTAAAATATTGACAGAGGGAGTCGATTCCCAACCCGAAGATGAATACCATGGGGACTCTTACAACGGTTCCATAGCCTTCATTCCGAGTTATGTCGAATTCATGGATGAGGGTGTGCGAATATTCAAGAACAAGGCTTACAGCGGTATTTACAGGTTCTCCTACCTGGCTCGAGCGGTAACTGAAGGAGATTTCTGGATGCGAGGAACCAGAATGTCCCTGATGTACGAACCTTCCAGGTCTGCGTTAATCCCCGGGGGCCGAGTGACCGTTAAGCCTCAAGACTGATCATGATGACAGTTGCACAGTAATCAAACCATTCAGTCAGGCCAGGCTGGTTTGCCGATCATTCGGCAAACTAGCAGCTCATCAGATAAGATACTACTATGGCTATGGTAGCGGCTGAAATACCGAGACAGGCTGCAAAAGCCGCGCAACTTATAATAATTACGGCGCTAAGGTAGCTCATGGCGCAATACCTCTTAATATTATAAAGATAGCGTTATTATATCACAAATGATGTTAGATTGTCACTAATAAAGAGAACTCCAAGGGTGTTCGTCTGTGGACACCAAGTGGAAAAGTGGCCCAAGTTGCTGGCTGTAGTTTATGCGAGAGGGTAAAAAGACGTAGTTTTCGAATAGCACGCAGAATTTGACAGTTACCCGTCCGTTTGATCCGGATGACGCCCAAGGGCGGGACAACTGAGTCGGTTTGAAGGTCAGCAGACGCTTTCCTTATCTATTTCACAACATTGAGCATTTCCTTGAACTTAGGGCCTTCGGCGGCCTGTAACATTTCAAACAGCGCCATTTCAGCGCTGGTGATTTTTGCGCCAGCCATTTTCAGTTTTTCGATACCGAGGGCCTTGTTCTCAGGAGTCCTGGAAGATACAGCATCGGTGACCACCTGAACTTCATATTCCATGTTCAACAGGTCCATGCCTGTCTGATAGACACAAACGTGGGATTCGATACCCATCAGCAATATCTGGCGACGATTCTGAGCATTCAGGAGTTTTGAGAACTGAGGCTCGCCACAGCATGAAAAGCTGATTTTTGTGGCCTTGAGTTCAGGGTTCATGAGGTCTGCAAAGTTCTGAAGGGTTGGGCCAAGTCCTTTCGGATTCTGTTCCGTCCACAGAATAGGAATTTCCAGAATGTTTGCCCCCTTAATCATCTTTTCGGAGGCCTGGATCAGGGAATCCATATTGTGCATTACCCTGGAGAGTTTTTCCTGAAGATCAACAACAACAAGAACTACATCGCCCGTGTTTAGCATGTCCATAACCCCCGTACTCTGGTCATTTGAATTCCGTACTCACGTCGGATTTGCCGGGATTCCCCTTATGTCAAATCAGTCGTTAGCCGAAGTGTGCCCCGGATCCGATCCCAATATGTTCAAAGGAGATTTACTGGCTCCAAACTCTCCTGTCACGTAGCCGAACTCATCCGTGATAATTTCAGCGACTCTCTTGTAAAGAGTCCTTAAAGGTATGTCGGACGGACAGGCCTCGGTGCACAGATTGCAGTCGATACATCGTCCGGCCATATGCACTGCTCGTGTCAGGTGAAACATCGGGTTTTCAGGGGGCAGGTCTCCGGTTTTGATCAAGGCGTCCTGCTCAAGCGTGCAAACTTTACAGAAGCAAACTGGACACACATTCCTGCAGCCGTAGCATTTGATGCAGCGATCAAATTCGGCGGTCCAGTAAGCCAACCTGGCCATCAGATCCTTCTCCAGGACTTCCTGAACACTCACATTCTGCACGGGATCTACCTTTTCGCCTGCGACAAATTCGTCGGTAAAAGGTTTTCTGCATTCATGTTTTTGAGCCAGTTCCAATGGGCAAGCGATTCCGACCTTGACGGCGCGTTCCGGAGCGTTAACCTGATTCCATTTTAGCAGTTCATTCCATGCCCGCTCGTCACAGCCCCTAAATAAGGCGCCGTAAGTATTATCAGAATCACTTGTGACAATTCTCATCAGCAGTTTTGCGATCGGATAGCGCGCCTGACCGGGGAACGCCAAATCACCCAGGCTGAACCCCTTCTCCATGTCCTCAACAGACTTGTAGAGGTAGGGTATAACGTTACCGTCAATTTCTTTCAGACCAAGGAAAGCAGATATTTGACCGCTATCCATTAATGATTGAACATGCTTCTTGACTATATCGATCATTTCTTTACTCGCTAATGATTGTCAAAGTTTTGTCATATCAAAATCAGGCGATCTTTTCCTGTTTGACATTTTGATTGGCTGCTAGAGGCGAGGGCCCCAATTTCCGTATTTTATCGACAAAATCGGTTACGACTTGGGCAAACCTCGGACCCTCGGCCGATGAAACCCATTTAAGGACCAGACGCTCAGGGTCTATTCCCGAGAATTCCAGAAGTTTCTGCATGAATGCCATTCTTTTTACGGTCATATAATTACCATACAGGTAATGACAGTCGCCGATGTGTCACCCGCCAACAAAGACGCCGTCAGCGCCTTTTTGAAATGCTTTCAGAATTTGATGCGGTCCGACAGTGGCGGAACATAAAGTCCTGATAGTTCTCATGTTCGGTGGGTACTGAAGGCGGCTTACACCGGCCAGGTCTGCTCCGGCGTAGGCGCACCAGTTGCACAGAAATCCAATTATAGTAGGTTCAAACTGCTCTTGGGCCATGACTTTTCCTCAATTGCCAACTGAAAATATCTCGAGTTCCGATAGAAATCGCTGGTTCAATCCAAATAGCGCTAAACAGCGAACGCTTCCTCTATTTGGGCATATATCTGTTCATTTGAAAAACCGTCCAACCTTGCGCTGCTGGATGGACATGTGGCAGCGCATCCTCCACATCCCTTGCACAGCACCTTATTCACCTGACACACGCCCCTGTCCTGAAAATAATTTATGGCGCCGTAGGGGCAGACTTCAATGCAGCCCAGACATCCACAACACGTGTCGGCGTTTATATCGGCCACGATGCCGCTGGTGAACAACGCTTCCTTGGAGAGGACTCCGGCCGCTCTTGCCGCTGCCCCCAGTCCCTGACCGATAGCCTCACGTATAGTCGATGGGAATCTCGCGTTGCCGCAAAGATAAACACCGTCTGTGGCAAAATCCAGAGGTTTCAGCTTTACATGCCCTTCCAGGAAGAAGCCATTTTCGTTGATCGGCACTTTCAGCATGGTGGACACGTCAGGAGCGTCTTCCTGAGCCACAAGAGGCGTTGACAGGACAACAAGGTCACACGGGATCGACACTTCCTTACCCATTCTGACGTGATAAACCGATACGGAAACGTCTTTAAACTCTGGCGCTCTTTCAGGCTCAAAGGTGATGAAACGGACGCCAGACTGCTTGGCTTTGCGGAACATTTCCTCGAGTTCTACTCCATACATCTGCATATCGCGATACAGGACAGTTATCCTTGCGTCCGGAGTGGCTTCCTTGATCAGAAGCGCATTCTTCACGGCAGTCATACAGCAAATGCGCGAACAGTATGTTCTTTCGACGCATCTTGACCCAACACACTGGATCATGACTATGTTCTTGTTCTGGACGGGGCCCTTTTTGAGAATGGACTCAAGCTCCAGATGGGTAATTACATTTTGACCGTTGTAGCCGAAGAGCCCCTCGGGGGTTAAGACTCGGGCGCCCAAGGCCACGACTATGACCCCGCATTTTATTTTGATTTCTTCGCCACCCTTTTCGATAGAAGCGACGTAGTTTCCGACATAACCCTCGGTTTTCGTGACCACGGAGTTCAGGTAAATATTTACCTTGGGATTTGTTTCCAGGCGGGTTATGAGATCGTTCAACAATTTTTCCGGCGGTTCATTCGCCGGATATATCATGTTGAGGTCGTTCAGCAGGCCGCCCAGCCTGTCTTTCTTCTCGACAAGATTCACTTCATAGCCCATGTTCCCTAGAGCCATGGCAGCCGACATGCCGGCCACTCCGCCGCCAATCACAAGGGCTGTGTGGGAGAGACTGAGCTGGATTCTCTTGAGTTCCCTGAGCTTTGCGGCCTTTGCGACAGCCATGCCGATCTGGGCTTTTGCCCGTTCGGTTCCGGTCTCTCTCTCTCTCATGTGAACCCAGGAGCACTGGTCTCGGATATTGGCCATTTCAAAAAGATAAGGGTTCAGACCGGCCTCTTCGCAAGCGCTCATGAACAGGGGCTCATGAGTCCTGGGAGTGCATGACGCCACAACCACGCGGTTCAGGTTATGTTTGGGGATGGCCTGCTTGATCTCGTTAATTCCGCCTTCCGAGCATGTGTAAAGGTTTTCCTGGACAAACACCACATTAGGCAGGGTCTTGGAATATTCTACAAGCTCCTTCATTTCCAGATAACCGGCTATGTTGGAGCCACAATCGCAAACAAACACGCCAATACGGACGTCGGGTTTGGTTTGATCTTTCAAAATAAGTCTCCCTTAAACGGCCAGCGCTAATCCGCCGGTCATGACAACCTCGGCCGCCCTGGCGGCAGCGCTGCTTGCCTGAGCCACTGATTCCGGTATGTCTATGGGCCCCTGTGCGCAACCACAGGAGTAAATTCCCGGGACGCTCGTGTCCAGAGGTTTGTTGGGATGGGTCCTGACGAAACCGTTTTCATCGAGTTCTAGTCCAAGCAGTTGAGAAACCTGAGAAATGCCTCTGGATGGAGAGCATGCGTTCGCCAGAATAACCATGTCCAACGGCATGCCGATAACTTTGCGTTGTTCAGTGTCCTCATAGTAGACCACAGGGTTGCATTCCTCGTCCTCGAGGATTTCAGCGACTCGACCGCGGATGTACTTCAGGCCGGAGACCTTGGCTCCGCGAACTTTATACTCTTCGAAGCCCTTTCCCACTGTTCTCAAATCCATGTAGAATATGAAAGACTCTGTTGAGGACTCATGTTCTCTGGCTATGATGGCTTCCTTGATAGAATGCATGCAGCAGTAACTTGAGCAGTATTTATGGAAGCGGAAATCCCTCGATCCTACACACTGTATGAAACCGAGCTTTTTGGCGGTGTGATGTTTGTGAACCTGCTCTTCCAGCCATTTGGCTTCTTCCTCAAGCGTGGTCTTTTCAGCCGGATCTTCGGATTTTTCGGCTTTCTTGATCAGTTTGGGGATTTCTTTGAGTCTTTTCTCGAATCTCAGTGTCGAGGGTCTGGTCAGATGTCCTTTAGTCGGGCCGCCGGCGCTGAGCAGACGCTCCATTTCCAGAGATGATATTACATTGGGAAGTTTGCCATACCCATATTCAGGTATCTGGGTGGCGTCGAACAGTTCGTATCCCGTGGAGACGATGACGGCCGCCACTTCAAGTTCGACCTCGGAATCTTTTTGCTCATAATCGACCGCTTTGGCCTGGCAGACCTTCGCGCAAACTCCGCACTTACCGCCCTTGATCACCTTGCAGTTGTCGGGATCTATTGTATACACGGAAGGGATACCCTGGGCATAATCCTTGTAGATTGCTTTCCTGTCATCGAAGCCGAAGTTGAACTCATTTGGAACTTTTGTAGGGCATTTCTCAGCGCAGGCCCCGCAGGCGGTGCATCTGGAAGCGTCCACATAACGGGCTTTTTTAAGAACCTTAGCCTTAAAATTTCCGATCTCACCGGAAAATTCCTTGACCTCGCTGTAAGCAAGCACATTTACCTTGGGATGTCGACCGACATCCAGCAGCTTGGGCGAGAGAATTCATATAGTGCAGTCATTGGTGGGGAATGTCTTGTCGAGCTGGGCCATTTTGCCGCCAATACTGGGGTTTTTCTCGACAAGGTGGACCTGGATACCCATGTCCCCCAAATCTAAAGCGGCCTGCATTCCAGCTATCCCGCCACCTATGATTAACACTTCCTTTGAAGCCATTACAGCACCACCCTTATAGTTCGGTTGTTAGCTATGATTATCATACAAAGTCAAAAACAACTTGCCGGACAACTTTCTGCCGGAGTTAAAACCCGCCCGTCAGACTTTCAACTGCTCTCCCAGCAAATTATTTATATCCTTAATGGTAATATCAAGTTCCATGTCCCTCAGGGCGCAACTCAAATGAGCCCGACACTTGGGGCACGCCGTTATCAGAGTTTTAGCTCCGACAGACGCCGCCTCTTCAAGGCGGTTTTTCTGAATCGCCTTGGAACAGGAAGAGCAATTCATCCATGCGCTTGTTCCGCAGCAGATTCCACCTTCACGGTTGTGTGGCATTTCATTCAGTTTTAATCCGGGTATGCTCTGCAGCAGTTGTCTTGGAGCCTCGAAAATGCCGGCCTGCCTCCCAAGACGGCACGGATCATGGTAGGTAAAAACACCATCGAGTCCGTCAAATGAAATTTTTCCAGAAGCAGCCTCATTCGCCAACAATTCATAGAAGTGAATAGTCTCAAATCCCAGATCACCCACTATTTCCGGGTAATACCTGTTGAAAGTGGTGTATCCCTCCGGACAACTGAAAATGACTCTTTTACAGCCAAGTTTTCTGATCAGATCCACATTCTTTTGGGCAAGCTTTGCAAAATTGCTTTTGTCCCCGTTCCAGAGCAGGTCGTGCCCACAGCATCGCTCGTCGTCGTGGACCACCGGCTCGATACCGATAGCGTTCATAAGCTTGAGCGTTCCCTTGGGACTGTCCATCATGTCCAGACCCCAATCGTCGTGGAACTCCACATCAAAAAACGGGGCGCAACCTACGAAGAAATAGTCGTCTCCCGATTCTGAAACCTTGCCGATCTCTCGAGCCCATTGCGTCTTGCTCTGTTTGACGTTCATGGACTGAAGCCGCATCACCGTCTGAAACAGACCACGATGGGCGGGTGTGGCCATTTTGCCCTGTCTGACCGCTTCTTCACGGATAAGACGAACAAATTCCGGATAATCAATGTTCGACGGACATCGTTCGGAACATTGCCCACATGACAGACATGACCAGATATTGATATCCTCGAATGGATTCTCCATTTCATCGATGAGAACTTTCTCTACCATCAGTCGCGGAGAAAATTCAGGCGTTGTTCGTGAGACGGGGCAACTACCGGTGCAGATACCGCAGTCAAGACAATAATAGGCCTGAGTGTGATCTATAATCTCTGGTAGGTTCATGCCGCTGTCTCCGTCTTGGCGATATTGGTCTTGCCCAGTTTTTTGATTTCCTCTGTGAAATCGCGAACCGTCTCGGCGAAACGCGACCCTTCAGAAGCCGAAATCCATTCCTTACGGAGCCTTTCGTCTTCAATACCCAGCAGTTTCATTATTTTACGAGTCTTGTCCAAAACTTTCAGAGCTTTTTCATTACCTTCCAGGTAATGACATTCACCGATGTGTCAACCGGTGACCAAGACGCCATCAGCCCCCTTTTCGAAAGCTTTCAGGATGTATGACGGGACAAGCATTCCTGAGCACATGAGCCTGATAAGTCTTATACTCGGTGGATATTGCATTCTTCCCACTCCGGCAAGGTCAGCGCCGGCGTATGAACACCAGTTGCAGGCGAAAGCTATGATTTTTGGAACAAATTCTTCTGACATGTTAACTCCGATTTTCTTCCGTTCACTCGAATGTGACGGAAGACAGCCTTCATAAATACGATTTTAGTGTCGGACCTGTTCAGATTCGGCTTGTCAAAAACCTCAGGCAATGGCTTCGTCAATCATATCCGTGATCTGGTAATCCTTGAAATGACGAATTGCCGCGGACCCGGTCGGGCATGCCACTGCGCAGGCGCCGCATCCTTTGCAAAGAGCCGGATTAATCTCGGATTTGAACACGCCCGGGCTCACTTCAACCAGTTCCGGCGCATGAAACGGGCACACTTCGACGCAGCGTCCACAACCCCTGCACAGGAACGGATCCACTACGGAGACCATGCCAGGCGCTTCGACATAACCTCGAGCCAAAACCTGGGCCGCATGTGATCCGGCGGCTACAGCCTGGGATATCGTCTCATCCAGGGGTTTGGGGTAATGGGCCAGTCCCGCCAGAAATACTCCGTCCGTGGCAAAATCGACCGGCCGGAGTTTCATGTGCGCTTCCAGGAAATAGCCGTCTTCGTTGGTTGATATCTTGTAAAGTTTCGATAGTTCCCTGTTGTAATCATCCGGAATTATGGCGGCGGCCAACACTACGTTATCGGCCGTAAGCTTCATATCACCGCCGAATACCTTGTCCTTGAGCTTGAGGTTGATCTTTGCGCCTATCTCCACCATGGGTGGGTTCTCTGCGTCATACTGGGCAAAGACCACACCCAGTCTTCGGGCCTTTTCATAATAGGGCTCGTTCAGGCCGAACGTCCTGATGTCCCTATACAGCACGAATACTTTCGCCTTGGGATTGTTTTCCTTAATGGCGATTGAATCCATTACTGCATGGTTACAGCAGACTTTGGAGCACCAAGGCCGTTCCTTACAACGCGAACCAACGCACTGAATGAACACTGTCGTTTCAGCGTTGAGCACACTCGGGTCTTTTGAATGCAGCGCTTTGGCGAATTCAAGCTGAGTCTTGACCCTGGGGTCCTGACCGTAGCCATACATTTCCGGCTTCCACTCATGAGCCCCGGTGGCTACTATTGTGACGCCGTGGTCTATTCCGGTGGTCTCTCTGCCATCCTGTGATATTTTTGTCTTGAAGGCGCCGATGAATCCGGAAACGTCTTCAATCTTAGCCTTGAAGTAAACTTTTATCCGACTTTCATTCTCTACTTTTTCCAGCAGGCTCTCGAGGTACGGCCTGATCTCTTCTCCCTTGAGGGTGTGGAAAAGTCTCCATGCGTTGCCACCAAGCTTTTCGGTAGCCTCGAGTAGATGAACATCGAACCCCTGTTCGGCAAGATTGATGGCTGCTGTCATACCGGCCACACCTCCGCCGATTACAAGGCCTGAAGGAACCATGGGCAACTGCTGATCCTGAACCTGTTCGAGTTTGGTTGTTCGGGCTATGGCCATGCGGATGAGGTCAACGGCCTTGTTTGTGGCGAGCTGCTTCTCTGACATGTGGACCCATGAGCAATGTTCACGTATGTTAGCCATTTCCACCAGGTATTTGTTGAGGCCGGCTTCTCTGGCCGTCTCCTGGAACAGAGGCAAATGTGTCCGTGGTGTGCAGGAGGCCACGATGATCCTGTTGAGCCTGTTGTCCTGGATCACCTGTTTGATCTGGACCTGAGTGTCCTGAGAGCATGTGAACAGGTTTTCTCCGGCATATTCAACTCCGGGCAGGTCCTTTATAAGATCGACAACACCGGGAACATCCACGGTTTGGGCTATGTTGATGCCGCATCGGCAAACAAAAACGCCGATTCTGGGGGCCTCACCCGTTACGTCTCGTTCCGGAGGCAATTCCTTCTTGATTGTCAGGGTGTTCCTCTGATCGACCAGCATGCTCATCGCCGCTCCTGCCGCTGAGGAAGCCTCCATGACAGTCTGCGGAATATCCTTGGGGGCCTGAAAAGCCCCGGCGACGAAGATTCCGGGTTTGGATGTCTGCACAGGATCAAAGGTCGTGGTCTGACAGAAGTTCTCGGCGTCCAGCTTTATGTCCAGAATCCTGGATGTTTCAATGGCCGATTCCGTGGGCTTGATACCGACAGCCAGGACAACCAGGTCAAAGGTCTCGGTCTGAAGACGATTGTTCTCGTCCAGGTATGTGATCTCGAGATTTCTTGTCAAAGGATCCTCGACGACCCTGCTGACCATAGATCTTATGAAACGGACCCCACCTTCAGTTCTTGCTTTTTCGTAATACTTGTCAAAATCCTTACCGTAGGCCCTGATGTCCATGTAGAAAATGGTAGGCTCTATGGTTGAATCATGTTCCCTTGCTATTACGGCCTCTTTGATGGATGCCATGCAACAGACCGAACTGCAGTGGGGCATCCCTTTGCGTCGGTCACGTGAGGCCACGCACTGTATCCATGCCACCTTGTGCGGGTGTTTTCCGTCGGACGGCCTGGTAACAACGCCCCCGAATGGACCGGACGCGCTGAGGATTCTCTCGATCTCCAGGTTGGTGACTACATTGGGCATTCGGCCATGACCGAATTCGGAGATGTGCGCCGTGTTGAACAGTTCATAACCGGGTGTCATGACCACTGCGCCGACATTTATTTCCTCGACTACATCCTGTTGCTCGTAATCGATGGCTCCAGCCGGACATGCCTTGGCGCATACGCCGCATTTCTTCCCGTTGAAGAGTCTGCAGTGCTCCGTGTCAATGGTGTAGACCGATGGTATTCCCTGTGCGTAATCCTTGTATATTGCCTTTCTGAGATCATGCCCGAAGTTGTATTCATTAGGAACTTTGGTCGGACATTTCTGAGCGCAGGCGCCACATGATGTGCATTTGTCGGCGTGAACGTACCTGGCTTTCTTTCTGATTTTAACAGTGAAATTTCCAGCCTCTCCCTCGATGGCTTCAATTTTACTGTAGGCCAGTATCTCGATATTGGGGTTTTGGGCCAAGGTCTGTAACTTTGGGGAGAATATACAGGCCGAGCAATCATTGGTTGGGAAGGTTTTGTCCAACTGCGCCATAACCCCGCCGATGCAGGGCTTTTCATCAACCAGATAAACCCTGAAACCGGATTCGGCAAGATCCAGTGAGGCTTGCACTCCTCCGATGCCTCCTCCAACCGTCATAACTGCGCCAATTTTCTTGTTTGTCACGGCACTCTCCGAAATATCTTTCCCGATTTCCCGTAATAGTTTAGAACTTTCGACGCCCAAAAAACACGTCAAAGGCCTTAACGCGGGATCAATAAGGAAACAGGCTTACAATAAACCTTTGGAAGCCAACATTTTCTTGGGTGATACTATATGCTTTTCAAACCATGAGCCCGCTTTGGGATCATTCAGCGCCAGACCAATTACCTCGCTGAGGTACAGGATGGGTACCTGGTAAACACGTCCAGCTACTTTGGAAATATCGACCTGTCGGGTATCCAGATTGGCCTGGCACATCGGGCACATCGTGACTAGAGCATCCGCTCCCACCGATTTGGCCATGTCCAATAGTTTTCTGGAGAGTTTTACGACCAGGTCTGTCCTTGTGAGCGCCAGTGAACCGCCGCAGCAGTCTGTCTTGTACGGCCAGCTCAAAACTTCTGCACCCAGCAGTTCAAGGACCTTATCCATTTCGACAGGGTTCTCGGGATCGTCAGGTTCAACCACCTCTACCGGTCTGACAGCCAGGCAGCCGTAATATGGAACAACCTTCAGGCCCTCGAGTGATTTGACCTTTCGTTCCTTGAGGCGCTGCATTACAGCCTCGAGGCTGAACATATCTGAACCGGAGAGCACCTTTATTGAGCCCTTGAATGGGAACTGACGCGCCAGTTCAGGTTCCTTGAAGATTCGTTGCGAAGCCGCCTTCATCCTGACGTGGCAACCCGGGCATGGCGCCACTACGTCTCGTCCCATACGCTCTGCCTTCATCAGGTCGTTAGCCGGAAGGGCCGCCTCCAGGTAATGGTCCACCATGTGGGCTGATGAGGCCCCACAACAGGCCCAGTCCGGTATTTCCCTCAGGGTTACTCCCAACTTTTGGGAAACGCTGCAAAATGAATCATCCAACTCCTTTGCGGAGCCTTTAAGGCTGCAACCGGGATAATAACTAAATTCCATCGCGGACCTCTTGATTTGCTAATAATGATCTCCAGGGACAAGAACCGCCATACCGGGCGACTACTTCAGGTCTGTTTGCTCAACAGACTAAAAGTATTCGCAAGACGACATACAACCGTTCCGGGTCGTCGCCCCGAAGCTACATGATTATAGATTGATTTCAGCTAATCTGAGGAATTCCGGCGTCAGGACAAATCAGTTAAATGGCATTCCTCCCATTAGCCAGCGCTACATTAAGCTTAACAATCTTAAACTTGCTCCAATCAAGTGTCAAGCTAAGTTTATCTTCTGGAGCCGTTATGATTGGCCGACCGTATTCCTTGCGATCTCGCCACCGTTATGACTACGTGACTCAACAGCACGAACCTCTCCCCCCGAAGAGAAATTCCTTGACAGATTGCGGTCCCGCATTTAGAAAATTCCTACGCTTGATTGTAAAAAATCTGTTCCGGTGTTTCGAGCGGTAGTTTTTTGGCCCGCTTCAGAAATGGACAGAAACACTGTGCCCTCAAGCGAACACTTATCGGAGGATACACCGTTCATGGCTTCATTGATAGACATTGTCTGGGTCAACTGTGAAGACCTGTTCCGGGGCATTGATATAGAAGCCATGTTGAGACGGCAAAAAAATGTTCTGACGGACGGCAATCTGACGAATTATCCGTCAACCATACTAATAAGTTCCGCCAGAATCACATTGGGGATCAATCTTGCAGACAAAATCGGCCCGGTAGATTATTCCCGGTTACTCATTGGAGACCAATCAATCCCGCAGGAAGGCCAGCTTTTTGACTGGGGATTTCTGGAGGAGTCAGGCGAGTGAAAATATTTGAAATAGACAAGCTGGCAAATGAACAGGGTGGAGAATATGTCC
Organism: uncultured Desulfomonile sp.; assembly: GCA_964401595.1. Taxonomy (GTDB): domain Bacteria; phylum Desulfobacterota; class Desulfomonilia; order Desulfomonilales; family Desulfomonilaceae; genus CAITZA01. The sequence continues at coordinate 23,761 of CAYNZA010000024.1, forward strand.
TTGGGATGAAGGACCTGCACACCCACGCCTGTTATATGGTCTACGGAGTCCTCCAGCCAAATGAGGCTGACAGACTGGTGAAACCCGGATCAGGCCATGAAGAAATACTCGTCCCGGTAACCGGCCCGGTGCAGGTCACTTCGGAGAGAGATGATTTTGTGCTGGAAAAAGGGAACGCGGTTCATATAAAAGAGGACCAATCCTTTTTTATTTCCAACAAGACCGACCAACTGGTGATATATGTCCTGGCCGGAGGACATGGCGATGGACATCATCACCATTGATTGTTGATCTATTTAGCTTTATAATTGGCTTCAGTTCAATACGCCTGAGTGGTGGAATTGGTAGACACAAGGGACTTAAAATCCCTTGAGGCTTGTCCTCGTGACGGTTCGAGTCCGTCCTCAGGCACCATATTTTATTAGGTTTTTCCGTCAATCCCCCTCAAGAGACTTCGTCAAAAACCGACGCATTCGGCATTTTGGTCACATTCGCTTCCCTGCGTACCAGGATTTGTCCCACCCGAAATACCCACGGTTCCGCCGTGGGCGGCTCCAGCGTGGGCTCAAGACTTACGCCCATTGAGGGCGTTTGGCCCCAACGGGGCCTGATTTCTGGGACCCTGGATTTCATCCGTGGGAGTGTTTCACGGGTGTGGTAAAACAGTGTTTGGGAATCTATAGGCGATTTGTTCACATGATTTGGTTTGCCATTCCAGTCAATGAATCCGATTGCGGCACGAAAATATCGGTGGACGCGGCCCGACCTACAAGACCCCGATATCAATATGGTATTTGGGTAAATTGACCCATAGTTGCACTATGGGCTAAATTTAGGTTCAGTCCTTCGGACTTCTGGAGGATGACCCCCTGATTTAAGGCCGACAGGCCTGGCCCTAAAATTAGCCCACGGTGGAACCGTCCCCGGCATAATCGTGGGAATCTCATAACACCCAAACTGTGTGTTGAAAAATTGGTACGATTCGCTACGCTTTTATCCACGGCATTTCGTAAACACCAAAAACCGTGGCGCCGACATTTAAAACGCACGATTCCCGGAACATCCTCTCGGCAGACCAGGCACCGTGCCCAGGCAAAAAAATACCCCCAGCATTTAGGAGGGCGTTGGGGCAAAGTGGTCATGAGACGAGTGCTATGGGACCACGAAACTTGTGTCTACCGCTCCCCAGGACGACTGTTGAAGCCGTCGGCATGAGCCGGTTGACGTGACATGCCTCAGGTAAAGCATATTCATTCTCCAAACGTGAGAAAAATTCTCTGTTAAATCGGACATTATTTTTGGCAAACGCTATAACTGTAGCGAGCTGGCAGTCCTGAATCCTTGAATAGAGGCGCCGCTACCTCTCCTGTGACCAGCATTAGGTAAAGGTCTTAAGAAAGGGCTGCGTTTCAGATTGTATTGAAACGAAGCCCTCGAAGACGTTTATGCTAGGGGTTGGAAAGGTCGAAGCGGTCAAGGTTCATCACCTTGTTCCATACTGCTACAAAGTCGTGCACGAACTTCTCCTCTGAGTCCTTACATCCATAGACTTCGGCCAAGGCCCGGAGTTGGGAGTTCGAACCGAAGATGAGATCGACACGGGTACCGGTCCATTTGGGAGCCCCCGTTGCCCGATCACTGCCTTCGAAAACGTTCTCGTCTCCCGGGGTTGCTTTCCACGTCGTGCTCATGTCGAGCAGATTCACGAAGAAGTCATTGGTGAGCGTCTCTGGCCTCTTGGTGAAGACCCCGTGCTGGGACTGTCCGAAGTTTGTATTCAAGACACGCATGCCACCGACGAGAACGGTCATCTCAGGGGCGGTAAGGGTCAGCAGTTGCGCACGATCAACCAGCAGTTCCTCTGCCGATACGGCGTATTTGTTTTTAAGGTAGTTACGGAAACCGTCTGCAACCGGTTCGAGAACGGCGAAAGACGCCACGTCGGTTTGCGCCTGTGAGGCATCCGTGCGTCCGGGAGTGAAGGGAACGGTCACATTGTGACCGGCATTCTTCGCTGCTTGCTCGACACCTGCGCATCCACCAAGGACAATCAAGTCGGCGAGTGACACTTTCTTCCCGCCAGACTGCGAGCTATTGAACTCCTTTTGGATTCCCTCAAGGGTCTTCAGTACCGCATTCAGTTGGTCCGGCTGGTTGACTTTCCAATCCTTTTGCGGAGCCAGACGGATGCGTGCCCCATTGGCTCCTCCACGCTTGTCAGAGCCACGGAACGTCGCCGCCGACGCCCAAGAGGTAGAGACCAGTTGGGAGACTGACAGTCCTGAGGCCAGGATCTTGGCCTTCAGGTTTGCTATGTCCTTCGCGTCGATCAGCTTATGATCTACAGCGGGTACCGGGTCTTGCCAGATTAGTTCCTCGGACGGAACCTCCGGGCCGAGATAGCGCGAGCGGGGGCCCATGTCGCGATGCGTCAGTTTAAACCACGCCCGGGCGAAGGCGTCTGCGAATTCCTGTGGGTTCTGCTGGTAACGCCGGGCGATAGGCTCGTAGATCGGGTCGTAGCGAAGAGAGAGGTCCGCCGTGGTCATCATCGGCCGGCGCTTCTTTGAAGGGTCATGCGCATCAACCACCATGTCCCCTTCCTGCACGTCTTTGGCAAGCCACTGATGTGCGCCGGCTGGGCTCTTGACCAGTTCCCAATCGTATTTGAACAGCACATTCAGATAGCCCATATCCCATTTGGTCGGGTTCGGCTTCCAGGCTCCCTCAATGCCGCTGCTGATCGTATCGGCCCCCTTGCCGCTGCCGAAGGTGCTCTTCCAGCCGAGGCCCTGTTCCTCTATGGGAGCGGCCTCTGGCTCAGGCCCTACATTGGAAGCAGGACCGGCTCCGTGACATTTGCCGAACGTGTGTCCTCCGGCGACGAGAGCGACGGTCTCCTCGTCGTTCATGGCCATGCGAGCGAAAGTCTCTCGGACATCGCGTGCCGAGGCGAGCGGATCCGGCTTACCGTCCGGCCCTTCCGGGTTGACATAGATCAGGCCCATCTGTACGGCCGCCAAGGGGTTTTCCAGAGACCTGTCGCCCGTGTAACGGCTCCCGGGCTTGTCGCTCTTGGCCAGCCATTCTTTTTCTGCGCCCCAGTAGGTCTCATCCGGCTCCCAGCCATCCTCTCGCCCGCCGCCGAAGCCAAAGGTCTTGAATCCCATCGACTCAAGGCTACAGTTGCCGGCGAGGATCATAAGATCGGCCCAGGATAACTTTTGGCCATATTTCTGCTTGATCGGCCAAAGCAGACGGCGCGCCTTGTCGAGGTTCACATTGTCCGGCCAACTGTTGAGAGGGGCTAATCGCTGGCTGCCGGACCCCGCTCCCCCGCGACCGTCACCTTGGCGGTAAGTTCCTGCGCTATGCCACGCCATCCGGATGAAGAGACCCCCGTAGTGACCGTAATCGGCCGGCCACCAATTTTGGGAATCGGTCATAAGCGCATAAAGGTCCTTCTTCACGGCCTGCAGGTCGAGTTTTTTGAATTCTTTAGAGTAGTTGAACTCCTTACCCATCGGATTGCTCAAAGGACAGTTCTGGTTGAGAATCTTCAGGTTCAATTGGTTAGGCCACCAGTCGCGGTTCGTCGAGCCTTTACCGAAAGCGGGCTGGTTAGATCGGCCCATCACCGGGCACTTGCCATCTTCATTCGAGAGGTTTCCTCCCTTGGTTGAGAGACAAGACAGATGCGCCACCAGCGATTTGATTTCCTGATCTGTCAGCTTATCAAATTTCGGCATACTTTTGATCGGGGACTTCAACTGAGTTCTGATATTCTCAGCCGTAAAGTCGCGGCCACTAGTCGGGAGCTTCTTGGTCTCTGAAAGTCCCATTAAACTTGGCCCGCCTTTGTCCCCCGTCTTGTCAGTATAGTGGCAGCCGGCGCAATTGGCGGCAAAAAGAGTCTGCCCGGCGGCAAGGAGAGCGGCATCGACATGCGGAACTTTATCTTGTTGCGCTATGGCCTGACTTGGGCCCCAAAGATGGGTTTCAGTGAAACACGCTGCCATGACACCAATAAAAATAACGGCAACAGCAATTCCTTTCGCAAGACCAGTCTTTTGTCTTCTCACCTTTATGGCTCCTTTCATTCGAGGTTTCTCGATGATCAGTTTCCTGGCGGCCAAGACAACTCGGACTCCCCTAAGTTGCACTCTGCTATTACTTTCGAGCGCAGAATTTGTTGAATCTGTCTTTGACCTTTTGCCAGTTGATAATTCTCGAGAAGTTACCCTCGTATTCAGCGCGTCGGTTTGGATATTTCAGATAATACCTAAACTTTCGCAGTTGAAAAAAGAGGACAAAGATTAATTAAAACAGTGAAATAAGCTCGCGACCGGACGTCCGATGCTCTATTTAAATATTATCATAAAAAAATCGCATAACAGGAGGACGTCCCGCCATCAGAGTTACTTCATTTGAGGCAGAGGATCAAGAGATTAGAAACCGGATCGACGCATTTATGAACCGCTTTAGGATTGGCGCACTTCTGAGCCAGGTCCTCATATGGCTCATTGATCGAAAGAACGAAAACACAAAGACTTGCGCCATTCCGACAGAACTTTAGAGAATGGCTATATATTGGACGCCACCATCTATGACAGAAGTCGCTCGTCCAAAGTGGAGCTGCTGTCCAGAGTGTATGATCATTGCGCCAAGAAATCTGTCAAAGGCTTCAGAATGTTAACGCCAGGCTGGTCGGATGGGGTGAGTTTTATTCCCTGGCAGTGGAACAAAGATACTGCGCAGACGACAGGACAATAGGGAGCCTTTTTTTGAACACCTCAGAAGAAATCCAGGACCTGTCTCTGACAGACGCCTTGACCCCAATCCTATTTTTAGTATGGAATAAAGTGCTGAAATTATACTCTAAATCGGAAGAACTGGTCATGGAAATAATTCAAACAACCATGAAAGAGGCTCTAGCCCTAATCAGGCCTGGGGTCTTGGCCAAGTGCGAAAGTTGAGCATAGTATATTAACCAAAGGGGAAGAATCTGAAATCACTCGCTAAGTGGGGCGACGCCAGGAAGTTTGCAAGAAACCTGGAATCTCTGGGCGTTACCAGGGGGGCGCCAATCAAAATGTGAACACATCAGGGATGCTCCTATTTTGCCCAATCACTGCTGCAAAAGCCATTCATAAAAACCACAACAAAATATAAATACATGATATCAACACTTTGCTATAAAATTCTAATAATTTAATTTACATTTTTATTTGTATTTGCTAGAATATATTTAATAAATTCTATTTATAAATATTGAATTATATAAAGTTATATCCTCACTTTATTGGGGGATAACTTGGCCAAAATGCTTTATCAAGCCATCTGGCTTTCTGCGTCTTTCTCCGGAGACTCGACATGAAGAGACTTTTATATGTTTGTGTAATGGTTCCTCTCATAGTGTTCATCTGTCCTTTGTTGGCAGTAGCACAGGGTATTCA
>CAYNZA010000025.1:0-29148 GCA_964401595.1 uncultured Desulfomonile sp.
GCAATTCGGCCGGTAAAAGATAAATCCATCCCACGTAGGACAATGCGCCTACAACCATTATCGCCGTTATTGTGATCAATCTTCGAGTAGTCATTTAATGTTCCTGCGGCGGACAAGGCCCCGAGTGCTCCTGAGTCAATCATATGCCGAATTCCATCGACAAGTCGAATCTATCATCTGTATTCAACCATTTCTGTAATTGTATCGCATCTATCATAAATTGAAACTCCGAAATTTCACCGGTCATCTCAAAGCAAGGTTCGTAAATTTATTCTCTTCCGAATAAATGACCATAGCCATGAGAGGCGGGCCAACTTGCTCGGATCTGTTATAAACAAATTCCGGTTTGGCTTGACACCAAGCCGCAATAATCTGATTCTATCCCATGAATTCTAACTATCAGGAGATTTCAATGAAACTGTTGCCCAACCAGTACAGAAACGGACAATGCTTCTTTTGTGGCCCTGCAAATCCTGTTGGACTCAAACTCAGTTTTTACGAAGCGGATACACTACCAAAAGAGCTGGTGTGTAAATGGTCACCATCCCGTGTTTTCACCGGATTTGGAAAAATACTGCACGGCGGCATACAAAGCGGACTGTTCGATGAAATAATGGGATGGACCACGCTTCATTTGACTGACAGGGTTGGGGTAACTTCTTCGCTGAATGTAGAATTTCTCAGCCCCCTGTACGTGGAGCAGGAAATCGAGATCCGCTGCAGAATAGATTCTCAGGAAGGCTCCAGAGTCAACCTCACCGCGGAAATATCAAACAGTGACAGAAGGCTTTGTTCCAGGGCCACCGGAACTTATATCCTGATGGATCCTGAGAAATTCAGGCACATAACCGGGGAAGAATAAACAGACATCAATCTGGTAAACCATGACCTTGCAGTAATAAACACCCCCAGCATTCATCAGAACACCGGGGGCAAGAAACGCTCAACATGAGACGAGAGCGTCAAAAAAGTCTGTGGTCTGTTTTAAATCCGAACCGTAGTCGTAATTATTTAAAGACATTGTGTTTTCAAGGCTTTGTGTCTGTGGCCAAACCGGCCTACCAGACGGTGGGCCTGAATCCTGCGGGATTCTGTATATCCATCAGTTCATGGCCGACAGCAAGGGCGAGAATACCATTCTTCGTTGCAAAATTCACAACGCCCGGAGCTATATGGAGAGACGCTACAGAGCCTATCAGCTTACGGTTATCAAATTCAGGAAAATAGTCCCGAATTCTCGAAATAGTTTTCAGTAAACCCTGCACATCTCTGGAAATAAGCGAGCTTTTGGTTTCGTTGATCAGCACATAATCTCTGCATTCCGATATGACATCAAATTCCCGTGTATTCTTTCGGTCACCTTTATAGGGTCTTATAACCCTTACATTTGCTATGCAGCCTTCTGAGTCATCAATCCCAAGCGCCTCTTTCATTATCCTGCAAACACTCGGAGCCACAAGATCCTCCGCCATACGGCCCTGCTTGTTTGCTATTTTCCCCAGTTCAAGATTGTGCCGAAGTTTTTCCTGTCGCATCTCCTCCCTAAAAAGAATTGATTCGTTTTTGTGGTCCCTCATCTCGTCCTTGAAATCTTTCATCTCGTCTTTGAAACTAAGCATCTCATTTTTGAAATCTTTCATCTCAACCTTGAACTCAAGCATCTCATTTTTAAAATCTTTCATTTCCATGGACAATAGCGCCAAATCACTTTCGACCCTGATCTGGCTCTCTTTTATCTCAAGAGAATTTTTTGCCATCTGGCGAGAGATTTCTGCAACGATTTCTTTAAGATCTGTCATGGATGTTTCCAAGGGTTCGATCCTGTGTTCAATCAGTGGATGTTTCATAAGCGCCCCCCCATAGGCTCTGGATCATGTTTTTATAGTCCCCCAATTATACTGATAGTTCATTGTCATGTCAAAAATCATCCTGACCCGGAATGATCGTCCACCGATCCTTTAGTTGAAAGTTTCGTTGACTTGACCGCATAAATGATGCAGTCTGATTCCGCTAGGCGCTCAATGAGCTTAATAGGGAAGCCGGTGTAAATCCGGCGCGGTCCCGCCGCTGTAACCGGGGACGAAAGCCCGTTTTTATGCCACTGCCCGGAGGTATCCGGGTGGGAAGGTTGGGTGATTAGGTTGATCCGGGAGCCAGAAGACCTGCCTAACGTTAAGAAGCTGCGGAGCACGGCTGATTAGGGAAGAAGTAAAACTGGGCGCATTCCCGAGTCTATTGAGGCTCGGGTTTTTTATTTTTTATGAAAAACCCGCGGCCACAGGAAAGCTGACGGGAATGAAAGCCTCATCGGACATTTCAGACCCATTGTCTCGAACCTCTTCTGCGTTCCTGGACCTTGTGGATTCGGACGACTGGAGGCGTATGAGGGAATGGAGTCCCGACGATTCGATTGAAAGTCGTATTGACGAGGGATTGCGCTCAAGTTCACTTGAACTGTACCCTCATGATTTTCACGCATCGTCGCAGACCTTGACCATCCGGACCCCTGATTACGAAGTTGATGATCTCGATGGCAGTCGGCTGCCAGACTTCCTGGATTTGGGCTCTTTTCAGGAACATGATGATTCTGATTCAGCAATCAATCCGGTCGAGGACGATCTCGTTGCCGATAAAACATCCTTTGCTTGTTGGACCAAAAGTTCCGGAAATCTCAGACCCATATTTTATTCAAACCTTGCCTCATCAGCGTTTCATGTGCTTCTCATTTTTGTGGCTACTTTTATCTCCTATGCCGAGGCGACCGGACAAGGTGGGACAAGACACCAACCCATATTCGTGAGTCTGGTAGATTCCCGCTCTGACGAGGTATGCAAACCGAGCCTGGTATCTATCGATTCAGCCGCATCTCTACCCTCAATCGCTGATCGTTCAAAGAAGAATGACCACAAAAGTGGAAATGAAGATGTTTCCTACCAGGAAAAATTTTCTGAGGGCGAGCAGGCCGGTTCATTAGATCAGCAACGAGGCAAAAATGAAGAATGCGCCGCAAATGCCGCGAGGCTGATTGATTCGAACTCCACTAAAAATAAAAATTCATCTGATCAGGACGACATCGATCTCAAAAGCGAATCCATGCAGGACACCCCCGCCAGCGTGGCTTCAGTTGCTCAGCATGAAAAACGATCTGATGCCACTCGTGGAGATTTGATAAATGACTTCAAACTGAAACTGCTTGAGGCCATCTACGAAGCAGCTTATTTTCCCAGAAAAGCATTGCGTTCAAAGAACTATGGAGAGGTGATGGTATCGTTCACGATAATTGACAGCGGAGAGCTAGAAGATTTGAGAATAAACAGGTCATCCGGCTCTGAACTACTTGACAAAGCTGCCCTTCAAATACTTCAAAAGGCTTCTGAACATTTCCCAAGAATCCCTGAACAGTCGATGAATAAAAAAATCACTTACGTGGTTCCAATATCTTTCAGGAAGTAAAAACCGTGAAACCTTTGCGATATTTTTTTGTGGCTTTTGTGGGCGTGTTTCTATACTTCTTTCCGAGCTTCGCTGAATCGGGTCAGGACATTTGCGTGAAGGAAAAATCTGGTGAAACAGTGTGTGTCAAAAAAGTTCCTGAGCGCATTGTATCTTTAGCTCCTAGTCTGACAGAGCTGGTGTTTGATCTGGACGCCGGATCCAGGCTCGTCGGGCGCACAAGCAGATGCAATTTTCCTGAGGAAGCCGCAAGGGTCCAGGACATTGGACCATACATGGCTCCGGATTTTGAGAAACTCCTCACAGTTAAACCGGACATGATTCTGGCCCCCAAAAACGGTATGAGACCTGAGTTAATATACAGAATCAAGAGTCTTGGCATTCCGGTTTATGTGGATGACAGCGGTTCTATCCAAGATATAAACCAGTTGATCATGAATCTTGGTGTTCTGTTAAATAAAAATAAAGAAGCTGTTAATATTGTCATCCAAATTGAAATACGACGAAAAAAATTAGCCAATGTGATTTCAGGATTGGAGAAAGCCTCCGTTTTGTTTGTAGTTGGCATCAATCCATTGGTCGTGGCCGGGTCAACCTCGTTTCTCAGTTCAATGCTTTCTGAAGCCGGCGGCAGAAATGTGGTAAACGAACTATCAAGTCCGTATCCCAAATTTAGCATGGAAGAGGTCATGAGACAGAACCCAGAAGTGATATTCATGCTGGATAAGGAATGCCATGGAGTCGATTGTCTGAACTATTGGAAAAATTATCAGTTTCTCCAGGCGGTCAAGAACAAACGAGTATATGAAGTCAATTCTGACCTCATGAGTAGACCGGGCACCCGTACCATAGAAGCTCTGGAGTCACTCGCCAATCACCTGCACTCCGACGCCTCAATGGCTGAACCATTGCTCATGGTTAACGAGACTCGTCAGGTTCGACAGGCCAATTGATGAACTTTTTCAAGAAAATGTCTGTCCTGAAAAAAACCATTCTAGCCGTTTTTTTATTGATGTTTTCGCTTGTGACAGCCGCTGCCGTTTCACTTTTATGGGGCACGACCCAAATTGAATTTTGGGCCTTTATTAAAGGTGACATGGAGGACGCAGAATCCATCAGATCGGCGGCAATAATCCTATCTTACCGTTTGCCTCGAATCCTGCTTGCCGCTGTTGCAGGGGCTGGGCTGGCATGTTCAGGGGTCGTTTTCCAAGGGGTGCTACGAAACCCTTTGGCGGATCCGTACATTATCGGCATAGCTGCAGGAGGCGCTCTGGGGGCTGTAATATCGATAAGTGTTTTCAAATGGACCTGGGCGGGGGCAACTACTAGCTTTGCTTTCGCGGGAAGTCTTGTTGCAGTAATGGTGGTCTACGGCTTGAGCTTTGTGAGAAAAACTTCCTCATACATGAACACAGTCATTTTGGCGGGAATCATCGTTGGAGCCCTGATGAACGCTTTAATGCTGCTAATCATGTCCATGACCAGTTCCAGTGAGATACAGAGAGTATTATTCTGGCTCATGGGGGATTTCAGTCTGGCTGATTACAACAAGATCACATTTTCAGCGCCAATCGTTGTAATGGGTTTTTTAGTTGTTTACATGAACGCCAGCCGGTTGAACATCCTGGTTTTAGGCGAGGATTCGGCTCTAGGATTGGGAATTGACGTTAAGAAGATTCGGCTCTTGTTGATAACGATAGCCTCCCTTATCACGGGAGCGGTTGTAAGCGTTTCTGGAACAATAGGCTTCGTGGGATTGGTAGCGCCACACTCGATGCGCCTTCTGCTAGGTCCTGATCACAGGCTGCTGTTGCCAGCATCCTTTCTGGGAGGGGCCGTATTTATGGTGGCTGCCGATACCATGGCAAGGTTGATTTCCTATCCGGTAGAACTACCGGTAGGAGTAATCACCGCGCTCACAGGAGCCCCATTCTTTCTTTACCTTCTTCTGAGAAAATAGTTATTTGGAACTAAACAATCGTCGGAAATCGAGACTAAAATGAGATCAGGTATTTTGGAATGTATTAACGTGAGCGTAATGTTGGGAAATTCCAGAATCCTTGATGGCATCGACTTTTCTCTGGATGAGGGCGAATTTGTTGGAATCATTGGTCGCAATGGGGCTGGAAAGTCGACCCTGTTAAGTGTCATATCCGGAATCCTCAGACCTGGCAAAGGCCTGGTCAGAATTTATGGCAAAGACATCCAATCGATGTCCAGGCAATCGATTGCAAGGGTTTTGGCCATAGTGGCTCAGGAAGAAAACCTGGAGTTCGGATTCACAGTAAAAGAATACGTGTCATTTGGTCGAGTCCCCCATCACGGCGGAATCTTTTTCGAAAATAACCATGATCGCGAAATTGTCAGAAATGCAATGTCACGCACATTGACTGAAAATTTAGCCGACCGACCGGTAGGATCACTATCCGGGGGGGAAAAACAAAGAGTCAAAGTTGCAAGGACATTGGCTCAACAGCCCCGCATATTGATTCTTGATGAACCCACCAACCATCTTGATCTCTACTCACAGATGAGTCTGATAGAATTACTCAAGGACATTAACCTAAATGGAATGGCAATAATCATGGTCTCACATGACATCAACTTCATGTGTCAGGCGTGCAACAATCTCAAACTGATTAGCGATGGTCATATCCTGAAGGAGGGACCTGCTGAAAGAGTTGTCACCGGCAGTTTATTGGAGGTGGCTTTCAGGGTAAGGGCATTTGTAGATATTAATCCGCTAACCCGGACTCCCAGAATTACCACATTGGGCAAACTATGATCTGCAACTTCCAACCAGATCTATCGCCATTTTTGCGCAAACCCCAATGAAAAGCTCTTGTGAATCATGTGCATGAGGCTTGCATGGCCGAGGTCGATTTCCGTTTTGGACAATTTCTGGACAAACCACTCAAACTTTTTGCGCTTTCCTGAGACACAACCCGCTATTTGAGCCGCTTGTGCGCAATAAATGTCCTTGAGGCACCCTTGAGGAAGCGTCCCCCACAAACATTTTTGCCTCAGCATCCTCATGGCTGAAACGGCCGCAACGGTAGGTGGATCCAGATTGATGCTTATAAAATTTTTCCTGAACAATTCTTTCAGTGGTTCTTCCAGCATGTCGCACACCAAATCGCAAAACCCTGATTCATCCCTGCTGGTAAGACCAAGTTGGTTCAGGCACGAACACTGGATGTTGGGCGTCAGCGAGTTTTGCCACACCAGAGAATTCTTGATGGCGTCGAGACAGGAACGGGCAGCAAGTTCACCCAGTTTGGTGTGCTTGCCGGCGCTTGTTAATGGAACCACGGAACTGATCGCAGCGGCGACACATATCTGATCTGTTCCGGTTCCGGTTGCTATTGAATCTGAATAACGTGAATTTACTTCCAGTTCCTGCAAAGCCGCAGCCTTGGCTTCAGTGGCGCCCACCACGCAGTCTATGAGGGCCGCGTCAGTAAGGCTGCGATTGATCAATAAAATGAGATTGATCGTTCCTGGTTGAGTGCCTGCGGCGCCATCAACAGATTTGAATTGCCCTGTGTCTTCGTAAACCGATGCCGGATCAGCGGCCCTCATGGGGTTACTTTCAACGCCTCCTGTACATACACACGCCACTTCCAAATCCCTGAATGTTAAATGCTCTATTGCGGCGTTATTCATGTTGGCGGCTGTCTCCAGCATGGCCGTCTGCTCTGATGGAAGTCCGTAATTGTCACAGATCATTCTGTGGTAAGCCTCAGGCTCGTCTATCATCATTGAATTTGCTTCCGTGAAATGATCACGCGGTTCGCAGCATTGGTGGTTACAAACATATTCCAACTCTGAACTAAACCCACCCCCTGTCCGACAGTTAGAAACTGAACGAAAAGGCTTGAGAAACCGGGCTATCAACATCTTTTCCTTACGGTAAACTTCTACGGCGTCAAAAAAAGTTCTTAGAAGCATCGGCTCCCCCTCAATTTTTCATAAAGCTTTGGACCAGTCAGCAATGTCAAGGGATTAAACACAGAATATGACCAGTCACCCTGTAAAAATGGAAAAAATAGGGACGAGTGGGCAAGACCCGTCCCATAAGGCGTCATGAACGCCGAAGGTACCCGAGAAGATGGCGCTTCTGGGGTTCTTTGTCATCGTTTGGGCAGATCGGCTCTTTCCATATAGACGTTGTACGCAAGCCATTGCTGCAGTTCGGGCAGACTGGCTCTCTTAATGTATCCCAGATTCGTTATATTCACCCTCGCAAAGCAATCCGGATCAGCGCTTCTGAATTCAATCATATCTCCGGGAAGCACTATGAACAACTCTCTCGAGGGAGTATAAACAGACTCAATAATCCCCTGATCCTTCAAATTCCACGATCCCTTGAATTCATAATGCCTGTATGTAAAAAAACGCCTCCTGAAAGATGATTCATCCATTCTTTGATGTGTGACCGCCCATATTCCGGGGCATGTGGCACGGAATTGCACGGGCCCCGAATATCCAAGCTGAACAGGTCGGTCTGTACATGTTATCTCTAAGGAATTTTCCAAAATCTTTGCTGGCCACGAAACCGGAAACGGCATCTGGCCATGTGATCCACCACAGATTCCAGCGCTGCAGGTGAATGCAACAACAAAGAGCGTTATTATCGGACAGTAAATTTTCATTCTTTAGCTCCTGGCCCCGGTTGATTTTCATTTCCAAAAGAAGCGTCAATAGTCTTTTCATGTAACTAAAAGCTGGTCAGGTCCCTCACCCGTCGACCGGCCCCAGAGAGGGTAGAAGCAGCGTCAGTTATCTGGCCATACAACCGCCTCTGCATTCTCTCCAGGTCTCCTGACGAGGGTAGCTTCATCCTGTCATAATCCAGGTTTGCCTTCAGTCCCATAAAGTATGAGCGGCCTTCATTGGCATACCAGGCTGTTGGAACCTGAACAAATGACGGGTCAGATCTCGTGCCGAACAGGGAATACTGTCGGTCGGAAAAATTTCGTATTCCAAAATATATGGTGGCTGCGTCATCGAAAAATTTCTGGGATATGGTCAAATCACCCCATTTGGCTGGCTCTAATGGTTCAACCTCGTTGAACGGATCGTTGACTCGGTACTGAGATCCAACATAGTGGAATGCTATCATAGCTGAAAACCCCCATTCCCTGTTGTCATAGGAGAGCGAAAGATTGGCCATGTCTGCCGGATTCTGCCAGATCCATTTGTCTTCGGTTGACTGTCTTGTCAGACTGTATATGTCGGGTCTATAGTTTGATCTCACTATGACCTTCTGATGTGTATAGTTTCCCTTGAGCATCCAGCGAGGAGTTATCCTGACAAATCCCTCAAGTTCTACACCGGTGTGAGCTACATCGTTAACATTAATATTTCTGGGATTACCTGCAGCATCGGCCCCATAGAGGATTTCACTGTCCATATACTGATCATAGTAGGTTGCGTTGAAATAGATGTTCCGGGTAAACCAGTGCCTTAAGCCACATTCGTTTAAAGTTCCTTCTTCTGGATTCAGCATCCAGAAGGGTGGATTAAAAGATGGCGGCCAACCGGTTCCATAGTTGATCATCTCATCGAAGTTAGGAAACCGGTAAAACCTGGAATGTTTGTAATAGAAGTTTGATCCAAGTTCCTTGTCGTAAACGAAGCCAAGACTCCATTGCGAGGCGCTTTTCGTATTTTGAAGGCTTTCCTGTGCGTTGGTCACCACGTAGTTCTGGTTATTCGCATACAGGTTCCTGAGGTCATAGGATTCGACCCTATAGCCCAAACCCACTATTAAACGGTCCCACAGACGTGAACTGTTTATCACGTAATAGCTTTGTGAGTCTCTGTAACCCGACTGCCGCTGAGCATGCTCCCACCCTATGGTATTGTAAGGAGGCCAATTCAGCGTCAGATATGGATAGCGAGCCTCTCTACGAAAACGGCCATCGGAGATATCCGTTCCCAAGGTAATGTCATTTTTGAAAAAAGTGTATTCGTCTTTCCTGGTATAAATTAGTGAAAGGCCGTAATCATCCCACCGCTGGTCAGAGTTTGTTCCGAGGGCGTACCACAAAATTCTTCTATCATAAGTCCTTGCGCTACCAATAGTCTCCAGTCTGCCAAGTCTACCACCCTCATAGAGCAGTTTGGCTATTGTTACTGTATCGTTTTTCTCATCAGGGCCATTATCGTAAAACTTCTGTTGGGCAATATTGCGAATATCCCGTCTGTCCCATGGACCTCTTTCTATATAACCGATGCTAGCTTCTCGCTGTTCTGACTTGGTCGTCAAAATGTCGAAAGTAAGAGAAGAATTTAATTTCCAGTTAAAGTTTCCTGTAAAATTTTGAAGTGTCCATGGCCCGGGTCTGGTAACCGGTTCCATGTTCACGCCATTACCTTCATACAGCCTCCAGCCTTCCTGATAATATCGCCCCAGGAATATTCCGGCTGCTATCGAATCGCGAACGACGTTTATCCCGGCCCATTCTCGGTCCGTATGCCACGACCCGCCTTCGGCTCCGAAATATGATCCCGGATTCAACCGTGGGTTCTTCAGTATTACGTTTACCGCCCCACCTATCGCATTGTTACCGAACTGTATTGTAGCGTCCCCTCGCAGAATCTCTATTCGCTCTATAGATTCGGGGAACAGAAAATTGGTATTCAATTCAGTCCGCGGGATGTTCAGGCTTCTACCGTTGACCAGGTATGCAACGCGATTTTGGGGTTCGTTAGAAAAACCCCTAAGCACTATATTGGAATTGATAGGCGTACCAGAAAGACTTGGCGTGTAAAGACCGGTTTGCCCCTGCAGCATCTCAGTCACCGAGGAGTTTCCAAGGCTGTTGATTCCCCGGTTATCTATGACGCTAACCGCTGACGGTATCGTCGCTACGTTGGCAATACCTCGAGTTGCCGACACTACCTCCGATGTTGTCGGCGCGAAATCCGAAAAAGGCTGGCCTGAGGGAATTTGCTGATCGTAACCGAAACCTTCTCCAGCGGTCGATCTCGCAGAAGAGCCCGATGATGTCCTGGGAGCTTCAATTTCAACCCTCGGGAGTTGATCTGATGGGGACGCACTAGATTCCTGTCCAGAAACACTGTCTGACCACGGTGGCCACACGGTCAGAAGCGCCAGGAACAGGCAACAACAAATATATCGCTTCTTAACAGTAAAATTTAGTTGTTTCATTGGAATTCACCCACTTTGAAATGTCAGGTAATTTTTTCAAAGATCGGACTATCTGGCGCAATGTACCGGAGCAGAGGGATCATTCCGAAAAACATCCCCTGTAAGTCGCCCCTGACGGAAAAGTGTAGAGGGAAGATTCCACAATCCTGAAACCAGGTTACTGGATTCCATTGGAGGAAATTCATATTCTTTTATCACCTGAGGCGGCAGGTTAGGCCCACATGATGGCTGACATGCCGGCCTGACAGGTCTGTAGTCGTCTCCCTTACCAACGGGAATCAGGGTTTCAACCAACCTGAATGGAGCCGCTATGGTAGATTTGATTAGTCCGGCGGCATAGAAGGCTATTGCCCTGATCGGTCCAGGCTCCACATAACTCACCGGAATAAGGCTACCTGATCCACATCCACGATAAGCGACTGACGATTGAGCAACATCAGGAATTGGGGTAACCTTTTTCACCGGGACACATTGCGCTGAAGTACACGATTTTGAAGAACTCAACATCTGTCCGCATGAAGATGGTCGATCATCTCCTGCATGCGCCGCACTGGCCAACGTGAGCAACGACACAAGCAGAGTGACTAGCTTCGGAATTTTTCTATCTGTTGACATCAGAATCTCCTTTTATCAAAACGCCGTTGTCCAGAAACAATTCAAAACGATAAAACACAACTAAAACAAATGTTTATGTTTTAACCATAGCCTTCGGTGATTAAACGAACCAAGAGATTTGGACCTCAGACAAGGGCTCCGAGGCGCTGAAATCTCGTATTGACGTAACTTTAGCGGTGGGATAATGAAAGGAAACGGAAGCTGCCGCAGTTTCCTAATTACTCCTGGGGTTGTTGGCGCAACCCCTGGAGTCCATCACTTGCAGTTATCGTCTCAACCTACTGGCAAAAGACATCCAAAAACAAAAAACCCTCCTGTCATAAGACAGAAGGGTACTGTAGTATCGCAGCGCCCTTCCTGCCCTCGCAGGATTTTTTCAGGGATTCAGGCTATCCGGATATTCTGGCTTCCGCCTGATCCTACTCTCCACGCCTTCCCAAAGAATCGCTCTTCAGTGACATAATGTGGATTTCGTAAGCGGTTACAGATGCGGGGCAGCGACGGATTCACACCGTCTTTCCCAAACAACCTGTTTTTCTGGACAAAATTATTTTTGCCACTATGAACAATAATGGAGCATGATGTCAAGTTTTTTGTGCCCTTGCTTTTTAGTCTGTTCATGCCGTCAAGATGTGATACCATTTGATTCCGGAAGCGCCCAATTGCATTCATTTTGGCGCTTATGAGGTATAGATGGCATCACTTCATGAAAAGACAGATTTCAGCAATCCGGACTTTCCTCATGTCTCCGGGGCGAGGCTGGTCAACAGTAAATCTAAACCATCTGAATACAATGCGTACGCCAACGCCCTTGCCCAATTTGACAAGGCCGTGTCTCATTTGAACCTTAAGAGAGGGGTTATAAACATGCTGAGGTGTCCCAAGAGGGAGCTTTCAGTCAATTTCCCGGTGATGATGGACAATGGAGAAACTCGAATGTTCAGAGGTTACCGGGTCCATCACTCAGTGGTCAAGGGACCGACCAAGGGTGGCATACGTTATTCGGCAGATGTTTCCCTCGATGAGGTGAGAGCCCTGGCGATGTGGATGACCTGGAAATGCGCCTTGATGAACCTTCCGTACGGAGGCGCCAAAGGCGGCGTGATAGTCAATCCGAAGGAGCTTTCACTGAGGGAGCTTGAGCGTTTGACGAGACGGTACGCCACCGAGATCAGTGTGTTGATGGGCCCGGAGAGCGATATCCCGGCTCCGGACGTGGGCACTAACCCGCAGATCATGGCGTGGATCATGGACACATATTCGATGCACCGTGGCTTTTCCATACCGGCTGTAGTCACAGGCAAACCAGTGGAGATCGGTGGCTCATTAGGCCGGACGGAAGCCACAGGACGAGGCGTTGCTTTCTGTGTCGCTGAAGCGCTCAGGTTGAAGGGAATCGACCCGCAAAGGGCTACAGTGGCCGTCCAGGGGTTCGGCAACGTCGGTTCGGTTGCGGCCAGACTGGTTTACGAAATGGGAATGAAAATTATCGGAGTAACCAGTTCAAAAGGTGGAATTTACACTGGAAAGGGGCTCAACCCAGTTATGGTAGCCAAACATATGGAGACGGGCGCCGAATTAGCCAGTTGTCCGGAGTCTGAGCCTATCACTAACGAAGAATTGCTGACGCTCGATTGCGACGTCCTGATAGCAGCCGCCGTAGAGAACCAGATAACTTTGGCCAACGCCGGTCTGGTCAGGGCGAGGATAATTGCAGAGGGGGCCAACGGGCCGATAACCACGGAAGCAGATGAAGTCCTCATCGATAGGGACATTTTTATCATTCCAGACATTTTGTGCAATGCCGGTGGGGTGACTGTCAGTTACCTCGAGTGGGTGCAGGACCTGCAATCGTTTTTCTGGCCGGTGGATGAAATAAACACCAAGCTGCAATACCTGATGCGATTGGGCTTTGACAGTGTTCTGGAGTGTTCGAAGAAGTTCAATGTCGCCATGAGGGAGGCAGCTCAGATACTAGCTATTCAGAGAATCTCCGACGCAATAGTTTTACGTGGAATCTATCCGTGAGTGTCCGGGGGCCAACTATGACAAGAAATTATGGAGATTGTCACCGGATGTTTGATCTGCTTTTCTTCCAGCGTTCAAGATCATCGATCATGGTCTTGCCTATTGAATACTTGTCAAACTTTATGGGTTCAGCGCGGGATACCAGATCCAGAAATTGCGATATCTGACTGTCTGGGTCGTGGTCCAGAATGTTGTCCTCATTAAGTACCAGCATATTTTGGGACTTCACACTGTGGGCGCGTAATTCCTGTTCTCCGCCCCCATGGCTTTCGGGAACTATTATGGCCTTGGCGCCTGTCAGCAATATTTCGTTTACTGTGTTGTAACCGGCTCGCGAAATTACAAGTTCAGAATGGTTGAACAGATCAACGAGGTCTGGAAGAAAGTTTATGAACCGGACTTCCTTGCACGACTCATGGGCTCTAAGCGCTGATGCAGCCAACTTGTCCAGATATGTGTCCAGCACCATAACAAGTTGATAGTCTTCATAGTCGAGCATTCGATTGAAAATTTCGGCCATCCTGATAGAAAGGTCCAAAACCTTTTGGTTTCTCCCGAGAGATACTACAATAAGTTTCTTGTCCGGAAGACCGAACCGTTCCAGGGTCTCTGACCTCGACTCAAGTTCAGCGCAGGTTTTGTTGGTAATTTTGCCCAAGTAACTGATCTTGGGTTCCAACTCAGGATCATCGCCAAGAAAGGACTTGTTGATGTCGATGACTTCCCGATCCTCGAGCACATACATGAAATCATAAAGGGCCCCGATGTTTATAGATTCTGATCTGTGTCTGGGGTTCTGATAAGGAATCCTTAGTAGTGGAATCCACTTCATTATACCGCGACAGATATGAACCAGCGCAAAATCTACCGGTCCGCCCTTTCTCATCCACTTCTTCATTAAGAGTGGGATCAGCTCACTCATCTGGCCGGTCATGTTGTGTTCAATGATCAACGCGTCCGGTTGCAGAAAATCGAAACTTGCCATTATTAGCTGCTGACGAAAGTCGAAAACAGCTTCAAGATCGAACCCGGTCAAATACCGGGAATGGAGACTGTTAAGATGGTGGTCAATGTCCATCCTGACCGATGGCAGCTTGATGACTTCTACGTCTTCCTTGAAAAAAACCTGGGGAACCGAGGTTCCTGATATTACAAGAAAATCGATGTCAGGACGCCATTTTTTTATGCCCGATATCACCGCAGCCGTCCTGAAAGCGTGTCCGACACCTATCGAGTTATGAGTATAAACAAGGATTCTCTTGATTGAATCTTGACCCATCAATTACCTTACCTACTGGTGTTTCTTTTTTGCACGAGCCGCATCAATTTTCAGCACTGCGCTGACAACTGGTAATCATACTCCAAAGTAATCACAAAAACCATCATATAGCACAGCCGAGAGCGTCACAGCCATTTAGATTGAGAGTTTCAGCAAAATGACAGGCGACAACATGACCCGGACCAATTTCCCTCAGTTGCGGTTCAATATTCGAACAAATGGCTTGAGCATAAAGACAGCGAGGATGAAATGAGCATCCGGGTGGAGGATTTATTGGATCGGCCGTTTCACCCTTAAGAATGATTTTCTTACCGACAGTTTCTGATCTTACACTTGGGACGTTGGACATCAGAGCTTCCGTATAAGGATGCCTGGGCTTTGCAAAAAGGTTCTCGGCAGGGGCGTATTCCACTACCTTGCCGACGTACATCAGCACTATGCGTTTGCTCAAATGCCTTATCAACCCAAGATCATGAGAAATGAAGAGAAATGCCAATCCCATTTGAGCCTGAATTTCCAGGGCCAGGTTCACAATCTGGGCCTGAACGGAAACATCCAACGCGGATGTTGGCTCATCGGCTACCAGCAACCGCGGATACAACCCCATGGCCCTGGCGACACATATTCTCTGACGTTGACCACCAGAGAAAGCGTGAGGATATCTCGTAAGATACTGAACTTTAAGCCCAACCAGTTCTATAAGCTCTCTTACCCTACCCTCAAGCGCTGCGCCTTTAGCGACCTTGTTCACTATCAACGGCTCTGCAAGTATCTCCCTGACTGTCATCCTCGGGTTCAGGGAAGCAAAAGGATCCTGGAAAATCATCTGAATGTATGGTCTCAAGGGTCTCATCTCGGCCGCGGTCATGGTGGCAAGGTCAACCGTGGCAGAACCATCGGGCGGATGAAACAATATCTCTCCGCTAGTAGGACGGAAAGCTCCCATTATCATTTTGCCGACTGTCGATTTCCCACAACCGGATTCTCCTACCAAACCAAGTGTCTCTCCGGGCTTGATGGCAAAACTTATCCCGTCAACAGCCTTGACATGTCCAACAACTTTTTTGAAAACACCCTTGTGTATAGGGAAATGTTTTTTCAGATTCCTGATTTCAAGCAGCACGTCTGTTTGTGACAAATTTTTTCCTCACAATTTTATGCACATGCGTGGACAGGCTACAAAGTGTCTCTGAGCCACTTTAGTCAATTCATAGGGGGTGTCGCGACAAACGGAATTACCCCCGCATTCCGTGCATCTCCCAAAGAATGGACACCCCGATATGTACGCTAAAGGATCAGGAAGGGTACCCTCGATTGTGGCGAGTTCCGTTCCCACGGGAGTATCTATTCCAGGCACGGATCTCAGCAGAGCCTGGGTGTAGGGATGAAGGGGGTTTTCAAATATGTCGGCCACGGGAGCCTGCTCCATTACCCTTCCAAAGTATACGACAAGCACATCGTCACTAATGTCCGAAATGACGCCCAAATTGTGCGAAATAAAGAGTATGGCCATGCCGAACTCTTCTTGCAGTTCCTTAAGCAGGTCCAGTATCTGAGCCTGTACAGTTACGTCGAGCGCAGTAGTCGGCTCATCAGCTATAAGCACTCTTGGATTGCAGATCAGCGCCATGGCGATCATGGCCCTTTGTCGCATCCCACCCGATAGTTGGTGAGGATAGGCGCCTATTCTGTTCTCCGGCTGAGGGATGCCTACCCGGGAAAGCATTTCTATGGACTGGTTTCTCGCTTCAGCCTTGGAAAAATCCGAATGGAGCAGAAGCGCTTCCATGATCTGGCTACCGATTGTGTGGACAGGGCTGAACGAATTCATGGGCTCCTGGAAGATCATCGATATGTCGCTTCCTCTGATGCTTCGCGCCAGCGAGCCCTTAGGATCTATAGTAGTCAGATCCAGAGTCTTTTGATCGGCAATTTCCTTCCCTCCTGCCTGGAAGAGTACCTTGCCGTTTACAATTTCCCCCGGAGAGGGGACAATCCTGAGAATGGTCTGGCCGATGACACTTTTTCCACTACCTGACTCACCAACAATCCCGAGAGTCTTCCCCTGTTCCAAGGAAAAGCTCACCCCGTCTACCGCTCTGACAGTGCCTTCATCTATGAAGAAATGCACCTGAAGATCTTCAACCTGTAACAAAGGCGCCATAAAAATTACCTCGAATATGGATCTACTGCGTCACGTAGTCCATCACCGACAAAATTGAATGACAGCACGATAATGATTACAAAAGCGACCGGAATAAGCAGCCATGGATACAATGCGACGGTGGTGACATTCTGCGCTTCCTTCAGGAGCACACCCAGGCTCGTAATGGGGGGCCTCAGCCCTATTCCCAAAAAGCTTAGAGCAGTTTCAGCCAGAATCATCCCCGGTATGGCCAGTGTAACCGACACTATAATATGCGAAGTAAACGAAGGTAGCAGATGCCTGAAAATTATACGAAAGTCGCTAGCCCCTATGAACCTTGCCGCAAGCACGAATTCCTCTTCCCTCAGAGCGATCAGCTTGCCTCGAACCATGCGAGCCAGATCAGTCCAGCCCACCAGGGACAGGATCAGAGTTATCATGAAATATACCTTGAGGGCCGGCCAGTGAGGAGGCATGGATGCGGACAGCCCCATCCATAGCGGGATACTCGGAAAGCACCGGATTATTTCAATGACACGCTGGATGATAACGTCGGCCCACCCACCTGAGTAACCTGATATCCCCCCCAGTGTCAGGCCTAGAATCAGGCTCAGAAAAACTCCTATCATGCCAATCGATAAAGATATACGTGTTCCGTAAAGGCACCTCGAAAACACGTCACGTCCCATTCTGTCGGCGCCGAAAAGCAATATCTTGGCGGGAGCTTCAACCCCAAATAAATGAATGTCCGTCTCCCAGATACCCCAGAAAAGATAAGGATCACCCTGAACGAAAAACTTTATGGGAAAGTTTGTCCCCTTGACTTCACGGAAGGTCAACTGGTGAGTTTCCAGGTCGATGTCCATTTCCGTCTTTTTCACAAACGGACGACTCAAACTGCCACTCTCATCAAAAAAGTGAATCTTGGAGGGGGGCGAGAAAATCGCTTCCAGATGCCTGGTATCTTTTTCATAAGGCGCAAGAAATTCACAGAATATGGCAGTAAAATACATGCCGGCTATTGAGAAAAGCCCTATCATGGCAAGAGTGTGCTTCTTGTAACGCCACCAGACGAGCTGACGCCACGTGGCGTTCAGGTATTTCATTTCTTTTTGTTTTTGCTCCATCATGAGCCCTCCCTTGCGCCGAAGCGTATTCTGGGGTCAACCCACGCAAGCAAAATGTCAGATACCAGAGTTCCCACCACAGTAAGAAAAGAAAGCAGCATGATGAAAGTTCCGGCCAATTGCATGTCCTGACTCATGAGAGCGCTCAATAGAAGCGGACCGGTAGTCGGTAAGTTCAGAACAACCGCAGTTATGGCAATCCCTGAAACCAGTTCAGGCAGAGTCCACCCGATCGTGCTCACGAGAGGATTGATTGCCACCCTGACAGGGTACTTCATTATCAGGCGAATTTCAGACAGTCCCTTTGCCCTCGCTGTCGTCACATAGGGTTTTCTTAATTCATCCAACAGGTTCCCACGTATTATTCGAATGAACTTGGCGGTGTGAGAAGTGCCCACAATTACAACAGGAATCCATAAGTGTTTCATGAGGTCAAAAAACTTGGCAAAGCTCCATGGCGCCTCCGCATATTCGGGCGAAAATAGGCCACCAATGCTCAACCCCAAGTATGCGTAAGATACCCAAAGCATGACTAGCGCAAACAGAAAGTTGGGAGTCGCAAGCCCGATGAAACCTATTATGGTGAGGAAGTAATCCATCCAGGAATATTGTCTGACAGCAGAATAAATTCCGATTGGCAACGCTATCGCCCAAGTGAACAAAATGGTAAACACGGAAATTATCACAGTAAGGCTTAACCGCTCTCCAATCAATTCCGACACCGGCTTGTTCCATTCAAAAGAATGCCCAAAATCTCCACGCAGAAAATTGGAAGCCCATTTAAGGTATTGTTTGTAAAGGGGCTCATCCAGGCCAAAACGCTCCTTGAGGGCTTCAAGTTCGGCCTGATCTACCGTTTCTCCACTGGCGCTTAACTGGGCCACATAGGTGGTGAGAAAATCTCCAGGGGGTAATTGGATGATTATGAACGAAATTATTGAAATGGCGATCAACGTCGGAATCATGAGTAGAATCCGACGAATAATGTAGGCGATCATCCTGCAGTCCCTCTCTGAAAAATTTTGGGAAGGAGCCTGATCAAATATTTCGCAAGGCTCCAAGGCGCCGCACTGAGATTCTGCCGGCGCTCTTGCGTTTCTTAAACACCTTGTTTGACCAACTTAAACCTAAATATGAAGCAAATTATAAAAACCGGCCATTTCCAGTTCACACATTTAAATGGTTGCTATTTCCCGGTTAAAAAACATCAAAAAACTGATCAGACATCTCTATCATTTCGATCCGGGCTTTTTTGCGATAAATGAGAATTGCTCAGGGTTGATCGGACCTGGATTTGGATATATCCAGCTCTGAAAATCCTTTTTTGCAACATTTATCATGTTTTTTGAGACGACATAATAGTCTGGCGGATCATGAACCAGGCCAATTACATAGAGGTTTTTCTCATTCATGGCAAGGATCCTGGCGAACAACTCCTTACGCCTTTCCGAACTCACGGTCATCAGAACTTCATTGAAGGTCCTCATCATCTCCTTGATGTCCGCAGGGGGTTCTTCACCCTTCTTACCACCACTCTGGAACCACTGGGCGTACATGGGTGCGTTGAGGCTTTCAGAATTGAACGGGAAATACCACCTCGGCTCCAGCAGACACTCGATACCGCCATCCCCAGGCCAAATGGCTATTTCATGGGCGGCATTCTGGGTGCGTTGCCTGAAAAGTTCCATGGTTTCAGATTTTACCTCGGTCTCAATCCCGATGGCCTTCATGTTTGACGCAACTATCTCGGCGGTATCGACCCAACCAGGGACCGATATGGATACATCCAGAGACACCTGAACAGGCTTTCCATCTGAACGGGTTCTTTTACCGTCGGGACCCGCCTTGAGCCCCATCTCATCAAGATAAGCCGCGGCCTTTGCCGGATCGTGCTCAATATAGGCTTTTTCGTAAGAAGCGCTGAAGAAGTCGGATTCCGGCAACGGAGCGGCCTGGCGACTGACACCTTTGCCGCGACAGACTATTTTATTTATTTCGGACCTGTTCACCGCATGAGATATCGCTTTTCTGAATCTTGGATCACCCAGGATTTCGCGCATGACCGGGTCCTTGTGGTTCAGGTTCGGCGCCAGTAATACCCCAACTGATGCTGTTGAAGTTTTGGGGACCAGACGGAAGTTGCCGTTGGCGGCGCTGGCCAGAAGCAGCACAGAGTTCTGCATGCCGCCCAAGTGCCTGCCCTGCATGTCTATTTCTCCGGCAATAGCCTTTAGAACTATTGTTTTTGCTTCCGCCTGCAATTCGTGAACTACAAGGTCGATATACGGTAACTGATTTCCACTTGTGTCAACCTTCCAGTAATATGGATTGCGCTCCATGACGAACCGTTTGGCCGGCGCCGGCACTTTGGTTATCCAGGCGCATAAGGAAGGCATTTTGTCGCTTACAAACAACGCCTGCCTCAAGCTTGAAGCGTCCAGAAACAGTTTCACCCAAGTAGACGCATTCCGGGCTGTCATCAACTGTTCAAGTTTTTCCGGGTCGGCGTATTTTTTATGAAATTGTTTCAGATAGTGCTTGGGCTTCGTGACAAGTTCCATACCATGGGGACAGGCCAGTTGATCAATGAAAAGGCTATAAGGCTTTTCGAATTCGACACTGAAGGTGTAATCATCAATTTTTTTGGCTTTCGGGGCTGTTCCGTCATTGGACAACCAATTGGGGGGCGTCGAGGTCAACTCGGGGTTTAGCAAGATGTCTTCAAAATAGAACAGTATATCATCAGTTGTGAAAGGAGCGCCATCAGACCATTTTACGCCCTCTACCAAATGAAACGTGAATACACGTCCCGTCTCATCGACTTCCCATTTTTTTGCCAGGTTGGGTGCTATCTTGTAATCAGGGGTCCAGCGAACCAATGGGTCATACAGGACCCTTCGAACTCCAACCAGATCCGACAATCCGGTGTAAGCGCGCCGCCACTCCCCTCCGTACAAGCCGACCTGGTCTACAGGCTTCACCACAAGCGGGGCCTGAGGAAGTCTTTGATCCACGGCAGGAAGTCGTCCGTCCCTGACCAGTTTGGCCAGGTTCGGAGACTCATTAAAAGCCGACGCATCCAGTGAAACCAGCAGAAAAGAAAGTGTTAACGACAGACTGACCACGTATGACATTTTAAAAATGAATTTGCGCATCACCCCTCCGGCATTTTTGGAAGAAAAGATTCACACCGAGGTCATCTTTGAGATTTGTTGATAGTTCTCATGGTATGAAGCGTAGTAATATTATCACTGTTTGGATGAAACACAAAATGTTCTCGTAACAATTCTTAAACAATCACTCAGAGGACCATGCCATATTCGATTAATTAATTCCCGCACATTCAAGGCCCCTCAAATCGTTCCAATCCGGAATGAAGGGGTAGAATATCTTCGAGGATCAGACGAAACGCCCATGATTAGCTCATGAGTAATCCAACCCGGTCTTTGGAACATACCATCCACGCGATTTGAGACATGGACGCTCAGAAAGGTATCTCGTCTTCAGGTGGAGGTGGCAAATAACCACCGTCGTCGCTTCTTGGCTTCTGGGTGGGAGCCTGCCTGGGAGGAGAGCCTGCAGCCGGTTTTCGTACCTGACCTTCCGATCTGGACGCCTGTTCGCCGCCGGAACCGCCAAGAAGTATCAAGTCACTCGCTATGATCTCAAAGGTAGTCCTTTTATTTCCATCCTGATCCTCCCATTCGCGACTCTGTATCCTTCCCTCCACATAAACCTGTTTTCCTTTACCCAAATATTCTCCGCAGATTTCCCCCAACCTGCCCCAGGCGACTATTCGGTGCCACTCAGTTCTCTCCTGGTCACTACCATCCTGATCTCTCCATCGTTGAGATGTCGCCATCGTAAAAGTAGCTACCGCTCTTCCAGAGCCGGTATAACGAACTTCGGGATCTTTGCCGACTCGACCAAGTAACATCACACGATTTAAGGACCTCGCCGCCATGTGGCACCTCCATCAATCATATATGCCGGTTTTGTGAAAATAATTTGCAGTGAATACCCGGAGATATTATCCTCTACGATAATACAGGAACTTGTCAAGCTTTCCTGATTCGTTCGATTCAAGGAGTGGAAGATCCAGACTATCCGCAGAAAAATGCTTGAATTGCTGAGGCAAGGTGAGTTTTCATCCAAGTCGATATCCAAACTTCTTGGAATTAGGGAAAAAGACGTTCTGGATGACCTGCCGCACATACGGAAAACACTTGGCAAGGGCTATGAAATTATTTCGCAACCTGCGCGCTGTCTGGATTGCGAGTTTGCATTCAGGAAGAGAGACAGGTTCACCACTCCTGGACGTTGCCCGGTGTGCAGGTCTGAAGCAATCTGTCCGCCTTTGTTCAGAATCTCAGAAAACACTTGACCTCAAGTCGGGCCCTCCGGGGCAACTCAAACAGCTTGATAGTCCGCATGTGAATGAAAGCGCTTCCAGGCGCTAACTACAGATTTCAGCCGCGATTAGGTTTGACGGGATGAAGCGTGGTATCATCAGGCAACAAAATTGGGAGTTGTTTGAAAAAATGAGTTCAAAAAAAGTTTTTGACGACATTTGCGAATTTCAGGAAGACTCCATTTTACCTGTTCAGGAGCAACGACTGCGCAAAACAGTGGCAGCCATGGTTCAGACCTGCAGGGAAGAAAGCACCGTGGACCATGTGGGGGCGGCTCTTATTCCATCCAAGGCTGAAATAATATGCATACTGGGAACCTTGCAGGACCTCCTGTTCCCAGGATTCTTCGGAAAACAGGAATTGACAAGTCAAACTCTCGAGTATCATCTGGGCAGCGAAATGATTCAGGTCTATGAGGCCCTCTCGGCGCAGATTTCGAGAAGTATCAGGCACGAATGCCGTCGCGCCGATAACATCTGTCTGAAATGTATAGATAAAGGCAGGGAAGAGGCCATCACATTCATTGAAAAGCTTCCTCAGTTACGTAGGATACTCAGTCGAGATGTCATGGCTCATTATGACGGAGATCCGGCCGCCAAAAGCCTGGACGAGATTGTTTTCTCCTACCCGGGACTCTATGCGATTTTCGTTTATAGAGTGGCTCATGAACTTTTTCTGAGGGAAATCCCGCTCATGCCGAGGATCATGACTGAACACGCCCACTCTCTGACAGGGATCGACATAAACCCAGGAGCCACCATAGGGTCCGATTTCTTCATTGACCACGGCACAGGCGTAGTCATCGGAGAGACGACTCACATCGGTGACCGTGTGAGAATTTATCAGGGCGTTACATTAGGCGCGCTATCAGTTCCTCGGGAGTCTGAGGGTGGGAACCTCCTCAGAGGGGCCAAACGTCACCCCACAATTGAGGACGACGTGACAATATACGCCCAGGCGACAATTCTCGGAGGAGACACCATCATCGGGGCTCGGTGCGTCATAGGCGGGAATGTATGGCTCACTTCTTCAGTCCCACCTGACACCACCGTGCTGATTGAACCACCGAGACATGTTTTCAAGGAGGACAAGAATAAAATATCTGGAGATTCTTAGTTTGCTTTTGTTATAATTTCCCAATTATTTTGATTCGAGACTTTCTTGACTGGAATTTGTGCACGTCGAAGACAAAAATAGCTCTCATCAGTAAATTTTGGTGGGAAAGCGCTCTTGAAGCGGCATCGTGTTTTTGCTAAACTGTTGCGGATTTAATACCAAGAGGGCTGCAACAGCTCTAATGAGGAGAAAAATTGGCAAGGATATTTTATGAAAAAGACGCTAACCCGTCGTTTCTAGCGGATAAGACCGTGGCGGTTATTGGTTATGGCAGTCAGGGACATGCTCATGCCTTAAACCTGAAAGATTCTGGAATTAAAGTTGTAGTTGGGCTTCAAAAAAGCAGCCGACGCTGGGACAAAGTCGCCGGTGACGGAATTGCCATCATGGAAGTACAAGAAGCCGTCAAGGTTGCAGACATCATCATGGTTCTGGTTCCAGACGAAATTCAGGCTGAACTCTATAAAACAAAAATTGCGCCATTTCTCACCAGCGGCAAAGCGCTTGCCTTTGCGCACGGCTTTAACATACATTTCGGTCAGATTGAGCCCAGCAAGGACATAGACATTTTTATGGTGGCTCCTAAAGGTCCGGGGCATCTGGTGCGAAGGATGTACAGGGAAAAATTCGGCGTCCCTGCCCTTCTGGCAATATATCAGGACTCCACCGGTAATTGCTGGAATATAGGCATGGCCTATGCCAAGGGCATAGGTAGCGCAAGAGCCGGCGTCATCGAAACCACCTTCAAGGAAGAAACTGAAACAGACCTGTTTGGAGAACAGGCTGTCCTCTGTGGAGGAGTCACGCAACTCATCCAGGCCGGTTTTGAAACACTGGTCGAGGCCGGTTATCAACCAGAAATAGCCTATTTTGAATGCCTCCATGAACTCAAACTCATTGTAGACCTTATTTATGAGGGTGGCATCGGCCGCATGCGCTATTCAGTCAGTAACACCGCCGAATATGGCGATCTCACCAGAGGACCGCGTATTGTTGATGACAGAACCAAACTGGAAATGAGAAAAATTCTCTCCGAGATTCAAACAGGGGAGTTCGCCAGAGAGTGGATACTCGAAAATCTGGCTGGTAGACCGGTTTTCAAAGCCAAGGAACGCATGGGAGCGGAACACCAAATTGAGACCGTAGGGGCTAACCTGAGATCGATGATGAGTTGGATATCGGCTCCTCTTGAAGAAAAATGATTAATTGAATGCCATAGAGCCAGATTTATTAGTTTTTGGGTGAAACGGCGCGACAACCGGGCCGTTTCGCATGTTGTAACTGAGAATCTTTGATAAAATCGTTTTCAGACATTAAACGTGCAAAAGGCGTCTGTCTTCAATCCCAAGCCGGTAACTCTCTGCCACAGATGTTGGATTCGGCGCGCTGATCGTGTTTAATGCCATAGGGTTTGACTATAAAGTCATTCACTATTATACTCCAAAAGTTCCGTACTAATTTAGTCGACTTAGGGGGGCCGATTGGGCATTTGAGAAAGGACAGCGGCCAATATGATCAAGAGTATAAAAGTCAGGAATTTTAAGAACTTCAAAGAGGCTGAATTTGATGTCAGGCCTTTGAACATATTTGTTGGACCCAATGGTACGGGTAAATCCAATCTGGGAAATTTTCTGCTGATGATGAGTTTTCTTGCTTCGGGTCCTTTCAGTAGCGCATTTGGCCCAGGACCTTTCACGTTTAGGCAGACGCTCAGCAGAAAAGAAAAAAAGGCTTCAGACCTACAGGACCTCGATCTTCATTTTGAGGTAACTCTTGAGGTCGAAGGTGTTAATTACAGCTATTCCATAGAATTTACAGAAATTCGTCGCAATGAATATCTGATAAAAGAAGAGACTCTGCAGGAAGTTCAGGGAGAGATTCTTTTCACAATCTCAGACGTCAAGGCAAGAGAATCCAAGATGGCCCAGATGAGAAAAGGGCACGCTTGGAATGACTCTGAAAAGCGTATTCGATCAGTCGCCCAGTACCTGTCCAAAATTAAGCGTTACCGTTTTATACCCGACCTTATTAAAAAGCCTTCGGCTGTTCAGGATTCTTATCTCCTGGATCACACGGGAGAGAACCTGGCGGCGGTAGTTCATCATCTAGAGAGGAACCATCCTGAAAATTTTCTAAGGATAGTCCAGGAAGTGAAGCGAAGCATTCCTGGAATAAAGAGAATTTTTACTCCTCACTTGGGCGATCCTCATCAGGTAGGCATCGGAGTTGAGGAGGAAAACAAGTCCGGTTATTTTGTAGGTCCTCAATTGTCGGATGGATTTCTCGTTTTTCTGGCCCTATGCACTCTATTCAACCTTCCAGACCAGCCAAGGATATTTTTCATCGAAGAACCGGAGACCTATCTCAATCCTAACAGACTTAGGGTCCTTTACGGATTGATGCATAGATTCGCCGCCACCAATCCCGGTAAACAGGTTTTGATGAGTTCCCATTCCCCTTATTTCATTGATTGGTCGGATTCAGTTCCGGAAGAGTTGACTCTGATGATGGACGTTGATGGATGGGT
The DNA here is from genome assembly GCA_964401595.1 of uncultured Desulfomonile sp. Lineage (GTDB taxonomy): Bacteria > Desulfobacterota > Desulfomonilia > Desulfomonilales > Desulfomonilaceae > CAITZA01. The sequence goes on from CAYNZA010000025.1 coordinate 25,887, forward strand.
TCAGTTCCGGAATTTAAAATCGGTTGGAGACATGAGATATTTCCTTGAAGAGGATTCATGGGGTCAACAGTGGGTCAACAGTTTCTTCAGGGCCGATTATGCTGATGAACCGTTGCCGGAGTTGGAAGATGTCCCAGTGGTCGATTCACAGGATTATGATGACGATTGGGAACTTGAACACGATGAACAGAGGGCCCAGGGAAAGTAACGCATACACCTCAACCGGTTCCCAGGATCTCAACATCGGCCCATCTGTCTGTTGGACCGAACCCGTCTATAAAGGTGGTATTTTATTCTGTGCGCAGATTCACAGCTTATTGTTATACCCTGCTGATTTTATTTAATAACCCCTGACGCGTTTATCGTGTTTGAGCAGTTTGGCGCCAGAAACAGAAATTGATGATCTTTAGCGAACGACTCTACCTTTTATATAAAAAGTTTATGAATCACATTCCAAAACTGTAGTATAATTTCTTTTTTAGTGATAACTTGTGTGAGAGTAGCTTGGCTTGGCTCAAACACGACTTATTATTCCATAACAAAAAATTTGTCGGATGGCGGAAGGAGAGAGAAATGAGCTGGATTCAGATTCTGACTTATTTGTGCGGCGCTATCTTCATAGTGGGATTTGCGTCTAAACTACTTAAGTATGCTACCATGCCCATGCACGTCCGTTGGGAACTGTACCCTATACCTCACGAAGGGAAACATAAATCTTACGGCGGTTCATTCTATGAGGAAATTGATCACTGGAAACAGGAACGCCATAAGGATCACGTTGCACAGTACATGTTCATGCTTCCTGAGATACTCTTCATCAAGGCGCTGTATGAAGACAACAGGCCTCTGTGGTACTGGTCATTACCGTTTCATTTCGGTTTGTATCTGTCAATTGCTGGTCTGGCTTTCCTGGCAATAGGGGCTTTTCTTCAGCTGGTTGGATTGCCTCCTGCAACCGCTATCGGAAGTTTTGTGCAATCGCTGACCATTCTTTTCGGCGTGGTAGGATATATTTTGGGCCTGATAGGTGTTATCGGCCTGGTCATCAAAAGAAAGACCGACCCTGAATTAAGTGAGTTCTCTGCCCCAATCGATTACATGAATTTAATATGGCTTGGAGCTATTTTTCTTACAGGTCTTTTAGTGTGGTTTCAGGATCCGGGTTTTGCAACATCCAGAGAATATCTTGTCAGCATAATTACATTCAGCCCAATGACAGCTCAACTATCCGGAATGCACTACCTCAATTTATTACTGTTCCTCGGATTCTTCGCTTATTTTCCATTTACCCACATGACCCACATGGTTTCAAAATACTTTATGTGGGACAAAGTCAAATGGGATGACAATCCCAACGTCGGTGACCCCGGAGTGGACGCCAAGATCAAGACTTATCTTGGTTATCCGGTGACCTGGTCAGCAGTCCATATCGACGCTCAGGGCGGGAAAAGAAACTGGGCTGATATTGCAACATCGAATCCATGGGCCAAAAAAGAAGATAAATAACTCGGAGGATATAAAATGAAGCCTGAAGAAATATCCAAACCTGCGGAGCAGTTGGTGGACCTCAACCCGGATAATTTTGCTACCCTTCCTCCGCCCTATGAAAGATTTAAAGAAAGTCCGCTGGTTCAGTTGACGGACGATCAAAAGACCCGTTGGGAGCATTCATTGGACGGAGTCAGCGCCCTGACTCTTCCCAAGCCGGAGACTCCGGAGGAAGAAGAAAAATTGGTCGCTTCTTTTCTCACAGGTCTAGAGAAGCTAATGACCAAAGAGAACAACTGGACATTCATGCAGCCACTGATGTTGTCTCTGGAATACTGCGCAAAATGTCAGACCTGCGCCGACGCCTGTCCGGTTTTTGAAGCCAGTGGTCGAAAAGATATATACAGACCCACCTTCAGAGCCGATGTCCTTAGGAAAGTGGCCAAGAAATATCTCTCTCCTGGAGGTAAGATTCTGGCAGGATTCAGAGGTCACGACATTGATCTAAACTGGGACTTGGTAGCCCGTCTGGCTGAGTTAGCCTACCGTTGCACGCTATGTCGTCGTTGCGCCTCAGTTTGTCCGGTTGGTGTGGACAACGGTCTAATCACTCATGAGTTAAGAAAGCTCTTCAGCCAGGAACTGGGAATCGCAGCCGCAGAGATACATGAAAAAGGCTCTGTCAAGCATCTCAAGTTCGGTTCCAGCACGGGTATGACAACGGCCGCAATTGGCGATATCATCGAGTACCTTGAAGACGATATCGAGGAAAAAACCGGAAAGCGAATCAAGATACCTCTAAACAAGAAGGGGGCTGAAATTCTCTTGGTTCACAATGCCGGAGAATTTATGTCCTGGCCGGAAAACCCCATGGCTTTTGCCATACTTTTTGACGCTGCAGGAATAGACTACACTATCTCTACCGATTTGGTCGGATACGACGCAGTTAATTACGGCCTATGGTACGATGACGTTCAGTTTTCCCGGGTTGCCATAAAGCATCTGGAAATTGCCAGAAACCTTGGCGTAAAGAAAATAGTTATCGGAGAATGTGGTCACGCCCACAAAGCTCTTTCGGTAATTGCCGACAGGCTCCTTCCCGGTGACCAGATGATCCCCAGGGAGAGTTCCTACACGTTGCTCTGGGATATAGTCAAATCGGGAAAAATCAAGTTCGACCCGTCCAAAAATGATTTTCCCGTCACCCTCCATGACCCGTGTAACGCAGTGCGACTTATGGGTATCGTGAAACCTCAAAGGGAAGTCCTCAAAGCCATAACACCTCCGGGCCGTTTCAGAGAGATGACGCCGCACGGTGTGGAGAATTACTGTTGCGGAGGGGGATCCGGTTTTGCCATCATGGGTTCCGGCAATTTCACCGACTGGAAAATCAAGCTGTCGGGACGTAAGAAACTTCAGCAGATACTCGGGGCATTCCAGGGTGAGATGGATCCTGAACTGAGAAAAATGGTTTGCGCACCGTGTTCAAACTGCAAAGGCCAGATCCGCGATCTCATGGAAACATATGAAGTCTTTGAAAAAACCGGCATATGGTACACTGGTCTGGTAGAGATGATGGTGAACGCCATGGTAGATCAGGAGAAACCTTTCCTGGAATGGCCTGGCGATGATGAGGATGATGACGATATGTGATTTGCTTTAAAGGTTTATAATCACTTGGCAAAAACAAAGCCGGCTCCAAAAGGAGCCGGCTTTTTACGTGAACATGAACGTCCTGGTCAGTTCCGTGCCTGCCTGTGTTTACTCAGCTTCT
>CAYNZA010000026.1:0-1881 GCA_964401595.1 uncultured Desulfomonile sp.
GAGGATCAATCACCCGGAAGAAATTGATGGTGAGCTTCAAAGAGTCGGACATGCTCCCCAGGTTGGAGAATTAACCCGTTGCCAGGGAAACTCACTTTCCTAGAACTGATCGAGATCAGATCCGGCGTAATCCCATCTGGCCCCTCGAATGGGCTTTTGAGCAGCTTGAGTAGGACTGCTGCCCGTCTTGAATATTTCTTTTATTCCATCGGAGGCCGAGGTCAACAGTCCGGTCTTTGCATCCACCTTTCGGAACTCAATCGATGATGGAGCCTGAAATTCTTTGACCGGTTTGTCATTGATCAGGCTGCGTATAAAATATCCCCAGATAGGGGCAGCCGCCTTTCCTCCTGTTTCCCCGTCTCCTATGGAAACTTCATCGTCAAATCCGACCCAGACCCCACAGGTATAATCAGGTGTGTATCCCACAAACCAGGCATCGACATTTTCATTGGTGGTGCCGGTTTTGCCAGCAATGTCGGGGCGTCCTACTATCTTCTTCAAATTAGTGGCTGTTCCTTCAGTGATGACTCCCTGCAAAATGGAAGTCATGATATAAGCCGTTCCTTCATCAATTCTTCTCTTGGCTTGAGCAAAGGATCTGTCCGCCCAATCCGACTCAAAGATCATGCCTGAATTGCGCGAATCCATCGACACTGTTCCGACCGAGGCCTGATCGGACTGAATAGGGTCTGTCAATAGGGCAGGAGACATCCTCTCTTCAAGGACCCTTCCATGTCTATCAACTACTTTAGTTACGAAAATCGGTGGAACGTAATACCCCAGGTTGGGAAATACAGAGTAAGCATTCACCTGTTCTTCAAGGGAAACACCTGTGGAGCCTAAGGCTAGAGTAAGGTTTTCGACAGGAGGAGATGTGTATCCAAGCTTTCTGGCATAATTTTTAGTATGCTCGATGCCAATTTGCTGGAGAATCTTGATAGTAGGTATGTTACGGGATTTGACCAGGCAGTCTCTAAGTGTGACCGGCCCGGCGAAACCTCCTCGGTAATTCTTGGGTCTCCAGACTTCCCCGGTGCCGGGAACTGTCAAAGCCAGAGGAGCGTCCATGATCAGGTCGGAAGCGGTAAATCCCTTATCGAGAGCCGCTGCGTAAATAACGGGTTTATAAGATGAACCGGCCTGCCTTCGGGACTGGGTGGCCCTGTTGTACTTTGATTCGGCCGCTGAATATCCTCCTAAAAGGACTCGAACATGACCAGACCTGTTTTCTCTCATCATCAAGGCCGATTGCACAATAGGCTCTTGTTCGGCTTCCAGAAGAAAATACGGTGACATTTCCTCTGTGTATTGTTTGTAGTTTTTTAGTTCAGGGTCGGTCTTTCCATATTTCTTTACGTACAGATCTTTTCTCTTGGCATTTGGATCAAGAATTTTCACCTGGATCAGATCTCCAACTTGAAAAGGTAATTCACCCGAGGCAAAATTGCGGGTTCTAAGCTCCTGTCTTATGAACGGTTGCCTCACCCACCACTTCGGATCATTTTCTATTTTTATTTGCCCGATGTAGTCTTTTTTATCTCCGTCTTTGACGAAGGAACCCATGCGGACGTAGATATTTTCATGGTCGATGTGAGTTATCACTCCCTCAGTAATCTGACCGAACTTTAGCGGGACCTCCATGGATTTGGTTTTTTCCTCAAGAAACTCCATCACACCCTTTACACTGAGAGTCTTGAGCGGCCCCCTGAAGCCCTGACGTTTGTCTAATTCTCTCAAACCGGCTTCCATTGCATCTCTGGACAATTTAGTCGTTTCCAGATCAACGGTGGTGTAGACCTGTAATCCTTCCTTGTACAGCGCATCGGCGCCATACTTTTTTTCTATATATCGTCGGACATGTTCCACGAAGTCTGCCGC
>CAYNZA010000026.1:1981-29014 GCA_964401595.1 uncultured Desulfomonile sp.
CGGCGCCATACTTTTTTTCTATATATCGTCGGACATGTTCCACGAAGTCTGCCGCCAACCTGGCGTTATTATTTACAGTGTTGTATATCTTGGGCTCTTCCTTGTTTGCCTGCTCGTACTCGGCTTCCGTGATAAATCCATCTTCGAGCATCCTCTTCAAAACGTATGACCTTCGTTCAATGGATTTCTTGATATTCCTCTTCGGAGAGTTCTGTGAAGGAGCTTTTGCGAGTCCCGCGAGCATTGCGCATTCGGCAATGGAAAGCTCCTTGATTGATTTATCAAAATAGGTTTGGGCAGCTGCTTCCACTCCATATGCTGAACTGCCAAGGTAAATCTGATTCAAATAGAGGTAAAGAATCTGCTCTTTCGTTAACGATTGTTCTATACGGGTTGATAAAATGGCCTCTTTTATTTTCCTGGTAAACTTTCTTTCCGGGGTCAGAAGAAAAGTTTTTGCCACCTGTTGGGTTATCGTGCTGGCCCCTTCCCGAAGCGCCCCTGTGGTGAGGTTTTTCTTGATGGCTCGAAGGATGGCCTCTTTGTCAACACCTCCATGACGCCAGAAATTTTTGTCCTCAGCCGCAACAAACGCGTCTTTTAAATGCTTTGGTATTTGGTCCATCGGCGCCAAAAAACGTCTCTGATAGGCAAATTCTCCAATTAATTCACCTTTGTCTGCATAAAAAGAGGTTACGACAGGAGGCGAGTATCTGGCTAGCTTTTCAATTCCCGGCACACTCTGGGTAAAGTATATGTAACCTTGAGCCATGACACCTGCTGCGCCTGTGGCCAATCCAATGAATATGAGGAGAACAAAACGGGTGAGGCTTCCAAAAATTGACCAACTCTTCCTGTTATTTTCTGGGCGACTAAACATTTGATTAAAAGGTTTATCACCATTTATTCGAGTGAATGGGGACTTCAAACGAGGCCTCCTTTAAGGCGATGACGAGATCAAAACTCATCATCAGTCCATTACGCTGTCCATGCCTATACAAAAATACAACCGTATTTACAATATAATTCAATAAAAAATTAAAGTTCTGAAGACGCTAAAAATACTTTTAAAATGAACTTATTTTCTTTGGCCACTATAATTAATGCAATATTTTACTCAGACAGTCAATTGGTCAAAAAGTTACACAGTTCTCCATGTTTTTGGCAAGATTAAAGCAGGGCGAGCTTTAGTCTTGTGTCCGTGTAGCCTAATTCCATCCATCTCTCGATGTTGTGACGCCTGAAACCAAAAGTGGCTATCGGAAATCTTCCTAATGGCCTGCTCGGTTGAAGAATTGTCAGGCCTTGTGCTTTTGAAGCAGGCCTCTGTGATTTGGCGCCTGTGCTGGAACACACTGCAATGATTTTTTTCACATTGGATTGGAGCAAAGGTTCCAGCGGTAGCCAGGAACCGATTCCTCCATCCGTGTGGCGTGCTTTGTCTATGTGGATAGTAGAAAAGATGAAAGGTAGGGATGCAGAAGCTGCAAGGACCAGCCATGCTTCGTCCTCTGTCAAATCCTGAAGTCGAATGAAACGGGTTGCGCCCAAGGGTTTAGTCAGGCTGGGTGTTTCATAAACACAAACGAAAACTGGAAAATCCGAACTGAAGATGGCCTTAATATCCAAAAATTGATTAATGAACGGTTCAAAAGAGCGCATGTCAATAAGGCCATCTCTAGCGAGTGAGCCCGCAGTTCCGTGTCGGGAAAATATCTTGATCCCGACAAAAAGGGGTCTGAGGAACTTGATCAATTTGATGTTGGGGATCGGCAAAAGCATAAGACCAATGTCCGTGGCCATTGTAAGCATCAATTTTGCCAATCGGGCCACATCAGGTTTAATGATGCTGATTTCAGGAATTTCAATCCACATGCGGTAGGCTTTTTCCCAGTTTCCCTGACAAATGAGCGCAGAGTTCAGTGCGCCGATTGAGCTTCCTGAAAAAGCCTCGAAACGCAACCCTTTTTCCAAAAAAGCCTTCCATGCCCCTATCTGGTAGGCTCCCCGCGCCCCACCCGCAGAGAGGGCTAATCCCGTGGAAGAAGAAATAGCCTTCGAATTCATTGTCAAAGCATGGGGGCTTTTTGGTTTGAATTCCAAGGAATCCTGATCAAGATAAGAAACCGAGAGCTGTGGGATTATTTTCAAATCATGGTCCAAAATTTGTCGAGAACTGTAAGAACGATTCTTGCGGAATGATCCCATCTTCGTTCATGACCCTTATTATAATGTGTTCAGGGCCAACAAACCAGTCACAAAGACCAAAGTCACAAAGATCAAATGTTGCCTTGGATTGAATGCCACCATGAACCAATTTTTTACTCACCCTTGACAAAAACTTCACTTAGAAGCTAACTATTTCCACAAACTTCCGAGCTATTGACAAGCTATCGTTTGATTAAAAAGTTTCAATAACTTGCAGGATAGTCATGATCTCCATTTGGAAAGAAGCAATAAGCCTTTTTGAAGAGGGGCAGAATTTCTGCGTAGCCACCATTGTCTCACTTCAGGGTTCATCCCCCAGACATGTGGGCGCCAAATTTCTTGTGAAAGAGGATGGGTCTTCCGTCGGGACAATCGGCGGTGGCCTGTTTGAGGCGGAAGTAATAGCCGCAGCTGTGGAGGCGCTACTGGCAAAGTCATCCATTTTATTGCACTTTGCCTTTACCGGGGAAGACGCCGATTCAGACAGGATGCTGTGTGGTGGATCAGCACATGTCTTCGTAGAATTTAACAGCAAACTGGATCGCTTCAGGAAAGCCATTTACGAACACCTCATTCGTTTGTCTATAGAAGGACAGTCAGGGTTTCTGCTCACTCAAATTCCTCATCAGACCGGTCGGATGGATTCTGATCCGAAGGGCAGCCTTTTCTGTGACGAGAAAGGACTACTAGTAGGTGAACTTGCCAACCAGTCAGGGATTGTCAGCGAATTAAAATCCAAAAAGTTTTCCGGCGCCCCCGAACTAGTCAGAATTGATCAATTGGAATCCCACGCTTTTGTAGAACATTTCTATCCCCAAGGAACAGTGTTCATTTTCGGCGCCGGGCATGTTGGAGTGAGTGTGGCTCATCTCGCTTCTTTTGCAGGATTTAGGGTTATCCTGATAGATGACAGGAAAGAGTTTGCCAATCTTGACAAAGTTCCAGAGGCGGACCATGTTTTTGTGGTTAACAGCTTTGACACATGTATTTCAGAGTTGGGAGTGGGAATCGACAGCTACCTGGTAATAGTGACTCGAGGGCATTCACATGACAGGGTCGTTTTGAGGCAGGCTTTGGACACTCCTGCTCGATATGTGGGCATGATTGGCTCAAAACGAAAAATAAAATTGATTTATGAGGGCTTGTTGGAAGAAGGTGTCACTGAAACCCAACTTAAAAGGATCCATGCGCCGATTGGTTTGCCGATCGGTGGGGAGACCCCGGAAGAAATAGCCGTGTCCATCGTGGCTGAACTGATACAGGTGAAACAAAGCGCCTCAAGGAATCTAAAAAGATCAACATGTATGTCCGGATGAAGCATGTTGTTCTGATGGTGTCCATGCAATCAGGCGGCAGGGACAAAAAAGCAATGACAGTTTAAAAGTCAGGTAATACAAGATGTTGAACGGAAAAAGAATAATAGTGGTGCTGCCCGCATACAACGCGGAGAAAACACTACGAAGGACCATATCTGAAATAGATACCCAGGTAATTGATGACATACTTCTGGTAGACGACTGTTCGTCTGACGCTACGGTAGAACTGGCGGCGCAATTAGGGATAAAGGTCTATTTGCATGACAAAAATTATGGTTATGGGCGTAACCAGAAGACCTGTTATTCTGAAGCCCTAAAATTCGGAGCTGATGTCATAGTGATGTTACATCCTGACTATCAGTATTCCCCAAAACTGGCGCCGGCAATGGCCGCCATGATCGTTTCGGAAGAATATGAAATGGTCATGGGGTCCAGAATTCTGGGAGGAAAGGCGAGGAACGGAGGTATGCCGCTTTACAAATACATATCTAACCGGGTCCTAACCTTCATAGAGAATTTGATCATAGGGTCCAAACTATCTGAGTTTCATTCAGGTTACAGAGCTTTTTCCAGAAAATGTCTCGAGACTTTGCCACTTCAAGCCAATTCTGACGATTTCCTGTTCGACAACGAAATGATTGCTCAGGCAATATTTTTCGATTTCAACGTAGGAGAAATATCGTGTCCTACAAGATATTTTCCGGAGGCGTCTTCAATAAACTTTAAACGCTCGGTCATTTACGGGCTGGGTGTCTTGTGGACTGCAGCCAGATTTCGTTTGCACAAGTCGGGATGGCGACAGTTCAAAATTTTTCTGAAATCCGACCAGAGATTGCCCGAAAATTATTACAAAAAAATAAGTCCAGGAGCCTGATCAATCGCAAGAGGACATTCGCCTCACAACTCACTAAAAAATTAACAGGTCCAACCTCACATTTTCCGGGCTTCCGGATCATGACGCAAATATTTATGCGTTTACGCGCCTCATCCAATCGATAATGTGCTTGATTCATTCCCTCATGGATCTCCTGCTCGAAGTATACCCGCGAACCAATCTAAAACAAGTTGAAGTGTGCGCGTAAATTTACACTGTAAAAACTGTTTCTTAAAACCTTTTGCTAAAGTTAATGCATTTCCTGTTCGGCGCGTTGAGTTTGCAAAAAACCCATTTTTAGCCATTTTAGATACCTCATCCTGGCCTATTTTAAACTAGTTTCTAGATAATAGGCATAACATATCCTATATGCTTAATATTTTTCTTGACAAAATATAAAAACAGTTTAATCTCCACCTTGCAACACATTAGAACCCTGAGGGAGGGTGTTATGTTAAGAAGATGTGCAAAGTTGTTGTTTGTGTGGACTTTTTTGTTAGTTGGGTCTGCATCGCTAGCTTTTGGGGAGTCGGCCATAATGAGTTACGACCAATTGGCGACTTCATTAGATACGTCTTCGGGTTATAAGACGATATCAAAAGTAAAGCCTGCGGAGCCTGTAACCACGAAAGTCAAGCCTTCAATCATGGGGGGACTCGACGGCATGTCGAGATTAAATCCAATGAATTGGGCGCCGGACAATCTTTTACCGGTTCCGGTTCAGGGACAGTTTGTTGCGGGGCCCAGGGCCTGGTTTGCCAGAATTCAAGGCGAGGCTCGTCGCAGCATAGCTGGCGCCGCTTTCACAGGCAGTCCTGCCGATTTCACCGATAACTTGGGTTTGAAAAGAACCGGCAACATCATATGGTCGGTAGAAGCCGCTTATCAGTTGCGTCCAAAATTTTCACTCAGGTATTCTTTTACACCGATAAAAATGGACGGTTCAGGAACTAACGCTAGCGCGTTCAGTTTTGCGGGGCAATTGTTTGCAGCTCAGACACAGGTTTTTTCTCGGTGGGAAAGATTTGAGCATCGAGCCGGAGTAGGATTGAATTTGATAAACACTTCCAGCAGCAGGACCAACCTGTTTGCTGAATGGATGTATATTCAGGACAAGCTCAGCGTGGGCAGCGCAATCGGGGCGACAAACACTCTGACGTGGAATGACACCCGAAACATGGCGGTAGTGGGACTTGAATTTGAGAAAGCGCTCAAGAACTGGCGGGGCAACACACTGGCGCTCAACTGCAAAGCCGACATCGCATTTTTGAGTGACAGTTTTGGGTTTGACGCCGAGACAGCTCTCAACTACATGATACCAATCAAAACAGGCCGCTTCGGTTTTGTTAAGGGTGGTTACAAATACTCTTACTTCCAGAAAGATTTAAAGCAGGATGCGCTCAATACCAGCCTGGATGGCGCATTCGTTCAAGTCGGGTTTTTATTCTAACATTTGATTCAAAGGCCGAGCCGGTTTTAGTCCCTTTACCTCCCCCGTTTAATTGCCCGACCTGAATATTTTAATACCCTCCAAAGTCCGACTAATGGGTCGGGCTTTTTTTTTCATAATTTCCCTATTAAGAAATCCAGAGGCTCTCGAAATATGCGCCTCCAAAATCAACAACCATTTTAGGGCGATTGTTGACAATATCCCATGATACGAACAGACCGGAAGGATCTACGACCCGGCTAATATCTCCTCCAATTACATCCTGTATTTTTTCAAACGCTCTTCTAGTGAGTTTTTGTATCAACCTGTCCAGGCGCATACTGGAATTTAATTCTTTCAGTTCTGGCGATGTCTGCAATTGTTCGATGGCTTCTTCCCAATGAATTCCTTCAACTTTTTTGCGAAGGATGTAGCCATTCCCACCATCTTTTATAACCAGCAACGGTTTATTTACGCCGACTCTGGTATTTCTTATTCTTAACGATCTGATTTTTGGCTGGACCAGGTCAAGGATCTCCATTTTACGATCGGTAACTTCAACCATTTGTCCCTGAACGCGTTCGAAAATGAAATATTGGTTGTCCAGTGACAATTCCTTGAGACGAGTTGGGTCAAATCCAAGATCGATCAAATCCCCGAGAGTCAAGTTTTCAGAAGATGATCTGCCATTGGCCGTGAGCCATGAAGAAAGTGAGGGTCTTTGGTAATTATTCAACGCCTCGATAAATCGGGCAGGATGATTTTTTAGAGCCTCAGGCAGAGTTAGCCAGAGTTCTTTATCCGTTGTCAGAAAAGTCAGTTTGCTTTTAAGCTCTTTGGGAGCGTAAGATTGAGCCTTCAGGTTACGTATCTCCGGATGAAGTGGAATCTGCTCCATTGATTCCCCGCCGGTGTATCCCAGCAGTTTGGATATTCGTCTTCTGAAACCCAACAACTTGGTGACAAAACGGGTGAACATGAATCGCATGACCGGGTCCGTTCGGCCTTCTACAATCTGTTCCTCGAAATACATCAATAGAGCAGAATAAAGATCTTTAAATTCCTCTATAGTCCTCTTGACCATGAGTTCGTTATCCCGCATGTCAATTGCCGGTCTTTTTCTCACCAGGTGGTGAACCAGTTTTGCCAGTGAATCCCGAATATCCTTTTCGGCGAAGGCATGCGGGACGTAGACCATGTATGTCTCAGAGTGCCCATTTTCGCTATAACCGGTCAGGTCATAGAATGTTTTCCAATCGAGTTTGAGATAGATGTCAAATGTAGGGTCGTCCTTGGGGATGATATTGTCCAGGACACCAACTGCCGATTTTTCCTCCAGAAAGTTACGAAACTCTCTTAAGATCAGATTGCCTAGTCCCTTTTTTCTGAATGGTGAAGCGACCTCAACGTATACCAGGTAGTAACATGGCAAAGGCTTTTTTAAGTACAGCATGTTCAATCTGGCCAGGTTTTCTCCGGATTCTGCATTGATCTCAAGATGTTTGAAGCCTTTTTTAGAATAACTGGCTTCCAGTCGATCCACCTTGGCCCCGGAAACCGTCAGATTCACCAGGTGCTCCAATTCGCGAAAAAGATCAGAAAACACCGAGGAGTTGTCCGTCTCATGACGAAACCCGTCACTGATCAAATTTATAAGGCTCAACTTCTCAGAAACGCCTAACCTGTCTCTTGCCGGTTCAAATATGTCCATAGCTGGTTCATTCATTTTAAGTACCTGGAGAATCAAGGGGGAGTCCGGTTTTTTCGGGATTATGACACAAAAAAAGCGGAGTCTGCGCTCCGCTTCTGTAATAATTCCAATATTTACAGTCAGCGCAGACGGATCTCTCCCTTGTAGCTAAAATAAAAATACCGGGATGATTCGGTGATACTGACCATTTTTTACCTCAATTGCTCACACTAATTTATAAGAACCTTTCTGTCAATACCCCAATGTGCTATTTTGGTTTGATGAAAACTGGTTTATAAAAAACGGTTTAGGACAATAAAATTGTAATCTCGGATTTATGCATTGATAAGCCACTTTCAGTCCGATTTCCGAGAGGGAGAAATGATGCCTGAGGTTGTAGACACCGCAAAAGCATTTATATCGAAACAGTCATTGGATTCCTGGGAGCTTTTTTTTTCAGTATCCAGGACCTTCAGGGTTGAAGTCAAGGAATCGATTGTTGACTCCCTTCAGAGATCCAGTCTGAAAGGATTGTCAGTCAGGATTATCAAGGATAGGAAATCCGGATTTTCATTTTGCTCTTCGTCGGACCCTTATGACGTTGAAAAGACTATTAAGAATGCCGTTGAGATGGCATCTGTCATGCCAACTGACGACTCAGCCAGTTTTACCGGGGGAGATCTGACCTATGTCAGAACGCCTGCTTTATTTGATGAAATGTTGTTAGCTATGCAAGAGAAGGATAAAATTGATATTGCCCGCACTATAGAGAAAGAAGCCTACGCGTTGGACAAGAGAATCTCAATAGCCAGATCAAGTGGTTATGTCGATTCAATAACAGAGTCACGGCTTCTGAACTCGGAGGGATTGGAAGTGGCTGATCGCTCTGGAATTTGTTCAGCGTGGGTGGAATTGATGGCCGAAGAGTCGGGAGAACAGGAGACTTCTTATTGGTATGATCAAAACAGGAATCCGGAAAGGCTGAAACCTGTCGATATAGCTCGGACAGCAGCGATGCGCGCCATAAAAGCTTTGGGCGGCAAAACAGTCGCTTCCGGCAAGATGCCGGTGATTTTTGAAAATGGCACTGCGGCTGGTCTACTTAGTGTAATTTCAAATTCATTTGTGGCGGAAAATCATTTCAAGATGACGGCGTCTCCCCGAGTGGTGAAAGGGGACAAGCTCTTTTCTGAAAATTTGCGAATCATTGACGACGGAGCGGACGAGCGCGGCGAACTGGCTTTCGGATTTGACGGAGAGGGAATTCCCACTCAAAAAACGGTGGTCGTGGACGGTGGTGTTGTGAATTCATGGCTTTATGACAGGTATTATGGAACGAAATTCTCTCATCCCTCTACGGGAAACAGTCGGCGCGCCGGTTTTGAGACTCCTCCTGCCAGCGGGATCACGAATTTTTATGTTGAACCCGGCGCATTGTCCCTTGAGGAAATGATTGCTGGAATGACAAAAGGTATTCTGGTAACCGAAGTCATGGGTCTTCACACAGCGAATCCTGTTAGCGGTGATTTTTCGGTCGGAGCTTCAGGCTTTGCAATATCCGACGGTGGCATTGCTCATCCGGTAAAAGGCATAGCGATAGCAGGAAATCTTCTGGAACTGTTCGCCCACATAGTTGAGATAGGTAATGATTTCAGATTCTTTGGGAATGTGGGATCGAGTAGTCTGCTTTGCGAAACCATATCGGTCAGTGGTTCCTGACACATCTGGTGATTGGGGACTACCAGGGTTTTTCCAGTAGTGGCTTTGGTGTTTGGCTGAAAGGGGATCTGTTCATTTTTTTTATATTTTCTTTGGCTTGGGACTGAGCAATCTCATCGATCATTTTATTCAATCGCGACCTCCATTCAAGATCTCTTTCCAAAGCCAGGGCCTCCGTCAGTTTCTTTAAGGCATCATCGGGCTTTCCGGATAAAGCCAGGGCCACGCCCAGATTAGTCAGAGCTTCATGGTGGAGACGGTTTTCCTTGAGCACATCCTCATAATCTTTGATGGCGAGGTCATATCTCTCAAGGGCGGCGTAGGCCAATCCTCTGCCTAATCTGGCATTAAGAGACCTGGAATCCAGTCTGAGGGCATGGCTGTAACATTCAATAGCCTCTCGGTGATCCATATTGAAGTTGTTGACATCGCCTTTCAATATGTGACCTTTTGGGTCTTGGGGTTTGAGTTCTATATATTTTGAGAGATCTTTGAGAGCGCGTATTGGTTGACCGAGCATGTCCAGCGATTTTGCTCTGATAAAATATGCTTCGGCGATACCTGGATTAGCTTTAATGGAATCGGTCAATGTTTTTACCGCAGTAGCGTAACTGCCTTTTTCAAATTCATGTCGTCCTTTGTTGAGGAGGGAATCACCATTTTGAAGGTTTGCATCAACCGTCGTCCATCCAGTGGAGTTGGTCAGATGAATCGAAAGCAGAACCAAAAGAATTGTGATCAATCCATATAATGCGGTGGGAATCGGGGAGGCGATTGGACCCAGGTGAGGGGTGGTGTTATCTGTCTCTTTTTTGAACAAGTCTTTTCTGTTAAGTGAAAGTAACCTGATATCAAGTGTCATGATAGTTTCTATAACCTGTTTTTCATAAAAATCCAGAAAGTTTTTCGTTGAATGAGTTGGGGTTTTCCCTTGAAACAGATCACTCGATAAACAAACCTAAGGAGAAAAGACCATGAATTACAAGGACATTTTGGTGGAAACCGGCGGTGAAACCGGAATCATAACTCTTAATTCTCCAATGACCATCAACGCTTTGTCTCGGAACATGATAGTTGAACTGAGTCACGCGTTTCATGAATATAAATATGAGACATCAGTTAAGGCGATAATTGTAAGGTCCACGGGAAAGCATTTTTGCTCAGGCCACAATTTGACTGAGATGACAGGATGCAATTTATCATCCTACAAATCGATTTTCGAATCATGTTCCAGGATGATGCAATTAATCCACGACATACCGCAGATAGTAATAGCCCAGGTCCATGGTGTGGCCACTGCGGCCGGTTGCCAGTTTGTGGCCCAGTGTGATCTGGCTGTTGGAGACACCACTGCCAGGTTTGGGACTCCTGGAGTGAAGATAGGCCTGTTTTGCACCACTCCTATGGTTGCTCTGACCAGGGCCGTTGGTAGAAAACTCGCCATGGAAATGTTGATGACCGGTAGGTTGATAAGCGCTCAGGAAGCCCTGCAGCACGGCCTTTTAAACAAGGTAGTCGATGAATCTGAGCTGGAAAAAGCGACTCTGGAAATGGCGAACTCAATATGCGAAGCTAGTCCGCTAACTCTGGCAATTGGTAAAAAAGCTTTCTATGACCAGATCGACATGGGTCTCCACGATGCATATCAGTATGCAAACAACGTGATCACCCTTAATTTGATGGCCGATGACGCTCAACATGGCATTTCCTGTTTTCTTCAAAAGAAGAAACCAGAGTGGACAGGCCGCTAGAATGTTTCCGCATCAGCGGCCCGAAGTTTTAAATTGGTGAACGCCTCAATCTTTTTCCAAGGTGAGAGTTTCTGTTACCCATCCATAAGAGGCCATCATGGATGGAAAGCCTACTATAGGAGCCGCGAGCAAAACAGCCTGCAGTACCTCCTGGTCCGTGGCGCCCAAATCTTTTGCTCTTCTGGCATGAGACTTGACTCCACCCTTGGACCCAACCCCAACAGCCACGCCAAGTTGGATAAGGTGCTGCTGTTTCTCATCAATCGGCCCGGCCTTTGAACAAAGAGTTCCGGCTTTCTGGTAAGCTTCGGCGATCTCGCCATGTTTTGCTAAAAAAGTTTTGAAGATATCGGGTAAATACATTTTTTCTGCAACTCCCTTCATCTGGATGAGCCTGTTACGAGATCAAATATTTGATCACTATAAAACCGCCTATCAGGAGTATGGTAAAAACCACAACCATGAGATTGAAATATTTGTCTATAAAAGTTCTGATTGGGGGCCCAAAAAAATAGATGAGAGCCGCAACCATGAAGAAACGCGATGCTCTTCCAAATACAGAGGCAAGCATAAATACGAGGAAATCGATTTTGAAAGCGCCGCCCGCTATAGTGAACAGCTTGTATGGAATGGGAGTCAGACCTGCTGTGAATACGGCCCAAAATGCGTTCTGTTCGTACAATTTGCCGACAACGTCATATTCATGCTGGAGGTTGTAAAAAGTTATTATTTTATAACCGACGACATCAATAAATTCCATTCCGATCAGGTAACCGAACATTCCACCCAAGACCGAGGCAACCGTGCAGACAAACGCGTAGTAAAAGGATTTCTTGGGTCTTGAGATGGCCAGCGCCATCAAAAGCACATCAGGGGGTATCGGAAAAAAGGATGATTCGGCAAAGGACAATACAAAAAGGGCCGGAACACCATATTTGCTGTGAGCCCAGGATAGAACCCAATCATATAAACGTCTGACAATATTCAAATTCGAATTCACCTCATTCGATTCCTTCTTACTGTTCCACAGGCAACGCGTTATAGCTTTTTAATTGATGTATGTCCACCTTAAATCGCAAAATCCGGATGTTGATGACATTCATGAATGAATTGCGCGTTGACCTGGAGAACCCTCCTATTGTATTTATAAGAGTTTACAACAAAAAGTATTTCGGTTTGGTTTTGGACTTAAATCCAGATTCAGGTCATGGCGAAATTCTAAAATCTTTTACTGGACCGTGACCTCATGGAAAGGGGACAAGGATTTGAAAATATTGTCGGGCATTCAACCTAGTGGTTCACTTCATCTGGGCAACTATCTGGCCATGATGAAGCCCATGATATCCTACATGGATCAGTCAGAGTTATATGTTTTCATAGTCAACTATCATGCCATGACTAGTGTTTCAGACGGAAAAAAACTGGCTGAAGGAACGCTGGATGTGGCCTCGGACTTCCTTGCCCTGGGTTTGGACCCCAACAAGTGTTTTTTCTGGGTTCAATCGGATGTTCCGGAGGTTACTGAACTTACCTGGATTTTGACCTGCAATACTCCTATGGGGTTGCTGGAGAGGTGCCACTCATACAAGGATAAAATAGCCAAGGGAATATCTCCCAATCATGGTTTGTTCGCATACCCGGTCCTAATGGCGGCTGATATCCTCCTGTATCAAGCTAATATAGTCCCAGTCGGAAAAGACCAAAAACAGCATATAGAAGTCACCCGAGACATTGCCATCAAATTCAACAACATGTTTGGCGAAACCTTCGTTGTCCCTGAAGGCGAAATTAACGATGAAGTTGCCACAGTGCCCGGGGTGGACGGGCAGAAAATGTCAAAATCCTACGACAACACCATAGAAATTTTTCTCGATGAGAAGACCCTCAAAAAAAAGGTCATGGGCATAAAGACCGACTCAACTCCGGTCGAGGAGCCTAAGAATCCGGAAACCTGTAATTTATTCCAGATATACCGGCATTTTGCTCCCGAAAACAGAGTGAAAGAAGTAAAAAAATTGTACCTCGAGGGTGGCGCCGGTTATGGCACACTGAAAAAGGAGTTGGTAGGTATCCTCTGGGACTATTTCAAGGATAACAGGGAAGAGAAACTGCGCCTATCAAGGGATCCCGGCTATATCAGGGACGTTCTGAAACATGGCGCTGAGAAAGCTAGAGCCGTTGCGTCAGTCACGCTCACTGACGTCAGAAACAAGGTTGGATTAAATTATTGACTCCAGTTCAGAATGAAAAATCAATCCAGCCAGGGGAGGTTATTATTTCTCTAGACATTGATCTGGTGGTTGAAAAGCTCAGAGAGGCCTGCGAAGGGCTCGGTTTACCGATAGTAACGGAAATATCGAGGAAGCGCCGGGCCCCCTACGAGGTGCTGGTCTCTACAATATTGTCTCTGAGAACCAAGGATGAAACAACCCGTGCTGCCTCCAGAAAACTGTTTTCCAGAATACAGGACCCCGTGGGATTACTGGCGCTTACGGAAAAAGAAATTGAGGATTTGATATATCCGGTAGGGTTTTACAAAACAAAAGCCAAAACCTTGAAACATATTTCCTCAGAAATCATGACGAAATATGAGGGCAAGGTCCCGGATGAAATTGATGAATTGTTGAAACTTAAAGGCGTGGGCCGTAAGACGGCAAATCTCGTGGTGACCCTGGGGCATGGAAAATCAGGATTGTGTGTGGACATTCATGTTCACAGGATAAGCAACAGGCTGGGTTATGTTCAAACAAAAACGCCTGACCAGACAGAAATGGCTTTACGAGCCAAGCTCCCTTCAAAATATTGGGTGGAGTACAATGATCTTCTAGTCACCTATGGACAAAATGTATGCAAGCCGGTCTCACCCTTTTGTTCCAAATGTGTCATTGAAGATCTGTGCCCCAGGATATCGGTTGGAAAGCGTCGCTGATAACAGACCGGACCAGCAAATACTTAGTTGGAGTCGCTCAGTTTTTGCCGTTTTTGTTGTCGTTGACTCTGAATATAATATGTGGCCACATAACCGACCGTCCCGAACAATAACCCGGTGATGGAGGCCCCTATGGCCCATTTTATCAGAATCTCGGAACCAATTTCGGCAAGTCCTGAAAGTGAATCCGGGAAAGTTTCCGCTTTAAATAGAGGGGCCATAAGTTCCAGGAATGTATCTGAATTAATTTCGGAAGGGTTTCCGATCAACGCGGACCCCATGAGGTAAAAACCGTAATACATGGGGCCCACCGTGAAAGGATTATTGACCCAGGTAAGAGCCAGGGCCAGGAGAAAGTTGAACCTGAATACCGTCCGAATTAGCCCCAGTGAAACCCATTGTAAACCGAGCGGAAAACCGAAGCCTACCAGCAATCCTAGCGCGGCTCCACGAGCGTCATGTCTGGGGGGATGTTCCGACAACAAAAAAGGGTCTACGATCTTTTGCCTCAATCTTGACAGAAATGATTCAGAAAAACTGGAATTCTTGTGATTCACGCTATTCATGGCTGTTTCTGGATTTGGTCGATCTGCAAGAAAAAAACCGACTGTTTTGAGAATCTCAAAAAGCCGGTTCTAATTGTAACACCGTCAGACGCTATTGCATTCAAAAAGACTGTAAGACAAACCAAACGAATAAAAGGATAATATTAATTGCCAGACTTGTTCTGGCCCCATTCAAACTTTGCTTTGGGCTCAGATCCGGAAGGAGTGTCGGATTGTCCCCATTTCATCTTCTTGGTTCCTGGTTTTTCAGCACTCTCCTGGGTGGTTCCCGAGCTGACATCCTGGCTCCCAGGAGATGTTTCTGCAGGTTTTGGCGCCGTAGGGCTTACTCTCGCAGGCGTGCCTGGAGTTGATGAGGGTCTGGCAGTCTCTACGTTCCTGGGGGTAGAGCCCAGCTCTGGTCTGGCTGCCGGTGTTCGTCTCTCTATTGTCGGCGCCGAAGGGAGTGGTTCCTGAATCGGTTGAGATATTACCACACCAGCCTCTTCTTCATCGTCGAACAGGTTACGCCTCCCCACGTCGTATATCTCTTTATCCCTGAATAGGCTGTGGTCGGCCTGACCCTGATACTTGTGGGTAAAATCAGCGTCGGTTATGTCAGAGCCGGGAGAGGGCACAGTTCCCCAAAAGATTTCCTCCTCTGCCAGAACTAATCCGGGCGAAGAGCACAAAAGGCTCAACATCATGAAGAAGAGTAGAAATTTTTTCATCAAAAGCTCCTTTCGGGCTTAGCGGCTGAACATAATTAGTTCAGTTCTTCGCCGAGATTACTGTGATCATGTGCTATATTAGCATATCCAACGGCCAATGGTCAACTATTTGCATTCGGTATCAGATAATTTACTTTAACTATTTCGCGATTTTCATTGAACTTGGTGGACAGGCATGACGTTAGAGCGAATCGGATGTATGGAATAATGGTGTTCAAGTGTCTTGAATTCTGACAACACCTGGGCGCCATTCTACACACGGTGATCTATTTCTCATACACCTCTTTTCTGGGGATCCCAGATAACTTTATGCAATTGGAGCTGGAAACGGACCCGTAAATTGTCTTCCAACATCCAGCTGATCATATCTGACGGCAGCTGGTCGCCAAAAGCCGGAGAAAAAAGAATCTGGCCGGAAAACTCGGTCAAATGACGAGTCAAAAAATCTCTGGACCATTCATAGTCATTTCTATCCGTTATCACAAATTTCACTTCATCTTTAGATTTCAGGGCCTTAAGATTAGGCACTAAAAAGCGGCCTGATTCTCCGCTGCCGGGACATTTTACATCAACAATTCTAATGGCTTGATTTGGTAAATTTGAAATGTCGAATGTTCCGTTTGTTTCAACGAGGGTGTTCAATTGATTGTCAAGCAGGGCCTGAATCAGATGCTGTGAACCGGTCTGAGCCAGCGGTTCTCCGCCAGTAACTAGCGCCAGGTCGCATTTGTATTTCAGGACGGTATCAACGATTTCATCTAGTGACATGTCGTTCCCCTCGGACCATGCGTAGGTGGTGTCGCAGTAACTACACCTGAGGTTGCATCCCGATAACCTTATGAAAACGCATGGTAATCCGACATAGGATGATTCACCCTGAATGCTCTTAAAAATTTCGCATATTTTCAAATTCATATATTGTTCATTTCCATTCATTTGAGTTATGTTAATCACTGCAGATCTAAACAATGTGGCCATAGGCTTGCGGTGACATACGGGTATCTCAAAAGGCACGGTGGACAATAAGGCCTCTTTTAGATAATAGCAATTTTTATCCTGAAATTAACAAGTTGGTAGGGGGCTATGGATTGCTCTCACACTATCTGGAGGCAAAATGCCTGAAAAAAGAAATGTGACATTCCTTCCGGATGACATCACCATAGAAGTTTCGGCGGGTCAGTTGCTTTTGGATGCGGCTTTGGAGGCCGGTGTTTTCATCCCTGCGGCTTGCGGCGGGTCTGGGGCTTGCGCGCAATGCAAAGTTAAGGTGGTACAGGGGAAAGTAACCAGTCTGGCCATGGAGAAGCTTGACCCCATCGCTAGGGCGGAAGGATTTGTTCTGGCGTGCCAATCAAGGGTCATTTCTGATCTCGTGATCGAGGTCCCGAAATCAAAAGTCGGACGAAAAGTCATTCCCAGGGACGAGCAGGATAGAAAAAAGGCCATGGCGACTCCCATGGAATCTCCGGTACAGCCTGAACACAATCCCATGACCATCAGGGTTTACATGAGTCCCCAGGCGCCGAGATTAGAAGACAACACCAGCGATTATGAACGTATAACCAGAACCCTCAAGGTTGATCACGATATTTTTCCGGTCAGCGCTGATCTGGAAGTAATCAAGGAACTGCCGAACGAGGTCAGGAAGGAAGATTGGAAGTTTTCGGCGTGTCTGAGGGTAGACCCGATTCCTCATCTTGACACTGATATTTACAAGTTGATCAAAATCACTCCGGGACATGTCAAGAGGCCAAGACTGGCGGTGGCTATCGACATCGGAACAACATCGCTCTGGGGTGAACTTGTTGATCTGGAGACCGGCGCAGTGTTGGCACGCGCTTCCAGGTACAATCCACAGATATCCATGGGCGACGATGTCATAAGCAGGATAGTTTTTGCTCTAAAGCAGGATGGTCTTGATAGACTCCAACAACATGTGGTCAAAGGTTTGAACGAAATAATGGATGAGATGCTGGAAAAGAGCGCTCAACCTCGGGAATCCATAAACTACATGGTTGCTGCGGGTAACACGGTAATGACTCATCTGTTTCTGGGGCTTTATCCAAAATTTCTGCGTCAGACTCCTTATGTTCCTGCCGCCCAGAACATAGAACCGGTTTCTGCCAGGTCTTTGGGGCTTGATATGCCCCCAGGCTCCTTTGTAACTGTTTTTCCGGGGGTGGCGTCTTACGTCGGGGGCGATATAGTTGCGGGCGTTCTGTCTAACGGCATGTGGCAAAGCGATGAGATGACTCTTTTTATAGACATTGGCACCAACGGTGAAATTGTGGCGGGCAACAAAGACCTGTTGATGACCGCGTCGTGTTCTGCAGGGCCGGCGTTTGAAGGCGGTGGCTTGCAGTACGGCATGAGGGCCGCACCTGGAGCAGTTGAGGGTATTTTGATAGATCCGGACACATTGGAGCCCATGATCCGGACCATTGACGGCAAGCCGGCGCTTGGCATTTGTGGCTCGGGAATCATCAACATTGTCTCCCAGATGCTCCTTATCGGGATATTAAACCAGAACGGCAAGTTTGCTCACGATCTGAAAACCGACAGAATCCGGAAAGGCAAGAGCGGTTATGAATATGTGATCTGTTGGGCCAAGGAAAGCGGCTTGGGTGAGGATTTGACTCTGAGTGAGGTGGATCTGGACAACATTCTCAGGGCGAAAGGCGCAATGTTTTCGGGATATTTGTGTCTCCTGGAGAAAATAGGTCTCTCGGTGGATGATCTGGACAAAGTAATAATTGCGGGGGCATTTGGAAGTTTTATCAACCTGGATCACTCGGTGAACATAGGGCTTTTGCCGGATGTACCCAAGGAGAAATTCATGTTCATCGGTAATTCCTCTCTCAAAGGCGCCCGACTTGCGGCCGTAGACAGAAATCTGATGGAA
Organism: uncultured Desulfomonile sp.; assembly: GCA_964401595.1. Classification (GTDB taxonomy): domain Bacteria; phylum Desulfobacterota; class Desulfomonilia; order Desulfomonilales; family Desulfomonilaceae; genus CAITZA01. The sequence goes on from CAYNZA010000026.1 coordinate 20,076, forward strand.
AAATCACGTGAGATAGCGAGGGCGATGACAAACGTGGAACTCTCTGAAGACCCGGCCTACATGGACAACTTTATGGCGGCCTTGTTTTTGCCGCATACCAGGGCTGAGCTGTTCCCATCTGTCAAACCCGGGTCTCTCAAGAATCACTAATCAAAAGGCGGCGCGTTGAAAAAAAGTAACACGGAGCTGATCCCAATTGTTGTTCGTCTGGAAATTTCAACTACTCGACAATTGTTTACTCTGGATTCGTTGAAAGAAATTTTTTCACGCCACGGGCAGGGACCAAAATTGTAAATGTTTTATTTGAATTGTATAATCATAATTTGATAGAGTGTTTTAATTCTGTCACATCTGTTCACCAATTGAGGAAAATGAGGGTGTAATGCCTTTGGGAGGGAATTTGTGAATCAAGCCTCTGTTTTGAGGTTAGTTAAGTCAATTATCGAAAAATGGAAGTGGAGAGTCCGATGAGTCAAAAATTCGTATACTCATTTCAAGAGGGCGACGGCAAGAACAAGAAGCTCTTGGGTGGTAAGGGAGCAGGTCTTTGTGAAATGACCCAGATAGGCCTGAAAGTGCCGCCTGGCTTTGTAATTACTACTGAAGCATGTTTGAGTTTTCTTGACTCCGGAGTTGGAGAATTGCCGCCTGGCATGATGGAAGAAGTGATTGGGCACATGAAGGAACTGGAAAAGGAGACGGGTAAGACTTTTGGAGATCCGGACAATCCTTTGCTGGTTTCAGTTCGATCAGGATCGGCCATGTCCATGCCCGGCATGATGGACACAATCCTGAACCTTGGCTTAAACTCGAACACTCTCCATGGTTTGATTGCTCAAACCGGCAACGAACGTTTCGGTTATGACGCATATCGACGATTCATTCAGCTTTTCGGCAAGATAGCCATGGGTATACCGGACCAGTATTTTGATGAAACTCTGGAGGCCGTAAAAGTTAAGACGGGCGCCATATCAGACGTGGATTTGACCACGGAAGACTTAAAAGAAATCAGTGAACTGTTTCTTAATGTTGTTTACGAGCAAACGTTCAGGCCATTCCCTGAAGATGTGTATGACCAGTTAAACATTGCCATAAAAGCTGTTTTCAATTCCTGGAGCGGAAAAAGAGCCGTCGATTATCGCAGGGAATTTAACATCACGACGGACATGGCCAATGGAACGGCGGTAAACATCGTGGCCATGGTGTTTGGCAACATGGGCAACGATAGTGGCACCGGCGTTGGCTTTACCAGGGACCCGGCCACAGGGGAAAATGTGATGTTTGGAGAGTACCTGGTCAACGCTCAGGGCGAAGACGTGGTTGCCGGAATCAGGACTCCCAAACCTATCCAGGCGATGTCCCAGGAGATGCCCTCACTCTACAAGCAATTGGAAGAGTTGCGTGACAAGCTTGAAAAACACTATCGTGAGGTTCAGGATTTCGAGTTCACAATCGAAAAAGGCATCTTGTTCTGTTTGCAGACCAGAAACGGAAAGATGAACGCACAGGCCATGGTCCGCTCATCGGTTGACATGGTTGCTGAAAATTTGCTTACCAAGGAAGAGTCCCTATTGAGGATAAACCCGGAACACCTGGAACAACTGCTTTATCCCGGGTTGGACCCAAGTTTTGAAGCTACTCCTCTCGCAACAGGTTTGCCGGCTTCCCCCGGAGCAGCCTCTGGTAAATGTATTTTTGACGCGGACCGAGCCGAAACAGAAGGTCGTCAGGGAGAAAAGGTCATTCTTGTAAGGGAAGAAACCAAGCCTGAAGACATCCACGGATTCTTTGCGTCTCAGGGAATATTGACAAGCCGTGGAGGCAAGACTTCTCACGCCGCCGTAGTGGCTCGTGGAATGGGAAAACCTTGCGTGGCTGGCGCAGAAGGCATTGTGGTCCAGACTGAACAGAGGCTTGCCATTGTTGGTGACAAGGTCATCCACGAAGGCGATGTCATTACCATCGATGGTGGCACTGGAAATGTTTACCTCGGAGAGATCCCAACAATCGAGCCCGAATTCAGCGAACATCTGAACATATTGCTTGCCTGGGCGGACAATCTGGCTCGTCTGGGAGTCATGGCAAACGCCGATACTCCGGAAGATGCCGAAAAGGCCAGGACTTACGGGGCCCTTGGAATAGGTCTTTGCAGAACCGAGCGCATGTTCAATGCGGCCGAACGTTTACCCAAGGTGGTAGACATGATACTGGCAGAGACATCTGAGGACCGTAAAAAGGCTCTCGCCAAATTGCTTCCAATTCAGAGGTCCGACTTCAAGGCCATATTGATAGCAATGTCACCATATCCGGTAACGATTCGTTTATTGGATCCCCCTATTCATGAATTCCTGCCGACAGAAAATGATCTAATCAAGCAGCTCGAAGAACTGAAGAAATTGAGTTCCATACAAAAAGCGGCCCAAGACCTGTTGGACGCCGTTCGCCTCGTAGATGTGGACGCCCATTCCCATTACCTGGAGGGACTTTCACAGTTGCCCCTCAACCTCTCAGCCCTTGATCCCGTCACGGTTGAAAAGGCTCTGGCAAAAAGAAAACTCATGCTTCAGAGAGTTCGAACGCTTCGAGAGATAAACCCGATGCTGGGTCACAGAGGAGTGCGTCTGGGCATAACATATCCTGAAATCTACCAGATGCAGATTCAGGCAATACTTGAAGCTACTGCGGAATGTATCAGGGAAGGGGTCGATGTTTACCCTGAAATCATGGTTCCACAGGTCTGTTCTCACAAAGAGCTTCGTTGGGTAAAAAATTATGTGGATGAAATTCAGGCTGAAATTGAATCTTCTCAAAACATCAAACTGAAATTCAAGTTCGGTTCCATGATAGAAGTTGTGAGGGCCTGTGTAACTGCTGAAAGCATTGCCGGAGTGGCGGAGTTCTTCTCATTTGGAACAAACGACCTTACCCAGGCAGCCTTCTCTTTTAGCCGTGAGGACGCGGAAAACAAGTTTCTGCCCTTCTATCAGGAAGCAGGGTTGCTGCCGGCTAATCCATTTGAGTCACTGGACACCGTTGGTGTGGGGGCTTTAATGAAGATGGCCGTGAATTCGGGTAGAACCGCCAATCCGAATTTGAAGATCGGAATATGTGGCGAGCATGGTGGTCATCCGGCTTCGATCAAATTCTGCCATAATGTAGGTCTGAACTATGTTTCGTGTTCAGGCCCCCGTGTTCCTATAGCCAGGCTAGCGGCGGCGCATGCAGCGCTATTGGAGAAAAAGGTTTAGTTTTACACCCAGGATTTTTACGGCGCCGCGCAGTGGCAGCCTGAACCCTGAAAAGGATTTCCAGAAGATCGACGAAGCGCTAGCTCGTCGATCTTCTGCGTTCAGGTGAAACATTGACCGAAGCTGCGAAATTTTCAGGGAGGCCTTAAATTCCTGAAAAAGTCAGCTTTTAGTCAAAACGGGCGTATTTGACTTTATGTAGCTCAGCATGTTAAGGTGCGGGTGTATCGGTATAACTGAAAAATTACATCATGAGCTTACATCAGGCTCGCCTGGTTAGGAGAAAAGGATGATCAGGTTGAAAAAAGCCTTTTCCATATTGATTATGGTGTTAATTATGGCGCCATCGGTTTGTATGTCAGGTAACTTTGCGCCACGACCCTGTCTGCCAGATAAGCCTCCGCCACCTGAAACGATTGGTTCGATAGCCATACCTTTCGATATTCCCGTCTGGCCGACTTTGGTCAAAACAGAATTCCATGTTTTGCCATGGGTCAGTCTTGGAACTTTCTCAGTGTGCCTGCCGGGATGCAGTCAGGCTTTTGAATTTAAGGCGCCGTGTTTGTCTTTGAAACCAATTCCTGTGTGGCTTCCGTGGCTCAGACCTCTGGACGCCGAGTGCAAGGATTCTGAAGTGGTAAAAATTCCCTGGTAACGAACTCATTTCTATATTCGGGCCGCCTGATAATTTTCAGGTGGCTTCACCCAACATCTTGACTGAGACACTCCATTCAAAGCCTTCATCTCAAAAGCAACAGCTTGGTACAATTGCGGATTGCTTGAACCTGACCTTGGTTTTGGAGAAACTTGTGAAATTTCTGGAGCATGATGCAAGTCATCTCTTGAATGAACCTATGATCAGGGAATATAAGGAAGAGGCTAGGGACATGCTTGAAAAATCCCGGCGCTCAGGCTCTTCAATTGTCATAGGATTAATCGGCGGCACAGGTGTTGGCAAATCCACCTTGATCAATGCTTTGGCGGGAGAAGAAATATCACATTCTTCCGACCGACGTCCTTTTACCGACCGAGCGGTAATATATAGACACCGGGATCAAGACATTTCATTTGATAGGCCGAGTTCCTTGTTCAAACATCCGGACGCTATCCACCTGATTGATTCCATCAAACACATTGTATTGATTGACATGCCTGATTTTGATAGTTATGACCGCACTAACCAGAAAACTGTCCTTGAATTAATGCCGATACTGGACATGGCAATATGGGTTGTCAGTCCAGAAAAATATGCAGATGCGTCTTTCTTTGATTTCGTCAAAAACTGCCACTCTCACCAGAACAACTTCAGTTTTGTGTTCAACAAATCCGACCAATTGATTGATGAAGGTTCAACTGACAGGCACTCGAAACTAAAAGAGGCGTTGGGTCATTTTGTGTTTCAGCTCAAAGCGCAGACAGGAATAACTAATCCAAGGATCTTTTCTGTTTCTAGTTACTGGGAGTTTTCAGGTTTGTCGAAAGACCAATTTCTTGACAATGAATTCTCAGGGTTGAGGGAATTCATCATGGCCAACCGTAAGGCCAAAGAGGTTCAAAGCATAAAGTTCCTGAACCTCTACAGGCAGTCAACGATTCTTTTTCAAGAGGTCCTCACGAAAGCGCAACCGGATGTGAAGCGCCGAACAATTCAACGCATCCTTGATTTCAGGAAAGTGGACCCTGGCCCGGATTCATTTAACTATGACGAGTTCACGAGAAAAAAGATTTCCTCAGATATTTTTCATTTAATGGCAGTTGACGACAAGTCGCTCACATCGATTCACTTTGCCATGAAAATGTTCAAACCGCGTTTGAACAAAAATGAATCTGTTTTACCCGATGGTGTCATGTCTGATCTTAAAAAAACCTTGTTCAGTCTCGGGGAACCATTCATAAACAATATGCGCCGAATTCATGGAAGAATCGATTCCGAGTCCTTACTTGGTTTGTCTGAAACGATTTCTGAAAATGTGTCTGACAATTTGGCCTTCATGGCAAGTGAATCGGCAGACCAAAGCGTTAAGAACCTGATAAAAATCCTGGATACGGCTCAAAATAGAATCAGTTCTTTTTTTTTGCGGGTCTCTCAAATGTTTTTCCTTCTTTTGCCGGTTGCATTGTTGGTAGTAAAATTATTTACGAATGAATATGTCTATGGATTATTCCGTGAAGTCGATGCTTGGTGGGTTCTGTGGGGACTAATAATACTGGCGTCTGAAATTTTCAGTCCTCAGGGCCTTTCTTCGCTTCTGAGTCTGATGGTGATCGAATCGGGCATAATAGTTTGGCTTGCGAGCAGGCGAATCAGGAAAATTAAGAAGAGGTCTTCCAAACTGGCTGAACTTGTGCTGAAAGATTTTCACAATTCTCTGGAGGATTGTTCCAAACGGGTCACAAAATCGGTCGATGTGAATCTCAGTCAAATTTCTGAGGCCCTGAATGAACTGGAAGGTCTGGAGAAACTATTTGCCGCAAACACTTAGACAAACGCCAACCTGATGAGCGAAAAAGAATTTGTTTAAACTGATATTGAGAAATGTATTCAGAAGCAGATTAAGATCAGGACTGACTCTCCTGGGGGTGGCAATAGCCATGTTGGCTTTTGGAATTTTGAGGACCCTTATAGGAGCCTGGTATATCGGGGTTGAGACATCATCGGTCAATCGTCTGGTTACAAGAAACAAAATATCCCTGATTTACTCCCTGCCACTGTCCTACCGCAACAAAATATCCCAGGTTAGTGGAGTTAGTGGGGTAGGCTACGGGCTTTGGTATGGCGGGGTTTACAAAGACAAGAAGAATTTTTTTGCCCAATTTGCAATCAACGGCCTGGAATACCTGGATATGTACCCTGAGTTCTTGCTGACTTCAGAAGAAAAAAAAGTGTTCGAGAAAGACCGAAATTCTGCAATAGCCGGGCAAAGCCTGGTGGATAGGTTCGGCTGGAAAATAGGGGATGTCATTCCACTGGAAGGGACCATATATCCTGGAAAAATAGAGCTTGTGCTAGCCGGAATATACAAAGGAACTCAAAAAAATACCGATGAGTCCGCATTTTTCTTTCGTTATGATTTTCTGAACGAAGCGTTAAAAAAAAGCTCACCCGATAGGGCCAACAAGGCAGGCTGGTACATGATAAAAGTTAAAGATCCTGACAAGGCCCCTGAAATAGCTCAGGAAGTTGATACTCTGTTCAAAAATTCCCTGGCGGAGACTCTGACAGAGACTGAAAAGGCTTTCCAGATGGGTTTTGTTTCCATGACGGAGGCGATAATAGGCGCTGTACAAATAATATCATTCGTGGTCATAGGAATCATCCTGATAGTTTTGGCCAATACCATGGCCATGACAGCCCGGGAGCGATCCGCAGAGTTTGCGGTGTTGAAAACACTGGGGTTCGGCCCGTTATTCATTTTTTGTCTTATATGCGGTGAATCGGTCGCTCTGGCGCTAGCTGGGGGCTTTCTAGGAACTGCCATGACTTTTCCGGGTGGAGCCCTGTTTCAGGCCCAACTGAAGTCTTTTTTGCCGGTTTTCGAGGTGAGCAACAATACTGTTGCGCTTATCCTGGCTGTTTCCCTGGGTGTGGGCCTGGTTGCCGCCTTGCCCCCGGCCATACGGGTCAGCCGTTTGCCCATAGGTGAGGGACTGCGACACCTCGGCTAAAAGACTCAGGAAAAAAATTGTTCAGATCATTTTGGTGACGCAAGAATTATGACGGTGCTATTTTGGCTTCATCAGGTATCCAGGCCCTAGTGTAGGGAATGAACAAAAAGGCCGGGATAGAAAGGATGAATGTCCAGGTGAAATAATACGCGTAGCCGATATCCTGGGTTACCCAGCCACTCGATGAGGCCGCAATTGTGCCGGAAATCCTGAAGAGAGCAGACAACAAGGCGTACTGGGTAGCTGAAAATTCTTTCTTGCAGATGCTCATCAGAAAAGCGAGAAAAGCCGATGTCCCCAATCCACCGCAAAATGATTCAAAAAAGGAGGCCATGTATATACCGTAAGCCCCAAACCCAGGATTGGCAGCGACAAAAGAGTAAGACAGATTGCTCAGGGATTGCCATAAACCTAGAACCCATAACCCACGGTATATGCCGCGACGCGTAATATACACTCCCCCTGCAAGCGCTCCGGCTATCCCTGCAAACACTCCTATTGTTCCTGTGATCAATCCTATTTCCGTTGTAGTAAGCCCCTGATCCAGCCAGAATGGTCTTACCATCGGTCCGATAGCCAGGTCTCCAAGTTTGAACAGCAATATGAAGCAGGCTACCTGAATCACCCCGGGTCTTTTCAACAAATCCTGAATTGGGGCTACTAGAGAGTTCATGGAGAATCTTGGTCTTTGAACCTCAATATGTGGCAGATACAAAGAGATCAAGCCGCAGACCGCCAGAACTCCTGCAGCCATAAAGTAAGTAAATTTCCATCCCATCCACCCGCCTAAGGCAATGAACAAGCCACCCGACAGCACGAGAGCCACCCTATAGGCTGCCTGCCTGAAACCGTTGGCCATCCCCATCTCGGATGCGTTCAGCAATTCAATCGTATAAGCGTCTATTGCGATATCCTGACTGGCGGAAAGAACGGCGAATGTTACCAGCATCACCCAGAATAGAGTGGTGGGAGTGGCTGGATCCAGTGGTAACAGAACAATAATTGAGGCGGCCATTAGTAGTTGTGCTGCCGATATCCAGTGACGCCTGGCGCCAACAAAATCGATAGCCGGAGCCCAGAGAAATTTCAGGGCGTAGGGAATGCCGACCAGACTCAGCAGCCCCATGTCTACAAGGCTCATCCCATTAATCCTGAAATATACCGGAAAAGTCTGTTCGATTATTCCAAAAGGAAACCCTTCAGCGAAATAAAGCAACGAAACGAGAAGGAGTTTTCGGTTCAATTTCATCAAGACTCCCATGCTCGCTCCCGTAATTGGCGGGCGAGGAGTCCGGATAATACACAAAATGAGGCTTTACCAAAAGACTTTTGATTATTTTACCGGTTTTTCATTTGAAATTGCAGGAACAGAGAATTCTGAAATTCTGGAAGACAAGGCCTGGGGACCGAGCAATCCCAGCGACATCAGAAGTTTCAAGAGATCCTCTATAGGCATGTCCAGGGGGGCAAAATCTTCGAGTGGGACCAATACATTAAAACCTGTGGCAGGTATGGGTGAGTTTGGGATGAATACAAGAACATGCTCTTTTCCGTCCGCCATGATGTAGTGTTCCCCTGACGTCAGAAGACACAAAGCCGTAACGTTTCCAAAGCGAACCTGTCCGACTCCGCCAAATTTCTCCAATCCCGAGTTTCCTTTTTGGCCAAAAAGATCAACGGCCTGATCCACGGCGGAATAGATTTTACCCACGAGCGGGATCCGTGACATTATTCCCCTTATGGCCTTGTGCAATTTTGCAACCGTGGCCCTTGTCACCAAAACCCCCAGAATGATTATGAGAAGAACCACGACAAGATATCCGCCAAAATATCCGGGTATTTTGTATTCGGGGTTGACTATCGTGGCCAGAAAATGTCCGAATGGGCTGCTGGGGCCGACATAGGCGTCAGCTATCTTGACCATCCAGCTCACCACAAAAATAGTTACTATTAATGGAAGCAAGGTAGCGATTCCGGTCAAAAAGAACCTGAACAGTGAGCTAATAGCAGCCCGCATTATTGTCT
>CAYNZA010000027.1:0-23623 GCA_964401595.1 uncultured Desulfomonile sp.
TTCTTTCCGACATGTTCATTGTTACCCTGCTATCTTCCAGCATGGTAATGCAGTATGGACATGCGGTCGCTAATATTTCGGCGCCGCCATCAAGAGACTGATCTATCCTTAGATCGCAGAATCTCTGGCCTTTCACCGTCTCCATCCAGACCCTGCCGCCACCACCACCACAGCAAAGGCTGTCGGATCGTGAGTCGGCAAGCTCGACCAGTTCCAGGCCCGGTACGCTCTTTAAGACGCCACGAGGCTCATCATAGATTCCGTTGTGTCTGCCCAAGTAGCAGGGATCGTGGTAGGCCACTTTCTTGGGGAACTCTTTTTTGATCTCAAGTCGTCCTTCGCTAATCAGGTCCATCAGGAACTGGGAGATGTGCACTATTTCAAAATTGACTCTGAAGTCGGGATATTCGTTTTTAAAAGTGTGGTAGCAATGAGGTGAGCTGACCAGGATTTTCTTGACTCCATGATCAATGAAGGTCTTTATGTTCTCTTTGGCCAGTCTTTTAAAGAGTTCCTCGTCCCCTGTTTTTCTGATGCTCTCTCCACAGCAGTTTTCCTTTGATCCGAGGATACCGAATTCAACGCCGGCCTTTTTCAGGATGGCGGCGGTGGCTCGGGCAACCTTTTTCAATCTCGGGTCAAAACAGGGGTAGCAACCCGGGAAGTAAAGAAGCTCCATATCCTCCGTGAACTCGGGTATGGACAACCCCTCAGCCCATGCCGATCTCTTGGTCTTGTCTTCTCCAAAGGGATTACCCTCACCAACCAGGAACGCGTTTACCGTCTTGATGGCTTTGACTGACGGAGGATAAACGCCATATTCATTAGCAATGCGCCTCAGGGCGACCCCGGAATCTATTTGCCTGACATCTCTGGGGCATTGCTGCGGGCATCGTCCGCAAGTCGTGCAAAGCCACATCTCTTCGCTTTCAATGTCGGTCATTCCGAATGTGGCTTCCCGGACCAGCTTGCGCATGCTAAAATCCCTGACTCTGTTCCATGGGCAGACGGAATCGCAAAGTCCGCACTGGAAGCATCTCTTGAAAGCGTCTCCGCCGCTGGCCTTTATTACATCTATGATCTCTTTATAGGGAGTTACAATGTCCACTGCTTTATTTCCTTTTCTTTTTTGTAGCCTTGTCAGCTCTTCTTGGAAACCGACAGGCGGGAAAAGGTATCCATGACTTTCTGGAAGCCATACTTGTCTATCATGGACTCTAGCCCTATCTGAACAGCCTCGGCCTTTACTTCTGGGGCTTCTTCCTCAACTTCCTCTTCTCTTTCTTCGTAAATCAGGGCTTCGGCCAGACACCATTGAACACACAGCGGCTTTTCTCCAGGAGTGTTGTCCTCACACATGTCACACTTGAGCGGTAGGCCTGAATCCGGCTCCTTGAAAATATTTCTTGATGGACAGGCCGAACGGCAGAAATCACATTCGGAATATTCTTTTCCGTCAATGATATACTGGCCGCGTCCCATACATTCGGCTTTGGCTTCTTCGCCGGCATAGACTGGAAGATAGACGTCGGTCAGTGGCTCCCTTACAAGCCTGATTCGAGACCGGGCCGGATTGTTGCTGCTATACTTCGGCGAGGCATGAAATGCTGAACACGCAACCTCGCAGGCTCGGCAACCGTTGCACTTGTCAACGTCGATTTTAATTGTCTTAACGATCTTTGTTTTTTTCTCGCCCATGACGGTTACCACCACTTAACTTTGTTTATTTGACGCTTCCAAGGAAGCTTCTTGTGAAGGGGATTCTTCTCCATCGGTCAATATTCCCCGTTTAAGGAAATCATCTGCTATGTAGTCCAGATTTAATTCGCGTAAAGTCTTTTCAGTCGGGATACCATCGTCGTTCCAGCCTTTGAACTTGTAATAAGCATCCAGCAATTGTGTCTCCAGTTCGGGAAATCTCTTCTTCCAGTGATTTTCCGGTGGCTTCTCATCTGACCGCCTCAAACCTCTCCTCACATTTATGGCCCTGAGCAGAGTGCGATTTCTGCGATAGATCTTCTTCAGGCCTTCTTCATCCAGGTCGATACCCAGGGCGGAAGAAATCAGAAGAGGATAATTATGTATGTGATATGGCGGTTTTAGAGGGAAGGACGACAATCCTGCGCACATACCCAACGCATCATCGACATAATGCATCATCTCTTGCCAATCCACGATATCAACGGACATGTCTACAGTCGGATAATACGGATTTGATCTCTCGCCTCTGAATTCCCAGTCCATGAGGTATTGTTTGAACTTTTCGTCGGGAACGTGTATCCAGTCTTTTACGAAATCTTCTCTCTCCTCCATTGTGGCAAAAGGAGCTTGAGGAAACTGACCTTCAATCTGTGTGATGTTTATTTTTTCACCCGTGCAATACATGAGGTAGTAAACAGGATTGAGCATTCCCAGTTTGAGAGGAAGTTGCTCATGTTTCTTTATGTTGTTGTGGGCGTAATCGTGAGCCCCATTACCTATTTGTTCCGCTGCCCAGTGAGTTCCATTGGCAAGAATGTCCCCAATGCCCTCTCTACGCACGATCCTGTCCAGCATCCAGTAAAATTTTCCTTCGTTATCGGATGGACAGCCTTCAAAATCCTTTTGGGACAATATCCCCGCCTCAAGCAACTCAAAACCGAATGCCATGACCTGCGGGGTGGAGAAACCATCGACACCGTATTCAGTCGCTCTCTGTGCAATTCTAAAGCCAAAATCAAGGTCCGAATAGGCAGCCATCGTATATGTCAGCTTTGAAAAGCATTTCATCATGTATGTAGACAGGCCGGGCACCGCGATAGTGGCGCCACATTTCATGGGGCAATTGTAGCAGCTTATTAGCCTCTTACGGACGGTCTCCTGAGTCTCACGCCATTTCTCCTCTATTTCCGCGTTCCAGAAATCCCGTTTCCTTTCTCTGGCGTTCCCCCACATGAAATTCTGGGTATGCCATTCTTCATCGACGAGCTTCATTTCCTGGGGAGACCCCAAGCCGGCCAATATGGGCATGACACCAGGGACGGGCTTTTCTTCCCTGACTTTTATGTACCTCAGCACATCATTGCAAAGCTTCATAAATTCTGCCGGGCGTGCGACACTCACATCCTTGGTTCCTCGAACGGCGATAGCCTTGATTCCCTTATCGCCCATAACAGCCCCCAAACCGAGACGGCTCGCACTGGATCTGCCGTGCTCAATGGATGCCATATAAACCTTGTTTTCTCCGGCCAACCCAATCGACGCCACCTGGACATTAGGGTCATTGAGCTCCCTCTTGAGTATTTCCGATGTCTCTACGGAACCCTTTCCCTTTAAATGGGATGCGTCACGAATTTCTACCTTGTCATTGTGAATCCATATATAAACCAGAGAAGGGGATTTGCCCCTGAATATGATTTTGTCGTACCCGGCGTATTTTAGCTCCGGCCCCCAGAATCCGCCCATCATTGAATATCCCATCAGTAAAGTCTGCGGAGAATAGGCGGTCACTATAGTCCGGTTTGCCCCGGTAGCCGTGGTGCCGTTGAAAAGACCTGTGGAGAAAATAAGGAGATTTTCGGGAGAAAAGGGGTCAGTTTCGGGCGGAACCCTATCCCAGAGTATCTTCGAGCTTGTGCCTAAACCCCCGAGATGAAGTTCCGTGAGTCGTGGGTCCGTAGCTACCCTCTCAATGCTTCCTCGGGTTAAATCAATTTCCAGATTAAAGCCAGTCTCCGCGTACCTCATCTTGCTTACCCCTTAAATCGACTTGCTGTACTCTTGTGTGAGCCCTCTGTAAAAGAGCTTGACGCCTTTTGTCGGAAGGCCGTCCAATCATGTGTCTGTTAATTACTAGCCCTGGTTAAACCGGGTCAAGAACTCTCGATAGCCTATTATCCACCATACATGATTACAAGGCAACTGAATCAAAATCTTCAGTCGTAACTTGATTTGCATTTGGTAATAGCACTATTGTGAATATAACTTATATGTAATTCATGTCAAGAAAATTTAATCGGCAATCAACAAAACTGATCACAGGCATTGTTGGGAAATGTTTCCTGATCCAGGATTTTTTCGGTTGAGTGATAATAACCGGCTATAAACACACAAGAAGTGTTTTGTTGTCAAGTCTGATTTGATCCAGGTGTCCGGAAAAATCTTGGGTGGTGATTGATCAGTAGAGGTGAGAATCGGAGAAAGTCCTTGACTATGAATGATGTGGGTGGTATTCGGTTTTTATCGGAGTCACAATTGTTCTAGCGCGGAAGTCCCGGAGATCATGATGGAATTGACCGGATCGCCTGAAAATGCTGATAAAACGGCGTCCACCACCAAGAGAACAAGCCCCCTGGCGGACAGAAAGAGAAGATTGATACTTGAGTCTGCCGAGCGCATATTCGCATCAAAGGGTTTTCATGACACGACCATTGCTGATATTTCCGCGGACTGTGGTGTTCACGAGGCCTCTATTTACCAGTATTACAGGAACAAGGAAAACCTCGTTGTTACAATACCTGAGAGGCATTTGAGCCACACGCTCGGAGGTATAACAGAGCATCTGCAGGGAATGAAGGGATCAGAGCCCAAGATCAGGAAACTTTTGTGGCATCAGCTCAGAGATCTTTCGGTCAACAAAAACTACACATCGATTCTCTTACGGGAACTTAGAACATTACCTGTTTTTTATGAATCCTCAGCATATGAGATGATCCGCAAATACAGCGCCTTTGCCATTGACGCCATACGGGAGGGGGTACGTGACGGTGAGGTGGATGAGGATGTTGAGGTCATCCTTGTCCTGGAAATGATATTCGGCGCCATTGACAGCATTGTTTTACACTGGCTTTTTTTCGACGAGGCCTATGATCCCAATGAAGCCGCTGACGCTCTTTGTTCGCTAATAAAAGCCGCTATCTGGAAGAATGACCAGAATTTGTCCGGAGAGGCCGGCGACGAGTTGTCGCGAGGCGAATTACGCAAACGGGCCATAATGGAAGTAGCGTCGGAAGTTTTTGGAAAGAAAGGCTACGGTGGCGCCACGATCTCAGAAATAGCCGGAAAGGCGGGAATAGCTGAAGCGTCGATTTATCAGTACTTCAGATCTAAAGAACAGTTGCTTCTCTCAGTGCTGGGCAACTGGTTCATCGAGTTGGCGGATGAACTGGAAAGGGTTTTTTCAGGCGAGTTGAACCCATGTGAGCAATTACAGTACCTGTTGCGAAGATGGGCTCTGGATTTCCAGATACGCGAATGGGAAACCCGTGTTCTGATATTGGAACTCTACCGGAACCCGAAGTTTTATGAATCCCAGGAATACCTTAACACCAGGAGGTTCTGGAAGCTTATCAGGCGCACGGTCGAGGCAGGTCGTCATAGCGGCCACTTCAGGAAAGATTTCCAGATCAATTATTACCTCCATCTCGTCCAGGGAGTTTTTGAGCACGAGGCTTTGGCGAGAATGATGCTTTCCAAGAAAACAACCATTGCCGGCACCGAACAGATGATAAACCTTCTCATACGCGCAATAAAAGCTTAATATCATATCAGTTCTATATGCATCATGTGGCTTTCGGCAATCAGGAGAGCTGGGCTGATGTTTTCAAAAAGAAGTTGGATTTGCTCAAATGGGTGGTTGCCTTTTCGATAGATATTGGGCGTGGTGGCCCGATAAACACCGATAAATTCATAGGCCACTCATTTTCTGTAATAGGTGAGAGCAGGTTCGAAGACTTGGAAAAGGGAGAATCTCGCAAGAAAATTATCGTTGGCTGAATGAATGATTGCTGATCTTATGGAGCGAATGGATGCCCTGATCTTCTCTTCCGGGTTATAAAAGATTCTCAGAGATTAGTGATCGTCACTGTGTTTGGGGGGATTGACCAAAACTAAATCCTAATTTTTACTACAAAAATGCATACCCATAAAGCAACTCGCCTAGAGCATTACTGAAAAGTTCCCGTCACTTCGCTATGGGGCCATTTTGCCAGGCGCTTCCCACTGGCTGAAAGGCAGTGAGATTAATGCTACAAAATGGTATGAAGTAATCCATGATCCTACTATTTGGTAATAAAAAGGGGCCTGGAAATTTCTTCGTGAAAGCGACATTCGTCTCCGAATCAAGTAATAACTCGAAAATGGGCGGTTTCAAGTTTGCTGGCCCATTAGTTGCATCCAGTCAATAGCAGATGGACTTTCTCTCAGAGATTATTCACTCCGAGAGACATGTGAGATGAATGAACCCGGTCAGAGGGTCAGTAAAATCGCGAAAAAAGTAAAAGTCACAAAAAAAAGAAAGATATTTTGAGATCATGGTGGTCTTTAGCAGGTGCATAGTATGTTCTTTTCGCACAAAGAGAATGGAGCCAGGCGTCACGGCGCAGTGATTGCGTCCTTAGGCATTGATCCGGCAAAAATTAACGGTGATTATCTGAAGGCTCTTGAAAATGAATTCGGGTGCAATTTTGAAACCGGTCAGTTACTTGTCTGGGTGGAAGCCGAAGAAGAGAGGGCCGAACAGATTTTCGACACGCTGAGGCGCAGGAACTCTCTTTACTGAAGGTCGGCATATGAGTTGCGTTGTGGGCACAAATTATGGAGATGCCATAATTTGGGCCTGTTGGCGCGTCATCATTTTTGTTTTGGTAGCCCTACTGTCTGAGCCCCTATGATCCGCTGATCTGGTTTCAGTTTTAGGGCTTCGGCCAGAGCTGGCTTGTCTATTGAGACTCGATAGACAGTGGCCAGGCCTTCCGCTGCGCAGAACAGGTAGGCGTTTTGAGAAATGAATCCTGTGTCCATGGATGCGAGAAGCAATTTCTGCCCTTCATCTCCGCCGTCCATTCTGGATAAGTCAGCTACGAAGACCAGATTGATCGCCGCGTCCTTGAAGTATGACTGTTTACCGGTCAATGTGCGTATGTCTCCTGAAGACACCTGCACGAGAGAATGGGCCTTTGCATCATAGACATAAGATCCTTCGGATGTAGTGACATAAACATCGATTTCCTGTTTGTTAAGAGCTGACGGCGCCGTGCGTCTGCCTGATTCGGGACGGTTTATACCCCATGATGTCCACAAAAGGTTGGATAAAGTCTGGCCGGTCAGGTTTCCTGGGCCGTATTCACGGGAAGTTTTCCGGTTTTTCAGGACATCCGCAAAGGATACATTTTTGTCGATTTTTGGTTCGGGCAATCGGATCACTGTGGAATCCCCAGCAAATGCCGCCGCTGAAACGGTTACAGTGAAGACTGTCAGGATGAAAATGGCCAGATTTCTAATTCGCATGATGTTCCTCTTTTCATTTTTATTCGGGGGCCAAATTCGTTTTTCCTACTTGCTGTCTTTTGCGTTTAGCTGTAGGTTTTCAATCACTTGAGTCAGTTCGCTTACATTTATGGGTTTGGAAACGTATCCGTCCATTCCTGACTCCAGACACCTCTCGCGATCACCTGTCATGGCGTGGGCCGTCATGGCAATTATAGGGATGTGACCGGAATCACTGTCCTTCTCGTGGCTTCTAATGGCCGCGGTGGCTTCAAGTCCATCCATGTCCGGCATCTGAATATCCATAAATATAACATCGAACCTGTTTTTCTCAAAAGCCTCGAGAGCCTCTCTTCCATTCTGGGCAATGGTGATTCTGTGTCCCATGTTCTGGAGCAATTTACAGGCAAGCTTTTGATTGACCGGATTGTCCTCGGCAAGGAGAATCTCAAGCCGACGTTTATTCTCTCTTATCACATGACGTGTTATCAGCGGCCTGGGGCCTTGTTCAATGTTGGTTTCCTGCATGAACGAACAGACAACCTGGAATAGATCAGACTGTCTTACCGGTTTCATCAGGTAGGCTGATATTCCGAGTTCAACACACCTGGCCGCGTGCCCCCTCTCCCCTGCGGATGTCAGCATTATCAGAATGGAATCATTTAGTTCGGGGCGCTTCTTGATGTTGGCAGCCAACTCAAAACCGTCCATTTCCGGCATCATGTAGTCAATCAGGACTAGTTTAAAGGGATCGCCATTTTTGTAGGCGTCCATCATTTTCTGAATAGCCCCGGATGCGCCATCGACCGCTGACGCCCTCATTTTCCAACTCAGCAGCGTTTGAGTCAGAACACGCCGGTTTGTGGCATTGTCATCCACTACCAGAACCCGAACTTCCCTGAAACTGGATGAGTCTGAACAGCAGGGCAGGTCTTTGGGATTTTTCTGGATGCCTAAACGCACAGAAAATCCAAACGTGCTTCCTACCCCGGGTTCACTCTCAACCCATATGTCTCCTCCCATCATTTGGATGAGTTGAGATGAGACCGCTAATCCCAATCCGGTCCCGCCATATTGCCTGGTTGTGGAACCATCTGCCTGTTCAAAAGAATCGAATATCCTGGCCTGTTTCTCTTTGGAAATGCCTATCCCTGTGTCGCTTATGAGAAATAGAAGAATCATCCCGGAATCATCGCGACTTTCCAGTTTTGCTCTTACTGAAACCTCTCCTTTGTGAGTGAATTTTATAGCGTTTCCAACCAGATTGACAAAGATTTGTCTTAACCTCCCCGGGTCGCCATTAACTGCGTCCGGAATTTCCACAGGTATCTCGTAAACCAGTTCCAATCCTGCCTTGTCTGCGATCACTGCCAGGGTAGTGAGCGTGTTTGCAACGCAGTCTCTGAGACTGAAATCAATTGGTAACAGTTCCAGTTTTCCAGCCTCAATTTTTGAAAAATCAAGAATGTCGTTGATGATGGACAATAAGGAATGGCCAGAAATCTTGACCGCCTCGAGGTATTCACGCTGTTCGTCATTCAAGTCTGTGCCCAAAGCCAGGTCGGTCATTCCTATGATACCATTCATTGGAGTTCGTATCTCATGGCTCATGTTGGCCAGAAACTGACTTTTTGCCTGACTTGCCTTTTCAGCGGCGCTACGAGCCTCTATCAAGTCTGAAATATCAACAAAAGACTCGACTCCACCGATAACGCCTTCATTCATGTTGCTGGTGAGGCTGGCGTTCTTCAGCACAATACGTTTGTTCCCTGTCTTGGTCTTTATGGCGCATTGCTGACGGAATACCACCCCATCTGAGCCGGGATCGAACAACCTGCAAGATTCTCCGCAAGGATCAGTCAACATGTAGTCACAGCGTCTTCCCAAAACTTCGTTTTCTTCAAATCCTGTCAGTCTTGTAAATTCCTCGTTGACGCTTGTAACGATTTTATTTGTATCAACTGTGAAAATCCCGGTGGCGGCGGTGTCGAGAAACTGGCGCTGGAGTTTGAATGCGTTGACCAATTTTTCCTCGGCCGCTTCTCTGACACTGAGTTGTTTTCGAACGCTTCCACGACTCCAGAAGAGGCCAAAGATTCCCATGAGCCAGATTCCGCTATGGGTGGCTATCCCATAAAACAGGTTGCCCAATAGAGTTTCCCTGATCGGCTCCCATGGTGTTGATACACTAATGCCTCCAATTACGTCCCCCACTTTGTAGGACTGCTCTACGTGACATTTGAGACAGCCCGGTTCGACTATGTGTGGCATCATTAGACGTAGAAAAGGCTCATCACCAATCGGATCAATGCCAAAAGCCTCTTTTCTCCCGCTTTCGAATTCCCTCAGCGCCTGTCTTTCCCAATCATCCGGGGCATTTTCCGGTCGAATTGGTTTCAGACTTGTAGTGTGTCCTTTTTGACCATATTTCCTGTCACCGAGTTCTTGAACCTGGCGTGCCATATAGGCGCCATTCATCAATGTCAGCTCTTTTCCGGAGGGTGTCGTCAGATCCCTTTCCGGAACTTTGGCCAGATATGGATTCGGAGGTGTCTCCGATGAAACGGGAACATATATTCCCCCATGCATGGAAGCCCAGTTTCGAAAGACCAACTCCTTGTAGTAGCTGTGGAAAAGGCCCGCTCGGGCTATCGCCAGGGCGGATGAGTATGTTTCGCGATATTGAAAAAAAGACGCTCCGACAATCACAACTGTCCAGAATAAGGCTATCAGTATGAATAGCCTGTCGATGCGTTTCTGTACATCTCCAAAAACTTCGATTTGAGACTTCATATTTTTCTCGCTGGGCGATTGACGGATTTTTAGTGGACCACACAAAAATCAGGACAGGTTTCTGTGTTTAACGTAAGGGAATAACGATATTTATTATCGTTTAAAGCCTGAAAAAGATTGACCAAGTATGACACAACCAGGCCGAAGTTTCCAGATAATAAGTTGCAGGTGTCGGCTCTAGGGCAACCTGTATCAGGTTTGTTCTTTCATTCTGAAATTTTCTGAAATAAAAATGCCAGTATCAATAAAACCATCAGTATGATCAAGGCTCCAAGTCCCGAAACAAGACCTCTGTTGAGTTGCTCATGGTTCAACCACCGGGCAAGGAGCTTGTCCAGAACCGGCAACACGGCCCATTGGAGAATGGCCACGCTCAACACATTCCCGATTAACATTCCCCACGCCAGACCTAGTGTCTGGGTATATGGCCCAATGAAAACAGTAAGTAACATGACGGTAGGATAGAGCCCGAGCAGAACAGTAAGGAACATTTTCCATGGCGGAGGGGTTATTGAGCTACAGTCTTTGGACTGCTTCAGGAACCAGGGGCCAAAACCGCCGGGCAATACCTGTATGTTAAAATGCCCTATTTTATCGTCAAGTTTCCGGAGCCACTGTCGCCTGACTTCCGAAGACAGCCACATGTCAACATCGTCCACTTTGTCGAAGTGTATCACCACAACCCAATTCTCTTTTTCTTCATCCTGGGGTGGATAAACATCTGCGCCACGATAACCAGGGAATTTCTCAGCCTCGATACCAATTCCTCTCTGCCATTCGAGAAACCATTCGGTCTGTGCGGAAGGAACCCGTTGCACAATCACGGCCGAAGTAATCGGTTTGCGAATTTTCACGGTTGGAGCCTTCATGTGACGATTCTGCGGTTGACGTGGATGCCTACACCTCATGGAGACACATGATCACGGTTGTAGATTTGAGCGGTTAAATCTCACCAAATGTTCGGCTGAAGACTGCTCATCTGAGTTTGGTGATCATGGCTTTGATCGAGGTTGGAAGGCATTCCATGACCCTCGAAAGTATCGCATAAGGCAAGGGAAATACAAACTCCGACTTTCCCTGAGACAGTTTCTTCCTGATTATAAACGCTGCTTCACCGGCTTCGAGCATCCACGGCATTTCGAACAGATTGCCACTTGTCATCGGAGTCTTCACGAAAGCCGGGATGATGGCGGTGACCGTTACGCCTTCACGTTTGACTCGGGCGTGAACCCCCTGGGCATAGATCCTGATAGCTGCTTTGGAAGCGCTATAGGATGGAGAGTGAGGAAGCCCCTGAAAGCATGCCAGAGATGCCAAAATTCCTATCTGGCCTCGTTTTCTTTTTCTGAGCAAGGGTAGGGCAGGAAGAACGGTGTTGAGCATACCGTTGACATTCACGTCGAAAACTTCCCTGACCTGATCGGCAGTCTCTTCATTGGGCAGATTACCGTGGGATATACCGGCGTTGGCAATTACCAGTTCGAGAGGGCTCATCGCGTCCGAGGACTGTACCCACCTTTCCATTTCGTTTTTGTCGGTCACGTCAAGTTTTTTTGTGTGGACATCTGCGCCCCTGAGCTTGCAGGATTCGAAAACTGCCTCCAGTTTGACCTCATTGATGTCACTCAAGAACAGGTGAACGCCATTATCTGCGTAAACTCGAGCTAATGCGGCGCCCAACCCAGTGGCCGCTCCGGTAATCAGAATAGATTTTGGATTAAGCAATTTGGCAATGCCCCCGAAACCGAAATGAGGATAAATCCCTGAGGAACCGGCAGGCTCCTCGTTTGGAATACACTCGGCGGATTTTACCGTGTTAAAAGCCTGGAAACAGGACGCCAATCATTTCAGGAGTGATTTCAGTCCGTCAAGTCCCCAATCAATACCACCCCTGATGACTTCTTGGAAGCCAATGCCGCCTTCGTTCAAAATCATCATTCTAGCGGTTGAAAAGATGGACACAGCTTCCATGTCTGTCCAGGTCTGAGACCATATGTAGGTGGCCCAACCTATTTGACCCAGCCCATACATACCGACCACAACCTGTCCGATGGCCATAACTCCGGTCGCTACCTGACCGAACCCGAAAACTACGCCGAACGCCATTTGACCTGCGCAGACAAGACCTACCCCCAAAATACCGATAGAAATCAGGCCCAGTGAAAACTGGCCTATGGCGATCATTCCTACCGCAAATTTTCCTATCGATAGCCAACCCTTCGCTACCCTCGATCTTCCAGAAGAATTGCGGCCGAAGCTTATACATATCAGGGGCAAACCAAAAAGTCTCCACGACGTCTCCCACTGGAAGCCATAGCCATTTTCGCTGGATGGGCCTGTGGAGCCTGTTTTTGGTGAAGATTTGAATGTTTTCATTGCAATTGGAACCCTCGAACGCCTTTTTTCCCGGTTCTGAAGAGTGCGTCGTCAGTAAAGATCTGTACCTGGATACAGCAAAGGAAAATTACAGTCAATTTCTCTTCTCTCGAAATGTTGAACATTTTTATTGTGGAACCTTCTGTAAGCGTTTACTGGGCAATCATGGTTCTTGAATTCCTGACCTTTTTATAATGTTTTTCTCACTAGTGTCCCAACGTTGTAACAGGGTATTTGCCTAACTTATTGATTCTATGGTTTCGCCCTTTTTGAATCGGAACATGTTGATTCATAGGGAAAATGTTCGCTCTCCGATGTTCGCCTACTGGGCCTATTGATTTGTGGTCCTCTGGTTTGTCCGGCATTTTGCCGAAGCAAGAAAACTGGTGGCTTATCCTGCTCCATGGCATCGTCAAAAAAAATCTTTCACCTTTCCTGACATGCCGACTGCGGCACGAAGGAGGATATAATTTGTCCATGCGTATACAGACAACCCGATGTCAGTGAATTCGGAAGTTATTAATGGAGTTTGTATGTCTCAAAAGACTGGAACGAATGCAAAATTCATTTTGATTACATTCCCGAGCGTCGTCCGGATGAAATGTTCGCATTCCAGGAGTCCTGACACCAGACTTGCAGCTCTCTTCGAGCTGTATGGAGGTTTTTTATCTTACGTCAGTTGACTTCTGTTTTGATGGTGCGATTGCTGTAAAGCTGTGGGGTTTGCTAAAACCTGACGGGGCGTATTCCAATTCCGCTCTTTGGGCATATCCATGCCTTCTCCAACAAAAAAACATTACGAAGTCGCCCCGGAACTCGGGTATTTTCTCTCATGTTCCCACCCTTCCTTCCAACTGAGGCATTTGACGCTTGCGCCACATTGAATAAGGCGCCGCCAGGAGCGCTCCCAAAATCATGTAGGTCAAGAGCGTTGGAACAAAGCTCAGTCCGCTATCCGACAGTCCGGCGATGAACAGGGCGAGCCCCACATTTCGCGCAACACTGGAGATAGCGAGTGAGGAACGCCGTTCATTGGAGGGGCCGCCTGCAGCGTGGCCGATAGCCAGAGAGCCTGAAACCATTATGATGATAGCCAGAGTAGAGAGCCCTCCAAGGTTAAGCGCCATTCTGAATTCAGGCGATAGAACAAGCAGGATGGTAAGCACAATCAAAAGCGCTATGAAAAGAGTGTTGGCCAGTATTCGCACCGGCTTGGCAATCATTTCAGCCAGTCCAGGCGCAAAGCTCTGGAAGATGAGACCAATGATTACTGGCAGGAATGTGACTAATGCGACCTGCCTGGCGACTTTGAGCGGGCTTACACGCCCTACGCCCAATTCAAACATAGCACAGAAAATGGACAGGATGACTGGTGTAATCACAACGGCAAACAAAGCCAGCGTTAACTGCAGGCTGGCGGTGTAAACGAGGTCACCGCCGGCCATTTGAGCCCTTTTGTAGGTCAGCGGGGCGCCCGGCGCCGAGGCCAATACTGCCAGGCCGGTAGATACAGCCATTGGTAGCTCGAACACCCATAACAGGAGGGCCACCACAACAGGAACCATCACAGTTACGGCAATAAGCGACCGAAGCAATAATCCTGGTTGATGCCACAGAAACGTGAGTTCCTGAAAAGAGTGGCCAACCCCAATGGAGAGCATGAGGCTGAAGATAGTCACCGTGACCAACATCAGTAACATTGGATAGTCCATAAATGAAATCTCCAGCCTCTGAACTTGCCTATTCTGAAACGCTTCTCTGCAAAAGCTGATCGTGGACTTTCGATGCGCCGCCTACATGTCTATTTCATTTAACATCAGCAAACATCAAGCCCTCCACCAACTCCCGGCAAAGAATCAGTCATGGTAACCTGTTAGGAGCTTCTCCATCACCTGGTCAATGGTGAAACTGGCCGCCTTTTGGCGAGGAGGGAACTCCCGGAATGTCATCAAGAAATCACCCACCAGTTTCTGGGCCGGTAAAGCCAGGAACGCGTGGTCGATGAGCCAGTCCCAGTATGTGTTGGATGTGATATCTGCGCGTTCGAAAGGGTCTGTCCGCAGATTGAACATTTTCGGCACACGCAACGACACAAATGGCTCCGCCCAGATCTGGCAAGTCCCTGCCATTCGTTGCTCCTTGAAAACAAGCTTCCAGTTGTCGTAACGCAGCGCCGTCAAATCGCCATCGTCCGAAAAATAGAAAAATCCTTCTCGGGGTCCTTTATTTTCTTCACCCGTCAGATACGGCAGAAAATTGTGTCCGTCGAGATGCGTCTTGAATGTCTTGTTACCCACCTGATGGCCAGCCCTAAGCTTTTCTATGATGTCCGGCTCTCCTGCCGCTGCCAGTAAAGTGGGCAACCAGTCCAGGTGACTCATGATTTCGTTGGAGACCATACCTGATGGAAATTTGCCCGGCCAGCGAGCCAGAGAAGGCACCCGGTAAGCGCCTTCCCAGTTGGAGTTCTTTTCGTTGCGGAACGGGGTCATGCCACCATCTGGCCAGGTGTTCATGTGAACGCCGTTGTCTGTGCTGTAGAGGACAATTGTGTCCTCGGCAATCCCCAATTCATCCAGCTTGTCCAGCAGCACTCCCACATGCTTGTCATGCTCTATCATCACATCGTGGTACTCCGACTGCCACCGCCCGGACTGGCACAAGATCTCTTTGGGCGGTCGCACCCGAAAGTGCATCCAGGTAGTGTTGAACCAGCAGAAGAATGGAGTATCGGACTTGTGCTGACGGTCGATGAATTCGAGCGCAGCGCCGAGAAACTCCTTATCAACCGTCTCCATCCGTTTCCTGGTTAATGGACCGGTGTCTTCGATTCTCCCATCGGCATAGCTCCGCAGAACTCCCCGGGGGCCAAAGTTCTTGCGAAAGTTAGGAAAGTCTTTCTCGGGTGGATAGTCGCGATGCTCCGGCTCCTCTTCTGCGTTTAGATGATAGAGGTTGCCGAAAAATTCGTCGAATCCGTGATTCGTAGGTAGGAATTCATCTTTGTCGCCAAAGTGATTTTTCCCGAACTGGCCGGTGGCATAGCCCATGGGCTTCAACAATTCAGCGATTGTTGGATCCTCTCCACGCAGTCCCTGGTCAGCGCCCGGAAACCCCACCTTTGTCAACCCGGTGCGAAAGGGACTTTGGCCTGTGATGAACGCCGCGCGACCTGCAGTGCAACTCTGTTCTCCATAATAGTCGGTAAAACGGATGCCCTCCTTAGCGATACGATCAATGTTGGGCGTTCGGTACCCCATCAATCCATCCGAGTAGCAGCTAAGGTTGGTTATGCCGATGTCGTCACCCCAGATGACGAGGATATTCGGCTTATCTCGCTGCGCCATATGTTCCCTCCTTACTCGTCTCTTTAAACGTTGTTGCGTCGATCCTATAAAGGTTTCTCCAGCGTTGTGTGATTTTCTGGGCTGCTGTCTGGAGCCGCCCACGTGCATTGACTTAGTGTGACTACAATAGTCAGGATTTTTTGGTATCGCTCCTGCCATGACATTTCTTGAACTTCAGACCACTACCGCAAGGGCAGGGCTCGTTGCGGCCGACTTTAGGGAAAGCCACAGAGTGCCGGGTTTTTTCGGGAGACATAACCTCCATCACCTGTGCTGCCGGTAAACCGCTACTCATCATCCGGGCCATGATCTGAAGCGGTCTGTCGATATGATGAAAAAATGCTTTGTAACCTTCGCACAGGTAGTTCAATCCGTATTCGCCATCCGTTGTAGAGAGAAATCGGTTCTTCGGACATTCTCCCTGACATGCAAAGTACACACTGCATTCTCGACAAAAATGCGGGAGCGAATAATGCTTGTCTCTGCCAAATTTTTTCTGTTGATCGGATCCGACCATGTCAATCATGTGGCTCTGATTTATGTTGCCCAATAAAAACCCTGGCTCGACAAAGTGATCGCAAGAATACAAATCTCCGTTATGCTCCAGGGCCAGCCCGTGACCGCAGATGGGATCAAAAATGCACATACCTGATGAGCCGAGACCCAACCACCTTCGAACCGCAGCTTCGAATGTTTGCACAAATATTTTTCCCACATCTCGGCCAATCCATTCATCGAATGTTGCAATCAGAAAACTTCCCCATTGTTCAGGCTTTACCGTGCGCTCCGACACGGTTGGACGCTGTGACGGTGAGGTTACTGCTGCATCTGTTAGAAGTTCGATAGACGGAATGAACTGCATCCAGGTGGCGCCGACCTGGTCGCGAATAAAGCGGTAAACCTGGAGTGGGTGATCGGCATTTACTCTGTTGACAGTGACCAGAACATTGTATTCAACGCCATGTTTCTGCAACAATTGAATACCGTTCATCACCCTGTCAAATGTCGGTCCACCTTTTTTGTCCCTCCGGTATGTGTCGTGAAGTTGCCGCGGACCGTCGAGGCTTATACCGATGAGGAAACCGTTGTCGCGAAAGAACTCGCACCATTCATCGTTGAGCAGGGTACCGTTTGTCTGCATGGTGTTCTCGAAAATCATGCCCTGTTTGCGATATTTTTCCTGCAATTCGATGGCCCGTCGATAGAAACTGACGCCCATCAGGGTAGGTTCGCCGCCTTGCCAGGCAACAGTCACTTTTCTGTCATGGTGGGACTCAATCAACTGGGATATGTAATTTTCAAGTACTTCTTCATTCATGCGAAAGTTGCTTCCCGGGTAGAGTAGTTCCTTGCGCAGATAGAAGCAGTAAGAGCAATTCAGGTTGCACACCGAACCAGTCGGTTTGGCCAAGACATGAATCCGTGAAGGAATGGTTCCTGGTTGCATAGAGATCAATCCATTCGACTCAGGGTTAATCACAGGGGTTCGTCGGCCGCTTGAGAAAGTGTCAACGGGAGATGCGCCTCGCAAACTGAAGCGGATAAAAGCTTTATCACTTCAATTGGAATGGACGGGCCGCAGAATTTAATGCTCTTTTATATTGGAGCGTTATTCGTTAATATTACACACGCCGCCAAAGAGGACATCAGGGGAAAAGTTATGGGAACCTCCAACAATCGGATGACAGGTCCCATGATCCTTTTAGTTGACATTATAATATGACTTCATGACAAAAGTCGATCTTTTTTGGCGCTCATGGATGAGACAAACGACAAGAAAAGATCCTGAACGAACTCCTCTCGCCCGGTTCACTATTCAAAAAAGAGCCTTTCATGGTTGACTCTGCGTGCCAGGAGTGTGATGCCTGCGGTTGCCCTTCATCGGGCTTGCGCATTCACTCTGGATGTCGTTGCAATGATCAACCGAGGTGGATTTTTACAGCAGTAACTTGCAAGAGGTTGAGATCATTTGAGCACATCTTTTCTAATGAGCAGGTCATAAAAATATAAACGTTTTTACGAGATACAACGCAGTTACAGAAATGGAATTTCAAACAGTAGCCTGGCCGGAGGAAGACTTGAAACTCGGAACGATATACACCTGTATGGAGACCTAAGTTCAGAAAAAACAAATAGGTTGCATCGTTTTCGATGGAGCCTCTAAAAATCACTTTTTCAGTCTTTGGATCGCCTGGAATTGCAATTCAGCATCATGTGATTAGAGGATCCCAGCAATACTCCCCTCCTCAACGCAAGTTGATATAACAGTGTTCAGCCAAATTCCAGGTCACAATGTTAAAAAAAACCGGCGCCGAATTTTCGGACTTGACTAGTTGTCAGGCCTTTGTTAAGCCACTTTCACACGTTATATTCCAATCGGCAGAAATCGAGGTCAAGGTTGGGTATGCTACCCCAAAATTTGATCAATTACTGCTGTTGGGTAATATGTGCCGTGGCTTTGCACACTATGCAATCTTATTCGTTAAGGGGCGCTCCTTATGATTGTCCTGCACGCTGGAGTCACAGAAGATCAGCTCTTCTTGTGGGGAGAAGCGGGAGAAATTCCTGAAGCGAAGAAAGCTCCTGAAAATGGTCCCAAAATTGGGACCGATGACCAGACTCAATATGCCATGGACTTAGGCTCTAAACTCCTGCTAGAAGTCATCAGGACGCTGCCGGGGAATTTTAGGCCGAATAAGAAACTTTTGCGTCAATTATTGGTCTGGCTTCCTACACAAGGACGTAAACCTGTCCCTAGTCCTCTTTTCGGGGACATCTCCAACTCACTGCGCAGGTTCCAGATAGCTCCCTGGAATGTGACCTGTTACGGACTCAGAACCGACGAGACGGTGGACTTACTGTGTTCCTGTTTCCAACGACACATCCTGGCTCAAGGTTTGGTTATCGGCGATGATCTGGCATACTGGGCGGAAGCGTTGCGATTTGCAGGAAGCATGGTTGCCCGTCAACACTATATTCCCGGAGTAATCAGGAACAATGAAGAGTTTCACGCCCAATGGGGGGCCATATTTTCCGCGGAAGATTCTGAGCGCCTAACCGCGCTGGCAAAGCGTATGCCTCCGGTTGCCCGATCTCTCAGTAGTATAGACTCGAGGGTTCCACCGCAATCCGACCCAATCGGCATGGTGAAACGGTTTGTGTTTAGCACCGTAGATCACCTTGTTCGGTCCTCTTGCCCCGATCGGTTTTCCGGTCTAGCCCTTCGTAAGGGAGCCCTTTTCGACAGCGTTCACGACGCCTGGCTTCATGCGTTGCAATCTTCTGACAGCTCGATCCACGGTCAAAGATCTGAACTGAATCAGCTCTGGCAAACAATCCGTAACTGGAAGCGACCAATAGCAGTAGCGGAATCGTCTCCATTCCGTCTTTGTTTCCGAATTGAGGAGCCTGCTCCTACTGAGGCTATACCGAAAAATCGTCGAGTTATCCCCGATGAAAAATGGCGCGTCCATTATTTAATTCAGTCATGCAGTGATCCGAGCCTTATTGTCCCAGCTAAGGACGCCTGGAAACCCAAGCCCAAGATGTTGTCAGCGCTTAACACAAACCCTTCCGACCTTCGGGAGTATCTCCTGTTATCTTTGGGCCAGGCCGGTCGTATATGCTCTAACATCGAGAAAAGCCTTATATCCACTCAGCCGGATGGGTATGCCCTGGATACCGCTGGCGCGCACGAATTCCTCACAGAAAAAGCTGTATTGCTTAAACAGTCTGGATTTACAGTCATGTTTCCAGGCTGGTGGACCAGGTCGGGAACCAAAGAAGGGCTATCGCTCAGAACAACTGTAAGAAGCCCCAAATTAAAGGCATCAAGTGGCTTGTCCCTGGGCGCTATAGTTGAATTCGATTGGGAAGTCGCCCTCGGTGGCGTCAAATTAAGCCTCCCTGAATTAAAAGCTCTAGCCAAATTGAAGTCTCCGCTGGTTCAATTGCGTGGACAATGGGTGGAAGTCAGGGTGGAGGAAATCCAGGCTGCTGTTGATTCGTGGAAAAAGAAAGGGTTATCCAGAACGACAGTGGGTGATCTGATTAAAATGTCTGTCGGAGCAAAAGATTCGCCTCTTGGATTCGAGTTCGAAGGGGTTACTGCTACAGGTTGGGTTGGCGCCCTTCTCCAGCAACTGGAGGGAGATTCGCCATTAGAGCACATATCTCCAGCCGCTACCTTCAATGGAACACTCAGGCCCTATCAGACCAGAGGTTTTTCGTGGCTCGCGTTTTTGGCAAAATGGGGATTGGGAGCGTGCCTGGCCGATGATATGGGACTTGGTAAAACTGTACAAACTTTGGCTCTTATACAGCGGAATCGATGTTACAACGAGCATCGTCCTGTCCTGCTAGTGTGCCCTACTACAGTGGTCAACAACTGGCAAAAGGAGGCTGCTAAATTCACTCCGGAACTTCCTGTGCTTGTTCATCATGGAATTGGCAGGAATAAGGAAGACGCATTCAAGAGGGAGGTCATGAGTCATGCGATAGTCGTCATGAGTTATGGGCTCCTTTATCGTGATCTCAAGTTCTTGCAGGAAGTCGATTGGGCGGGTTTGGTCCTTGACGAAGCCCAAAACATTAAAAACCCTGAAACCAAACAGGCCAGGGCGGCTCGATCTTTAAAAGCGAATTATCGAATTGCCCTGACTGGGACCCCGGTAGAGAACAACATAGGCGATTTGTGGTCCATCATGGAATTTCTAAATCCAGATTTTCTTGGAAAACAAACAGAGTTCAAACGAAAATTCTTTGTTCCTATTCAGGCTGAACATAATCAGGTAGCCGCTGAACGACTCAAACGCATAACCGGACCATTTATTCTCAGGCGACTAAAGACAGACAAATCAATCATTCAGGACCTTCCTGAAAAACTTGAGATGAAAGTAATGTGCCCCCTCACAAAGGAGCAGGCGTCTCTCTACACGGCAGTGATCAAAGAAACGGAAGACGCCCTGAAATCTTCTCAAGGTATCCAGCGCAAGGGGCTGGTTTTGGCTACCCTCTCGAAGCTGAAACAGGTTTGCAACCACCCGGCCCAGTTCCTTAAGGACAACTCTTCCATTCCTGGGCGCTCCGGCAAGTTGTCACGACTTACTGAGATGCTCGAAGAAATCATCGAGGTTAATGAAAAGGCATTGGTTTTCAGCCAGTATGCTGAAATGGGCAAACTACTGCAGAAGAATTTGATGGAAACATTCGGGCGAGAGGTCCTTTTCCTTCATGGCGCTGTCAAAAGAACCCAGCGAGACCGTATGATAGAACGTTTTCAGAACAGCGGAGACAGTCCGGCCATCTTCATTCTATCGCTCAAAGCAGGTGGAACAGGTCTCAACCTGACAGCGTCAAACCATGTTTTCCACTTTGACAGATGGTGGAACCCGGCTGTAGAGAATCAGGCTACTGACAGGGCTTTCCGTATCGGCCAGACTCGAAATGTTCAAGTTCACAAGTTCGTCTGCGCAGGGACCATTGAAGAGAAGATTGACGACATTGTTGAAAGCAAGAAAGAACTCGCGGACAAAGTTGTAGGCGCTGGGGAAGGGTGGATAACAGAGTTTTCTAACGAAGATCTGAAAGAACTCTGGAAACTTCGAAAAGAAGCTATAGGAGATTAACATGAGTCGCTGGGGTTATTACGGTCACTATACTCCTTCCGTCCCTATCAAAGTCAAGGGTGGAGTCAAATCCCAGAGCGGGCGAGGATCATTCGGACAGAGTTGGTGGGCAAAACGTTGGATCTCTGTTCTGGAAAGTTTCAGAATTGGGGCAAGGCTCCAGCGAGGGAGGTCTTACGCCCGTCGTGGCCAGGTAGCATCCATAGACATCTCGAAAGGTTTAGTGACCGCCAGGGTTCAAGGCTCGCGAAAAACCCCTTATTCTATAACCATAAACATAAAAACCCTCTCAAGACCTGAATGGGAAAAGATTGCCGCAGCACTCTCCGGTCAGGTCTTCTTCATAGCTAAACTGCTGGCTGGCGAGATGCCGGAGAACATTGAGGATGTTTTCAAAGAATTGGAACTCACCCTTTTCCCCGACAAATTGAAAGACATTGAGACCAATTGTTCGTGCCCTGATTGGTCCAATCCCTGTAAGCATATAGCTGCCGTGTATTATCTCCTGGGTGAAGAGTTCGATAGAGACCCGTTTTTGATTTTCAAGTTAAGGGGCATGGATCGTGATGAACTTCTCGGGATAATGGATGTTTCATCGGTTTCCGATGATATCGCCCTGGATGAATGCCTGACGGGGGCCGGCCAAGAACAGGAATCCGGCGCCCTGTTCCCACCGGAACCACTCCCTTGTGACCCGGAATTATTTTGGCGTCAGGTCAAGAGCAGCGACTCAGACGCCACCGAGGTTTCCATCCCAACGAGTCCAGGGGCGCAGGTCAAAAAGCTTGGGGGCTTCCCGCTCTGGTGCGGACAGGAAAATTTTCTCGAGTTCCTACAAAAAATTTACGCCAAAGCTTCTCCACTCGGGCTGGAAATATTCCTTGGCCAAAATCGAAAAATCGAACCAAAGAATCACTCTAAAAATCCGGAAGATCGATGATTTAGGAAAACAGTCTGCCGGCTCTCAGACCAATACTCTCCATTGTGACCAAACGCCATGAGTCAGCATTCAAGAGGGGAGGTCTAGACAAATTTACGTTCCATGATCTGTGTCATTGTACCATAAACAACTTTAGCCTTACAGGTAATTATTATTTCAAGACAATGAGGATGTCAGGTCATGAAAGGACAAACGTTTTTAATAGATACAAGACAGTATCCTGGCCTGAGGAAAATTGGGACGATAGACACCTGTATTGGACACCCAGGTTCAGACAAAACAAAAAGGCCACATCGCGGGAGATGTAACCTATTGAAATCATGGTGCTCGGAGCGAGAGTCGAACTCGCACACCCGTAAGGGCGGTGGATTTTGAGTCCACTGCGTCTACCAATTCCGCCATCCGAGCAATGTGTTGGACGGTTATCACGTGGACAGCCAATATACACCAATCCCATACTGGAATCAATCACAAAAATTTTACGTTGATTCCATTTTTGTCAAAGCTCCAGTGATGAGCTAAATATCCCTAATGAAGGACTAATCCGGCCCTTAGTTCATGTTGCCAGAAAATAATAAGATACTCTAACTTATTATAGTTGACATTATAATAAGTTATGAATAAAATTTAACAACAGAAGTGAGTTTAACTGTATATCATACACTATTTTTACTATTTCTTAGGTAATGGACTAAAACAATGAACGATCGCCAGTACGTGATTGACGATTTCAACGTGAGGGACTCATGGCGGATTTTCAGAATAATATCTGAATTTGTCGATGGATTTGAAACAATGGCTGAGATATATCCTGCTGTTTCGGTATTCGGATCTGCGTCCATCACCGAGCAGAGCGATGTTTACAAGCTCGGCAGGGAAGTAGGCAGGCTGTTGGCGGAGAGTGGTTTCACGGTAATAACCGGAGGTGGTCCTGGCGCGATGGAGGCTGCCAACCGTGGCGCCTTCGAGGCAGGCGGAAAATCTGTCGGTCTATGCATTCAGTTGCCAAAAGAGCAGTCTGCCAATCCATACACCAATGTCAGGCTTAATTTCAGGTATTTTTTTGTTCGCAAGGTAATGTTCGTAAAATATGCAATGGCCTACATCATCCTGCCGGGTGGATTTGGCACTATGGATGAGTTGTTTGAGTCAATGACTCTCATACAGACCCATCGCATAAAGCCTTTTCCTGTTATACTCCTGGGTAAGGATTACTGGAAGGATCTTGTTACCTGGATCAAAAAGACCATGCTGATGAAACACGGAATGATATGTCCGGACGACATGGACCTGTT
>CAYNZA010000027.1:23723-27849 GCA_964401595.1 uncultured Desulfomonile sp.
GCTATTGATGATGTGGTGAAAATTGACAAGGCTTGTGTCAGAACTTTTCTTGCCAGGAAATTTGGAAAGATAGCCAAATCTTCCGTAGGTCGTAAGCTGGCGGCGATAAGGAGCTTTTTCAGATTTCTGGTTCGTGAAAGCGTCTTGCAGGCCAATCCTGCTGCGACTCTGACAGCGCCGAAAAAGGAAAAATCATTACCCAGAGCCTTGAACGTTGATGAAATGCAGCGCTTTTTCTCCGGGAATTCAGAATCCCTTTTACGCGACCGGGCTATTTTCGAATTGCTCTACAGTTCCGGTTTGAGGGTCGGTGAACTCGTGTCAATAAGGCTGAACGATATTGACTTGAAAAATGGATGGGTACGAGTCCTTGGGAAAGGATCAAAGGAGAGATATGTTCCAGTGGGAGAGAAAGCCCTGAAGGCGCTCGAAGAATATTTGATCCAGCGTAAAATGATAGAAACGGCCAATCCGATGAAAGCCAACAAAGGTGAACTGTTTCTAAACCTCAAAGGCGGACCGTTGACGGACAGGAGCGTCAGAAGAATTCTGAAGGATCTCCTGTTGAACGCCGGAATTCTCCGAGACGCTTCACCCCATTGTTTCAGGCATTCTTTTGCCACACACCTGTTGCATGGAGGGGCTGACCTCAGGAGCATCCAGGAACTGCTTGGTCACTCAAACCTCTCTACCACACAGAGATACACAAAAGTAGACCTCGGGAAATTAATGGAGGTTTACGACCGCTCCCATCCCAGAAGTGGGTTTACAAAAGACACCGATTAGTATTATTCTAGAAAATTACGCAGTACGTTAACCAGGGTTCAGAAAATATGGCTCAACCAATTATAAGATCGACTACAATCTTATGCGTCCGACGTGGTTCACATGTGGTTATGGCCGGGGACGGGCAGGTATCACTCGGGGACACAGTTGTAAAACATTCAGCAAAAAAAGTCAGGCCCTTGGGTAAAGACTCAAGAGTTCTTGCCGGATTCGCAGGCTCAACAGCCGACGCATTGACTTTGCTTGAGAAGTTCGAGCAAATGCTTGAGAAATACTCTAATAATCTTCCCAGAGCCGCCGTAGAACTGGCGAAGGAGTGGCGTACTGACAGGATGCTGAGACGCCTGGAAGCCTTATTGATTGTAGCGGATAAAGACAAGACCCTGTTGCTTTCCGGAACCGGTGACGTGGTCGAGCCGGATGACGGGGTCATAGCCATCGGTTCAGGCGGAAACTACGCATTAGCCGCAGCGAGGGCCTTGTTGAATCATACGGACATGGACGCAATGGACATAGCGCGGACATCAATGAATATAGCCGCAGGCATATGTGTCTATACCAATGACCAACTTGTTGTAGAAACCTTGTAGAATTTCAACGGCATATTTTTACACGACGCAAGACCTGACGGACGTGACCAGAGCGCTTTGATCCGATTCAGGAAATGGAAACGGAAAGTTATGGAGAGTTTTACACCGAGAAAAATAGTGGCGGAACTGGACAAGTACATTATTGGACAGCATGGCGCCAAGAGGATGGTGGCCATTGCATTGAGAAACCGGTGGCGCCGGACTCAGGTGCCCGAAGAGCTTCGGGACGAGATTGCGCCTAAAAATATTATCATGATAGGGCCGACCGGTGTGGGAAAGACAGAGATAGCACGTAGATTGGCCAAACTTGCCCAATCCCCGTTCCTTAAAGTGGAGGCGTCAAAATTTACCGAGGTGGGGTATGTTGGCCGTGACGTCGAGTCCATGATCCGCGACCTGCTCGAAATCGGGATTAACATGGTCCGTGAGTCGGAATACGAGGCGTTACGTCAAAAAGCGGAGGACCAGGCTGAAGAACGTTTGCTGGACATTCTGTTACCGGTGAGGAACCCGAGGAAACTGCGCCGGCCCCAACTGGCCCCGACACCTGAGGCCAGTGATGAAGAAATAGATGTGGCTCAAAGGACTCGTGAGAAGTTCCGTCGCATGCTCAGAAACGGCAAACTCGACGACCGTGAAGTAGAGATAGAGACGCAAATGTCGGCTATTCCTGTGGTTGAAGTTTTTTCCCCAGGAGGTATGGAGGAAATGGACATCAACCTGAAAGACATGTTTTCCAACATTTTTCCTGGAAAGACAAAACGACGGCGGGTCAAGACGACG
The DNA here is from genome assembly GCA_964401595.1 of uncultured Desulfomonile sp. Taxonomy (GTDB): domain Bacteria; phylum Desulfobacterota; class Desulfomonilia; order Desulfomonilales; family Desulfomonilaceae; genus CAITZA01. The sequence continues at coordinate 25,883 of CAYNZA010000027.1, forward strand.
GAGGCCAGACAGATCCTCATTCAGGAGGAACTGAACAAGCTTGTGGATCACGATAAAGTAGTAAAAATGGCCAGGGAGAGGGTAGAGCAAACGGGAATAGTGTTTATTGACGAACTGGATAAAATTGCAGGTTCACATGGGCAGCATCATGGTCCGGATGTGTCGCGTGAAGGAGTTCAACGTGACCTTCTGCCAATCATAGAGGGCAGTTCCGTGAACACCAAGCACGGTGTGGTCCGGACTGACCACATCCTTTTTGTTGCCGCCGGAGCGTTTCATGTTTCCAAGCCATCGGATCTGATTCCGGAGATTCAGGGGCGATTCCCCTTGCGAGCGGAACTGGCGGCGTTGACAAAGGCTGATTTCATAAGGATATTGACTGAACCCAAGAATGCATTGGTCAAGCAGTATCAGGAGCTACTTAAAACGGAGGATGTTCAGATTGACTTCACGGAAGAATCCATTTCCGAGATTGCAGGTCTGGCCGAAGATGTAAACGAGAGGGCAGAAAACATAGGGGCCAGGCGACTGCACACAATAATGGAGAAACTTCTCGAAGAAATATCTTTTGATGCCCCGGACATGGCTGGGGTGAAAATTGAAATTACACCACAAATGGTGCGCCAGAGGTTGAGCGACATCGTAAAGAGTGACGATCTGAGCCGATATATACTGTAAGATTTCTCCACCGCCGTTATAATGGAGCCGACCGTAAGCATAGCGAAAAGAGATCAGCTATCAAGGGTTTTTGAGCCGCTCCCGGTCATTGTTTCATAAGAAGCTGCCCAAGGCTGGGCAATGCTCTTATGCCGATTGAGCCAGCTTCCTTCTCTTGACCATCTTTTTGTATTCCCTGTTCGTCATGTCCACAATCACTGCCGGTATGCTTGACAGTAAGGCCGGCACGTTTCGGCCGGTAAAGAGTTGGACGGCAAAAAGCTTGCGTATGATCGAATAGAGCTGGTCTGGTGTGTAAAACTTCCTGGTAATCTCCCGGCTGATTCTTTTTAAACCCTGTCGTCCGACACCATGGCGGTAGACTATCCTGTCATCCCCAATAAAGTATTCGGGGTTTGCTTCCACCAATTCTCGTAATGGAGAATATTTATCCACCCTGAGTTTCTGGTATGTGATGGAATCCAACCCGAGTTCTTTGGCAAAGACGGGGATCCTGAGCATTTCCTCATCGGTCTCGGTAACGTTTCCGTATATGAAATAGCCGTGATAGTAGAGGGGGAAGCGCCGGAACACTTCAAATGACCTGCGGACCCTGTCGGTGTCAAATCCCTTGTTGAGCTGTTCCAGAATCCTGTCCGTTGGTGATTCTATTCCGAGCAGCATGACCTTAATGCCGGCCTTTACTGCCGCTTCCAGCACATCCGGATGTTCAAATATTTCTATGCGAGCCTGAACGAAAAATCTCTTCTTGATGCCACGCTCTACTATGGCTTCGCATATTTTCTTGGCCCTGGCCGGATTCACAAAAAAATTTTCGTCGGCGATTAGAATGATCCCAGCCTTGATCTGTTCGAGTTCGGTCATCACCGTTTCAATGGAGCGAGTGGAATATCGTCTTTTTTGTGTCCATGGATTGAGGTTGAAAGTGCAGAACTTGCAATTGTACGGACAGCCCCGTGATGTAAGTATCATGTCAAACTGCTCACCACGCAGAGCGAAGCCCCCCATGTTGAGGCTGTAATCCTGAGACCTGAGCCTCCGGTCAGGGAATAAATATTTCTCTATCTCGCCCAGAGGACGGTTAGCGTTGTGAAACACTCTTCCGTCACTTCTGTAAGATAAACCGGGTATTTCAGATAAATCATGCCCTTGGGCTATTTCAGCTATTGTGTCTTCGCCCTCGCCTCGAACAATCATATCGACATTGGGACACGCTTCAAAAATTTCTTCCACGCAGTCGGTCGCCTGCTGACCGCCGACCACTGTGGTGATTCCCTGTGGAAGTTTAC
>CAYNZA010000028.1:0-27653 GCA_964401595.1 uncultured Desulfomonile sp.
AAGGCGGCAGGACCGTCGGCGCCGGCGTCGTCTCTGAGGTTATTGAATAGTCGTTCAATACAGGTAGAGGATTTAACATGGATGTGCAGGCTCTTAAGATTAGAATCAGACTAAAGGCTTACGATCATAAACTGCTGGATCAATCGGCGGCGGAAATTGTTGATACAGCGTGGCGAACGGGCGCCAAAGTGGCGGGGCCCATTCCTTTGCCAACCAGAATTCACAAATATTGCGTTCTCAGGTCGCCCCATATTGATAAGAAATCGCGCGAGCAGTTCGAAATCAGAGTCCACAAAAGACTCCTGGACATCCTTGAGCCGACTCAGCAGACGTTGGACGCTTTGATGAAACTGGATCTGTCCCCTGGAGTAGATGTAGAGATTAAGGCATAGAGCCTTGCAATTGCCGGATTTTTAGGAGCTCCAAAATGGTTCGTGGTTTAATAGGTAGAAAACTTGGAATGCTGCAGACTTTCGACGAGGAAGGCAAGGCCGTCGGCATTACGGTAATTCAGGCTGGTCCCTGCACTGTTGTCCAGAAGAAAGCAGAGGCATCAGTTCAGCTTGGTTTCGGGACGGTGAAAGAGAGCCGCCTGTCCAAGCCCATTCTTGGTCAGTTCAAGAAGGCGGGCGTCGATGCCTGCGCTGTGTTAAAGGAATTCCCGGCTGATGAACTCGAAGATATTCAGGTCGGGCAAAAAATCACCGCGGACATTTTTTCTCAAGGTGATTTTGTTAAAGTGGTTGGCGTAAGCAAAGGTAAGGGATTCGCGGGCGTTGTGAAAAAGTGGAATTTTGGTGGTGGCCGCGAAACACACGGCTCGCGATCCCACAGAATACCAGGGTCCATCGGGCAGTGCGCGTGGCCCTCACGCGTTTTCAAGGGCAGAAAGATGCCTGGCCGTATGGGTGGCGACAGCGTGACATGCCCTAGCGTACAGGTCGTTCAGGTCAGGCTGGAGGAGAACCTTTTACTTCTCAAGGGACCTATCCCTGGCTCGCGTGGATCGATCGTTATCATAAGGAAGAAATAATGGCCTCCGTAGATGTATTCAACCAGAATGGCGAAATAGTCGAATCCATCGAATTGGACGACTCTATTTTCAACGCAGAGATCAAGGAAGATCTTGTTCAGCGTGTCGTTGTCTGGCAGCTAGCCAAGCGTCGAAGCGGTACGGCCTGCACGAAGACCAGGGGACAGGTTCGCGGCGGAGGAAAAAAACCTTGGCGCCAAAAAGGTACTGGGCGTGCCAGGGCAGGCACTAGCCGATCGCCCATTTGGACGGGAGGTGGGACGGTGTTCGGGCCTGCGCCACGGTCGTACGCGACTTCGTTGCCCAAAAAGGTCAGGAAGGCTGCTCTCATATCTGTCCTAAGTTCCAAATTTCAAAATGATTTGGTGAAGGTGGTGGACAATATTGAGCTTGCCGAACCCAAGACCAAACTCTTTGCCCAAACTGTTAAGAATTTAGGCATTGAGCAGGAGAAGGCGCTATTTGTCACAGCCGGAAAAAATGATAGCTTGATTCGGTCTTCCAGGAATATTTATAGGGTCCTTGTTCTCCCAACAGATGGGCTAAACGTATATGACCTGTTAAAATTTGACAGGCTGGTTTTACTCAAGTCCTCTATTCCGATGATTCAAGAGAGGTTGGGATAATGTTCGAAGAATATCAAATTATACGTAGACCTCTCATCTCTGAGAAGGGTACAACCCTAAAAGAAGAGAATAATCAGCTAGTATTCGAGGTCGATAAGAACTCCAACAAATCGGAGATCAAAAAGGCAGTAGAAAAGCTTTTTAAGGTCACCGTGATGGAAGTCAGAACGTTGAATCGCCAGGGAAAGCCTAAGCGACTCGGTCGCTTCGCCGGTCGCCGGAAGGATTGGAAAAAGGCTTTTATAACCTTGAAGGACGGCGATCGGGTCGATTTTTTTGAAGGGGTTTAAGACGATTTCTTGATTTATTTGAAATGGCGTTTCGCTAAAGTTTTGGTCAAGGATTTGATTCATGTCTATAAAGAAGTATAAACCAACATCCCCGGGTATCAGGTTCAAGACGGGCTTTGCGTTTGACGAGATCACCACTGACGAGCCCCTGAAGGCGCTCGTAACGGGAATGCGTAAAACTGGCGGCCGTAACAACAATGGCCGGGTCACTTCTCGTCATCGTGGCGGCGGATCCAAAAGACTTTTTAGAGTAATTGACTTTAAGAGGGACAAAGTTGATGTGCCTGGCACTGTCACCGAGATCGAATACGATCCGAACCGCAGTGCTCGCCTTGCCAGAGTAACGTACCTGGACGGCGCCAAGAGTTACATATTGTGGCCACTCGGTCTCAAGGTTGGTGATTCCGTGGTGTCGGGTGATAAGGTAGACATTCGGCCGGGCAACTGCCTCCCGCTTAAGAATATTCCTTTGGGTACGATGGTTCACAACGTAGAGATGAAGATCGGTAAGGGCGCGCAGATGATCCGCGCTGCAGGCGGCTACGGTCAGCTTATGGCCAAGGAAAAGGGATACGTTCAGATCAAACTGCCTTCAGGTGAAGTTCGTATGGTGCTGGACAGATGCAGAGCTACCGTGGGCCAGCTAGGGAATCTCGAGAATGAGAACATCTCGATCGGTAAGGCTGGAAGATCCAGACTCATGGGCCGCCGGCCCAAGGTTCGTGGCGTGGTCATGAATCCGGTTGACCATCCGCATGGCGGAGGTGAGGGTCGAACCTCTGGGGGAAGGCATCCGGTCACCCCGTGGGGCGTCCCAACCAAGGGATACAAGACCCGGAAACGATCTAAAGCGTCCGACAAACTTATCGTGAAACGGAGGAAGTAGTATATATGCCCCGTTCGGTACACAAAGGTGCTTTTGTTGACAGCCACGTCCTGGAAAAGGTCGCTCAGGCGAAGGACTCCTCTGCCAGAAGGGTCATTCAGACATGGTCCCGCAGATCAACCATTATTCCTGACATGGTGGGCCTCACCTTCGCCGTCCATAACGGCAAAAAATTCGTTCCGGTCTTTGTAACCGAGAATATGGTGGGCCACAAGTTAGGCGAATTTTCTCCCACCCGCACGTTTCATGGTCACGCGGGTGACAGAAAAGCCAAAAAGGGGAGGAAGTAATGGAATGGGAGGCAACCCATAGATATGCGCGGATATCGGCGCGTAAAGCCAGGCTCGTCGCTGATGTGGTGAGGGGCCTTCCGGTGTCCACAGCGCTTAGCGCGCTGCAGTTTACTCCTAAAAAGGCCGCAGGACTTATCAGAAAGACCTTACAGTCTGCCCTGGATAATGCCTCGAGGTCTTCTGGAGTGGACGAGGATCGCCTGATTGTCAGCAGGATTATGGTCGATGAGGGGCCGACCGCTAAACGCTGGTCCCCACGGGCCATGGGACGCGCTACGCGGATAAGAAAAAGAACCAGCCATATTTTTGTGGCGGTTGAAGAACTATAGGATTGAGAAAGTCCAGTTGGCTTTTTTAGCCACCCGGCGCCCGACTCTATTGAGCGGACATCTCAACCACCCTTGAGGAGGGTAATCTTGGGACAGAAGGTACATCCCCACGGATTTCGCCTCGGAGTCACCAGAATGTGGGATTCCAGATGGTTTTCCCAGAAGGAATACGGTGATTTCCTTATTGAGGATCTTAAGCTTAGACAGTTCGTCAAAAAGAGATTAGCCCAGGCTAGCGTTTCCAAAATGGAAATAGAGAGAGCCGCGGGTAAAGTTAAGCTCCTCATCCATACCGCCCGTCCAGGAATTGTTATTGGACCTAAAGGGGCAGAAATTGAAAAATTGCGCAGAGACATTTTGAAGGTCACGGACAAGGACGTGTATGTGGACGTCAAGGAAATCCGGAAGCCGGAGATCGATGCGCAACTGGTGGCCGAAAACGTGGCTCAGCAGCTTGAGAGGCGAATCGCCTTCCGAAGGGCTATGAAGAAATCCGTTTCAAGCGCTCTGAAGTCGGGCGCCAAGGGGATTAGAATTGCCACCGCCGGTCGTCTGGGGGGCGCCGAAATGGCCCGTCGAGAATGGTATCGCGAAGGCAGAGTTCCTCTGCACACACTGAGGGCCGATATAGATTATGGGTTTGCGCAGGCCACTACTACCTATGGGGTTATCGGAATCAAAGTGTGGATTTTTAAGGGTGAGATGATAAAGAACTCCCCAGGGGAGAAGTGAGATGCTTGCGCCTAAAAAGGTAAAATATCGCAAACAGCAAAAGGGCCGTATGAAGGGCACGCCCACCACCGGAACCCAAGTGTCTTTTGGTGAGTTTGGACTTATGGCTCTGGCGCCCTGCTGGATTACCTCCAGGCAGATTGAGGCTGGACGTATTGCCATGACTCGCCACGTAAAAAGAGGCGGGAAGATCTGGATTAGAGTGTTCCCCGATAAACCGATTACTAAAAAACCAGCTGAAACTCGGATGGGTAAAGGTAAAGGCGCACCGGAAGAGTGGGTGGCCGTGGTTAAACCCGGAAAGATCATGTATGAAATGGAAGGGGTTCCTGCGGAAGTTGCTAGAGAGGCTTTCCGCCTCGCCGCTCGCAAGTTGCCTGTCAAAACCCGTTTCGTCATGCGAGAGGAATTGACATGAAGCCTAAAGAACTCCGTGATCTTTCTGTTGAGGAACTGGCCGTTAAAGAAAAAGAGTTCCGGGAAGAAGAATTCAAGCTTCGTTTCAAGAAGGCCACCGGACAACTGGAAAAAACTGCCCGGCTCACACAGGTCCGTAAAGATATTGCCAGGGTAAAGACTATTATTCGAGAAAAGGAGCGGTCTGCATGACAACAACCTCCGATGACCGCAAACAGAGAAAAGTTCGAACAGGCATGGTCATTAGTAACAAAATGGACAAAACCGTAGTGGTTGAGGTTAGCAGAACGGTGGTCCATCCCGTTTACAAGAAGTTTGTTCGTCGCCGAAAACGGTTTATGGCTCATGATGAGGAAAACCGGTGCAGAATCGGTGATGAGGTAATGATTGTAGAAACCAAGCCTCTGAGCCGTCACAAAAACTGGCGGGTTCGTAAGATTATCAAGGAAGCCGCCCTTCCTGGAGGCGTTTCATGATTCAGCAACAAACCAGGATGGATGTGGCGGACAATTCAGGCGCCAAAGAAATATACTGCATCAAGATTCTTGGCGGCACTAGAAGAAAGTACGCCAGTGTTGGAGATGTGGTGGTGGTCTCGGTAAAACAGGCCATCCCGAATTCCAAAGTCAAAAAGGGCGAAGTCCACAAGGCAGTTGTGGTCCGTACCTGTAGAGCCGTCAGGCGTCAGGACGGGTCTTACATTCGATTTGACGACAACTCGGCGGTTCTCATCAACAATCAGCTTGAGCCGATCGGCACTCGTATTTTTGGGCCTGTGGCTCGAGAATTGAGGGCCAAAAAGTTCATGAAAATTGTGTCCCTTGCTCCGGAGGTCCTATAGGCTATGTCCAGCATAAAGAAAGATGACAAGGTGAAAGTTCTCTCGGGCAAGAACAAAGGCAAAGAGGGCAAGGTTCTGAAGGTGAACCGGGAAAAGGATACTGCTCTGGTGGAACGAGTGAACATTGTGAAGCGTCACACCAAAGCCGGCGGCGCCGGGAAGCAGGGTGGAATTCTTGAGAAAGAGGCGCCCATCCAGCTTTCCAAACTGATGCTCGTTTGCCCCAAATGTTCCAAACCATCCAGAATCGGCATCAAGACCCTGGACGACGGTGACCGGGTGCGTATTTGCAAAAAGTGCCTGGAACAATTGGAAAACTAGAAGGATATGGTCCATGTCTTCAAGGCTGAAAGAATATTATAAAACGACGGTGAGTCCCGCTCTTCAGGAAAAGTATAAATACAGTAATCCTATGCAGATTCCTGCCCTGAAGAAGGTAGTGGTAAACATGGGATTGGGCGAGGCCATTCAGAATTCCAAGATTCTGGACAACGCCCAGCAGGAAATGGCCATGATTACAGGTCAATGGCCGGTCATGCGCAAGGCCCGTAAATCCATCGCCTCTTTTAAACTCAGGGAAGGCATGACCATAGGATGCAAGGTCACTCTCAGAAGAGACAATATGTTCCACTTCCTGGATAAGCTCATCAACATAGCGCTCCCAAGGGTTCGTGACTTCCGTGGTGTGAATCCGAAGGGCTTCGATGGGCGCGGTAATTTTTCAATGGGAATCAAGGAGCAGATCATTTTCCCGGAGATCAATTACGATAAAATTGAGAAGATTCGCGGTATGAACATCACGGTCGTTACCAGCGCAATAAATGATGAAGAAGCACGGCAACTGCTTGAACAACTAGGTATGCCGTTTAGAAAATAGACTAATTCTCCTTCAAGGAGGAATCGTGGCGAAAATATCCATGATGGTTAAGGCCGCCAGGCCTCAAAAATTTGGTGTAAGAGCATACAATCGGTGCCAGATCTGTGGGCGGCCGAGGGCTTATTACAGAAAATTCCAGTTGTGCCGTATATGCCTTAGAGACCAGGCCCTCAGGGGCAACATCCCGGGCATGGTTAAATCGAGCTGGTAGGAGTTCACTTCAATGAGTATGACCGATCCTATTGCGGATATGTTGACTCGCATCAGGAATGCGAAACAGGCGCGTAAAGATCAAGTGACGATACCGGCTTCTAATCTCAAAATCGGCATTGTGCAGATTTTGAAAGAAGAAGGCTATCTCAAGAAATATAAAGTTATTCGCTCTGCCAAGAACAAACAGGGCGTTCTTAAACTCAACCTGAGATTTGACGACGAGACTCAATGTGTGATCGAGGGCTTGAAAAGAGTTTCGACACCTGGCCGCCGTGTTTATGTCGGACATGAACATGACATGAAAAGCCATGGTGGTATTGGAATACTCGTACTGTCCACTTCCCAGGGAATAATGACTGACAAGGAAGCACGTCGCAGAAAAATCGGCGGCGAAGTTCTTTGCAGTATTTGGTAACGGCTTTAGTTAGGAGCTTTACTTATGTCGAGAATAGGCAAAGCGCCCATAGCGATCCCGGAAAAGGTGACCATTGACCTCGATGGCTTAAGCATCGCTGTCAACGGACCCAAAGGGACGTTAGGCATGACGGTATCAGACTTGGTACAAGTCAACGTAGACGGGACTCATATCAGAGTCTCGGCTCTATCAGACCATCGCAAAAGTCGGGCCATGCACGGTCTCACCAGAACCTTGATTCAGAATATGGTAACCGGGGTTACGTCCGGGTTCACCAAATCTCTGGAAATAGTTGGTGTTGGTTATCGTGCGGAAGCCAACCCACTGGCTCTCACTTTAAACGTGGGTTTTTCGAACCCGGTGGTCATGCAGATCCCCGAAGGCCTCACCGTAGAGGTGGAAAAGAACACTCTCGTCCATGTTCGGGGCATCGACAAACAGCAGGTGGGTGAATTGGCCGCTCGTATTAGAAGAGTCAGAAAACCCGAGCCTTATAGAGGTAAAGGTATCCGATATGTGGGCGAACAAGTACGGCGCAAGGTAGGAAAAGCGGGATCCAAATAGCTTTTTGGATTTCCAAGTTAGCTGCTCAAGAGAGGAACCAGGGATGTCTGTCGACTCTGCAAAAATTGAATCGCGAAAGAAGAGGACCACCCGTGTCCGGTATAAAATAGCCGGCAACAAGGGACGCTGCAGGCTTTCTGTCTTTCGGTCAAACAGGAATATTTTCGCTCAAATCATTGATGATATATCTGGTGTCACGTTAGTACAGGCTTCTACCCTGGACAAAGAATTCAGAAGAAAGCCGGGTGACCCCTTTAATAAAGATACTGCACGGGCTGTCGGTAAAAGGTTGGCCGTCAGAGCTTTAGAAAAGAATATCGGGAAAGTCGTTTTTGACAGAGGACCTTACCTTTATCACGGTAAAGTAAAGGCATTGGCCGACGGCGCCAGAGAAGCCGGATTGAATTTCTAGTCTCAAAGGAGGGACAGCCCGTTGCAGAGTAGAACAGATAGTGCTGTAGAAACCGAATTTAAGGATCGAGTGGTCCACCTTAGTCGTGTTGCAAAGGTTGTTAAGGGTGGAAGAAGGTTCTCTTTCAGTGCAGTTGTTGTTGTTGGCGACGGTAACGGTCGTGTCGGATACGGGCTTGGAAAAGCCAACGAAGTCCCCGAAGCCATTCGCAAGGGCGTGGATCGCGCCAAGACCTACATGGTTGATGTGCCCATAATCAATGGAACGGTGCCTCATGAAATCACCGGTCGTTACGGCGCAGCCAAGGTTTTGCTGAAACCTGCCGGTTCAGGGACGGGCGTGATAGCTGGCGGCGCGGTAAGGGCGGTCATGGAAGCAGTCGGCATTCGTGACATCCTGACCAAGTGCATCGGCACCAACAATCCTCATAACGTGGTCAAAGCTACATTTGAGGGGCTGAAAGGTCTCAGAACCCAGCAACAGATCGCTAGGAAACTTGGCAAGCTAGGCCCGGTTGATGACGACTCAGATAAAGGAGATGACTTCCTTGTCAATGCTTAAAGTTATCCTAAGAAAGAGCAAGATAAAGGCCACCCAGAGTCAGAAGGACACAGTCAGGGGATTAGGGCTAACTAAAATCAATTCCTTTAAATTCCTGAACGATTCCCCGGAAGTTCGTGGAATGATCAACAAGGTGGCTCATCTTGTCGAAGTTGAAGAAGTGATTGAATAAATCAGATTCAATTGGAGCTTTTGATGAATCTATCTAATCTATTTGGCCCGGACAACAAGAAACGCAAACGTGTTGGTCGTGGAGAATCTTCCGGACTCGGCAAAACCTGCGGCAAGGGTCATAAGGGACAAAAATCCCGCTCTGGCGGCAAAGTCGCTAGAGGCTTTGAGGGCGGCCAAATGCCGTTGCAACGTCGACTCCCAAAAAAGGGCTTCAACAATATTTTCCGCATCGAATACAACGTGGTAAATGTGAATGTATTGGAAAAATTGGATCCGTCAGAGGTTGTGACAGCGGAGTTGTTGAGATCCAAGGGCTTCGTCAAACGCCCCGGTCCGGTCAAGGTACTTGCCAGCGGCGATGTAACCAACGCATTTACGGTCAAAGTGGACAGAATCAGTGCCGCGGCCGTCAAAAAAATCGTGGACGCAGGTGGGCGGGTTGATTAGCTCACCCGGACAACAAGCGGCCTTTTCTCTCAAATGATACAGGCATAAAGCCAGGAGATTTCCGCGTGATAGGTTCTATCGGCAATATAGCTAAAATTCCGGAGTTGAAACGCAGAGTCATATTTACTTTGCTAATGCTCTTGGTATATCGCATCGGAGTCCACATTCCCACTCCTGGAATTAACTCCGCTGCCCTTAAGGACTTCTTCGGCCGATACCAACAAACCCTTTTTGGCGTCATAGATATGTTTACCGGTGGCGCCCTGGAAAACTTTTCCGTTTTTTCCCTGGGTATCATGCCATATATCAGCGCTTCGATCATCCTGCAGTTATTGACGGTGGTTGTGCCTCATCTGGAACGACTGTCCAAAGAGGGTGAGGCTGGGCGCAAGAAAATAACTCAGTATACCCGTTACGGAACCGTTGTCTTGTCTCTCATTCAGGGAATGGGTATTAGCATTGGGTTGGCCCAGACGGAGAACCTGGTCTATATGGCCAGGCCTGCGTTTGTCATTTTATCTATGATTACGCTCACGGCAGGGACCGCCTTCATCATGTGGCTCGGAGAGCAAATCACTGAGCGTGGAATTGGTAACGGCATATCGCTCATTATTTTTGCAGGCATTGTCGCAAGAATGCCTTCGGCAGTCGGCAGCACGGTACAATTGGTGCAGACGGGAGACCTGGGTTTTCTGGTGCTTCTGCTGTTGTTTGCCATAATGATAGCCGTCATAGCGGTGATCGTCTTCATGGAAAGAGGCCAGCGCCGCATACCGGTCCAGTATGCCAAACGCGTCGTAGGTCGGAGAATTTACGGAGGACAGTCCACGCACTTACCCCTCAAGGTCAACACCGCTGGGGTTATTCCTCCTATTTTTGCCTCGTCTCTCATCATTTTCCCGGCCACCATCGCTCAATTCCTGAACGTGCCGATCCTGACCAGTATCACAAACTGGCTAAGGCCTGGGACGTTCGTATATGAGGGTATTTATGTCGTCATGATCATTTTCTTCTGTTACTTCTACACGGCAGTGACATTTAATCCGGTGGATGTGGCTGAGAACATGAAAAAGTATGGCGGATATATCCCAGGTATCAGGCCCGGTAAAAAGACTGCTCAGTACATCGACAAGGTTTTGACAAGACTTACTTTAGGCGGCGCCATTTATATTTCAGTGGTGTGTGTGTTGCCGTCAATTCTTATCGGACGTTTTAACGCGCCTTTTTATTTTGGTGGAACGTCACTTCTGATTGTTGTTGGTGTGGCTCTAGATACGTTGACGCAAATAGAGACTCACATGATTCAACGTCATTATGAGGGTTTCATTAGAACCGGACGCATCAAGGGCAGGCGCTAGCTCTTTATTCACTATTTTGAGGTAGGTATCATGAGAATCGTTTTGTTGGGAGGACCGGGATCAGGTAAGGGAACTCAGGCTAAAAAGCTGACTGAGAAACTTGGGGTGCCACAGATTTCCACTGGCGACATTTTTCGAGCTGCCCTCAAAGAAGGAACCCCTATGGGCCTTAAGGCAAAGACCTTCATGGACAAAGGGGAACTTGTTCCTGATGATGTAGTCATAGGTGTGGTCGAAGAACGTTTAGCCAAACCGGATCTTGATAAAGGATTCATGCTGGACGGTTTTCCGAGGACCCTGGGGCAGGCTCAGGCCTTGGACAAAATCATGGTGTCCTTGAATAAAGGCATAGATCATGCTATTCTGGTCGATGTTCCTGATGAAGAGCTGGTTGGAAGGCTTTCAGGACGTCGCACATGCAAGGACTCTGCCTGTGGGAAAATGTATCATGTGATGTTCAATCCGCCCAAAGTTGAAGGTAAATGCGACGCCTGTGGGACGGAGCTATACCAGAGGGATGATGATAACGAAAAGACCATTCGCGAGAGATTGGCTGTTTACAATAGCGCAACCTCTCCATTAATCGCATTCTACGAGGGAAAGGGCCTCTTGAGGAGAGTCAAGGGTGTCGGACCGATCGATGACATTTTCGCTTCGATCGAGAAGCTGCTTGGCTAGCCCATTGGCTTTTGCCTGAAAGACAGGAGGTTGCCGTGAAAGTTAGGGCTTCCGTTAAACGGCTATGTGACAAGTGCAAAATAATTAAACGCAAAGGCTTGGTAAGAGTCATTTGCGAAAATCCGAAACACAAACAGCGACAGGGCTAGCCCTTAGTTGTGGTTTTATCGCCTGGAGGATTAACGTGGCGCGTATTGCAGGAATAGACCTACCCAAAAACAAGCGCTTGGAAATTGCGCTTACTTATATTTACGGGATAGGTAGAGCTACCGCCCGGCGGATTCTGGAAGAGTCTAACCTCGATCCCAATATGAATTCGGATCGTTTAACCGAGGTTGATGTAGCCAAAATTCGTGAGGTGCTTGATCGGTCATACAAGGTGGAAGGAGATCTCCGCAGAGAGATCACCATGAACATCAAGCGTTTAATGGATCTTGGTTGTTACAGGGGTCTTCGTCACCGCAGAGGCCTGCCCGTTCGTGGACAGAGAACTCATACGAACGCCCGAACCCGTAAGGGTCCGCGCAAGATGCAGATCGGCAAGAAAAAATAAGGCCTCTCTTTGGTCAAAATGACTCGTAGAGTCTGGCCAAAGCCAGATTTCCAGAAATAAACGGCCGTGGTTTTTCAGACAGCCCTTGTGGTTTAGTCCGATGTTACTCGAATTAATAACGTTTCTGCGTTTCAAGACAACTATTTTACGGAGAAGTCAATGCCGAGAAGGCGAATAGTCAGAAAGAAAAAGGAAAGACGGAATATACCGAGGGGCGTTGCGCATATTCAGTCAACATTCAACAATACCATAGTTACGATTACAGACACTGATGGTAACGTTGTAGCCTGGTCCTCCTCGGGCACTCAGGGGTTCAAGGGTTCTCGTAAATCCACGCCGTTTGCCGCACAGCTTGCCGCCGAAGACGCAGCTCGCAAGGCTATGGAACACGGAATGCGTAGCGTTGAAGTTTTAATCAACGGTCCAGGCGCAGGACGAGAAGCTGCCCTGCGTTCACTTCAGGCAATTGGTTTTCAGATAACTCTAATCAAGGATGTCACCCCGGTGCCACACAATGGCTGCAGACCTCCTAAAAGACGTAGAGTTTAAACTTATTTAGAGATTCACATTCTTTAGATAAAAAAAGGAGTCTGTGTTGGCCCGATATCGTGAATCAGTTTGCAGGTTTTGCCGCCGTGAAACGACAAAATTGTTTCTCAAAGGCGACAGGTGCTATTCTGACAAGTGTTCAGTCGAGAGGCGAAATTATCCTCCTGGACAGCACGGTCAGGGTAGAGCCAAGTATACGGATTACGGCGTTCAGCTTAGAGAGAAGCAAAAAGTCAGAAGAATTTATGGTGTCTTGGAAAAACAGTTTCGTAACTACTACGCTTTGGCTGAGAAGAAGAAGGGTGTGACGGGAGAAAACCTGTTGCTTCTTTTGGAATCGCGGCTTGACAACATCGTATACCGAATGGGTTTTGCCTCGTCACGCACGGAAGCCCGGCAGCTTATTAATCATGGTCATTTTTTGGTCAATGGGCGCAAGGTGGATGTCGCTTCTTACTGTACCAAACCTGGTATGTCAGTGGAAGTGAAGGAACAGAGTCGTAAAATTAGAGCTATCGAAGAGTCTATGGATGCTGTTGGGCGAAGACAGATCCCTCAGTGGCTTGAAGTTGATCCGAAAGCCTTCAAGGGTGAAATCAAGGGTTATCCCACTAGAGAAGAGTTGCCGCCAACGATCAAAGAACAGCTAATTGTTGAATTTTATTCAAAGTAACTATTTTTGTTTGATCTGATTTTATAGACTCCTTGGTAAAGTTCATGGCTACAGGTAGGCACATGGCGCAATACTACAATCGGACCGTTGGCCGGCATGCCTGTCGCTTCATTAGTTTTCCGAATCTACGGAATGCTCGAATCACGAGAGGGAATCCATGATCGATCCAGGGCACACCCTGATGACCCGAAATTGGACCGAACTGATTTCACCCAAGCCTATTGAGGTGGATGGTTCGACTGAGACCCCTTTTTACGGGAAATTTGTTTGCGAGCCTCTTGAAAGGGGTTTCGGTATCACTCTGGGAAACGCTTTAAGGCGCGTATTGTTGTCGTCCCTTCGGGGAGCGGCTATAAAAATGGTAAAAATTGACGGAGTGCTTCATGAGTTCTCCACCATTCCTGGAGTTAAGGAAGACGTAACTGATCTATTGCTTAATCTGAAGAAGGTTCAGCTCAAGTTGAATTCCCTGGGGCCAAGAACGCTTAATCTCAACGCCTCTGGGGAAGGTGAAGTTCTGGCTGGGAGCATACAGGCCGATGATTCCGTTGAGATCATTAATCCGGATTTAGTTTTGGCGACTCTTTCAAAGGAGGGCCACCTGGTTGTGTCTATGACGGCAGACTGGGGGAAAGGCTATGCGTCTGCAGAATCGCACCGGTCAGAGGAAGAACCTCTGGGAACCCTTTTCTTAGACGCTGTCTATTCGCCAATCAGAAAAGTCAGCTATAAAATTACGAACACTCGAGTTGGGCAGCAAACCGATTACGACAAACTGACCATCGAAATTTGGACTAATGGTTCCGTCCATCCCCGTGATGCGTTAGCTCAGGCGGCCCAAATTCTTCGTGAACAATTCAAGGTCTTCCTCAATTTTGAAGAAGAAGAAAGGCCTGTTTACGAAGAGAAAGTCCAACACGAACCGCAAGTCAATGAAAACCTTCACAGAAGTGTCAATGAATTGGAACTCAGCGTGAGGTCCGCCAATTGCCTCAAGAACGCCGACATTCGTTTTATTGGCGAACTTGTTCAGAAATCTGAACAGGAGATGCTCAAGACGAAAAATTTCGGCAGAAAGTCGCTCAATGAAATCAAGGAAATTCTTTCCGACATGGGATTGATTTTGGGCATGACGGTACCCAACTTTCCGACGCGGGAAGAGCTTGAGGCCATGAGAAAAGAAAGAGAAACCGCCGTAGGCGAATGATTCGGAGAGAAGTTTATGCGTCATAAAAAAGCCAGATATAAATTAGGGATGAACACTTCACATCGTGAAGCCATGCTTCGCAACATGGTTACCTCGCTACTGGAACACGAGAGCATCACTACTACCGACACTCGCGCCAAAGCGGTGAGAATTCTCGCCGAGCGTATGATTACGCTAGGTAAGCGCGGCGATTTGCACGCCAGAAGGCAGGCACTTCAGGTGATCAGGTCCCAGAAAGTTACACAGTCCCTGTTCAGTGACATCGCCCCCAGGTTTGCGGAGAGAGCCGGTGGGTATACCAGAATCATCAAAAAGGGTTTCCGGGCGGGAGATGGCGCTGAGATTTCCATTATTGAACTAGTTGAAAAAAAACCAAAAGAGGTATCTTCCTCAGCCTCCAAGTCGGGAAAAATTGTTGATAAGGCTCGGGGTCTCAAGGACAAACTTCTGGACACGATCAAGTCAAAATAGTTCGTGTTTCTGTCAAAAAAGCTTTCGCCAATGCCTTCATTTCTGTTCATGCTGGGCATTGGCGATTTGTTGTTTATGGGTTCATGGACGGTATCCTTAAAGGGTTGGTTTTTCATGTGTATCCTCTGGTGTTATTTGCACGGGACGCATCATGATTGTTTTTAAGGACGTTCATTTCTCGTTCAGCCCGTCTTCTCCTCTTTTCGCCAAGCTCAACTGGACTATTTCCTCAGGTTCAAGCGTCTGTTTAGTCGGACGGGATGGAGCTGGCAAATCAACTCTTCTCAAAATTGTCAAGGGACTGATTAGGCCCTCAGCTGGCTTAGTCAAATTCATTTTCTCTGATACGGTCACCTTCCGGAATGTTGGTTATCTGGGAGGAGACCCAAATGATTCATTTGTAGGGTCCACTGTGGAAGAGGAAATCGTTTTTGGTCCAGAAAACCTTGGGTTGGACCGCCTGGACATCCAGAACAGACTTGATCAGGCTTTGAAGTGTTCCGGGTTAAGCGGTTATGAGAAACGACTAACTCATACGCTTTCCGGAGGAGAACAGCAAAAACTGGCCATCGCGTCGGCGCTTGTGATGAACCTGAGGATTCTCGTCATCGACGATGCGCTTTCTATGATGGATCCATCCGCACGAGCCCTTCACTGGGCCTGGATTAATCAAACAAGAAGGAATTTGGGGCTTTCTTTATTATTTACTACAAGCAGTCTTGCGGAGCTTCGAACGGCCGATAGAGTGGTCTTTCTTGACGATGTTCACCACGATTTCATTTTCGACGGGTCGCCTGAGGATTTTATTGCAGCGCCGTTAGCGGACGACTGGGTGGAACTGGAAAATGGACTCGAACAATTTCAAAGGCGATTGTCAATGACGAGTTCTGGGTGGGCGTCTGGGGGCTTAAGAGACATCATAAAATAGTTTTATATTTTGTGATTTATATCTAGAATAATTAGGTATTGCAAACATGAGCCATTAATGGTACTCTATTAGTTGAGATTTAATAAATTTTTAGGTTGTTATTTCAAAAACCTCTTACATCATGCAATATTTAAAATACCTGATTGTGATTCTGTGTCTTTCTTTGATGGGATCATTCCTGAACGAGAATGGAATGATTGCCCTGAGTGAACTCGAGGCCAAAAAAGCGTCGTTATCAAAGGAAAATTCGGAACTTAGTGTAGAAATTGAGTCGCTCGAGCGCATGGTCGGCAAACTCAGAACTGATCCCAAATCTGTGGAGTTGGCGGCAAACAGAAAACTTGGAATGATTCGCCACGATGAAACCATTTACGTTTTCAAATCATTGGACAGAAAACCGCTAAAGGCTGGTGATCAAGACCATGCGCCCGCAAACAACTAATTAAGGTTGATTAAAAATGGAAATTATTTAAAGCATCCCAGTTGACAGGTCCCTATTTTGATTTCCATCTCATTTAGAAGGTCACCCAGTTGGTTTTTTGGCCAGCCGGCATGATCTGCTATTTCAAATGCCTGACGACAGGAAATCTTGCTGTTGACGGCTTTTTCCAGTATCAAGGCCTTAACTTGCGGTGTTTCCATTTAGATTAGCGCCTCCTGATTCGTTGTTTCTGCAAAAATACTACATCCTATAAATACATGTGCTATAGTATTATTTCAATTCGGACTGATCATCAAGCCTCGCTTTTTTTCTGTCCTGATTGTAAACAAGTTTGAAGGTTTGAATTACTAAATATACTTAAGGCAGATATAACAAACAAATGATGAGCGATTCTTTGGTTGCCAGTTTTAAACAATTAGAAATAGCTGACAAACCCATATTTGACAATTTTTTCCGGGCGGATCCACCTCAAGCCTCCGAATATAACTTCACGAACCTGTTCATGTGGCGTCGAAAGTATAACCCCAAGTGGGCAGTATCACATGAATGTCTGCTCATCATCCTGGAGGAAAACGCTGGAGGGCTCCTGGGGCTTCAACCTGTAGGTGTTGGAAACAAAATTTTGGCCCTTGATGATCTTTGCCGGACGTTCGATTCCCAGGGTTTGATTCCGGTGATCGGTCGAGTGACTGATGAGTTTGTTGACGCTTTTGTTGATGAATCGAGGTTTGATTTGATAGAAGATCCAGATAACAGCGACTATGTCTATCTCTCCGAAAAGCTGATCAAACTCTCGGGAAACAAATACCATAGAAAGAAAAATCACCTGAACCGATTCTTAAAAAATTTTGATTTCCAGTATCGCAGTTTTTCGCCTCAACTTATAGACAGTGTCCTGTCACTCCAGGAATCGTGGTGCGAATTCAAGGATTGTTATGAGGATGACAATTTGTTTCACGAAGACAGGGCGGTCTGTGATGCGTTGACTCACTACGAGGCTTTGGGCTTTACTGGCGGAGCAATTCTTATCGATGGTCAGGTGCAGGCTTTTTCATTCGGAGAAATGATAAATCGGGATACCGCCGTCATTCATATTGAAAAGGCCAACCCGGAAATAGATGGCTTATATACGGTCATCAATCAGCGTTTTTGTGCATCTGCGTGGGCAAATGCGACGTTTATCAACAGAGAGCAGGACCTTGGTCTTGATGGCCTCAGAAAAGCCAAACTCTCCTATTATCCTCATCATATGGTAAACAAATGGATCGTCAGAATGAGATAGAGCGCTACATGTATATGACTGGCGGACGCTGTTTCCATCAAGGAATTTGAATTTGAACGGCGAGGGAAATTTTTGGTTACAAAAGCCCGCTGTGAGAGGTTTAGCAACAAAAAAATTTCCTAACCCGGTTCAGTGCATGCGGAGCCTGCCTCCAGAAACCGTCTGCGGGCAAATCGGTCAGGATAGTTTTGTTTCAGAGCCCGGATCACAGCAGTTTTTAAATTCTCCACGTCGTTCCCTGTTTTTTCGAGAAACGCAGATACTTTTCTAACGGCTTGGTGGCTGGCGTGTTCGGTCAGAAACGTATATATGATCACTGGCAAACCCGGCCTTATTTTCTGAAGCTCTTCGAGGGTTTCGAGGCCATTTGAGAATGGCATCTCGAGATCGCAGATAAGCAAATCCGGAGGAGGCTCACGGTTAATAATATCGAGCAGCTCAATTCCATCTCTTGCCAGCTTAATATAAAAACCTGCTCCGGAAAATTCTCTTTTCAAAAATTCCCTTACGTTTCTATTTTTATCGGCAATGAGGATAGTAAACAATTGGTCCATGAGCCTCGCCTCAGAGAATCGTCAATAACTTGCAAGCAATGCTCATGCCAAACAGGAACTTCCCTAAATTGCTTGATCAAAATTGAGATATTGAATATAGCCAGGTCTATTGAGACAAATTTTGTCCAGAATGGTGTCAAAATATCTTACACATCGTAAAATTAGGTTTTTAACATGCCAGCAATAGACCATCAGTTATGAGGAGCTTTGAGATGTCAGGCTGCGGAGCGCATCAAAACACACTCTTTCGCCATCCCGTGGCAATGGAAATGCGTTTCCCCTCCGTCGATAGTATTATTGAAATTGTGATCGCCGGAACTTTGCAAACAGGCCAGGGTCACCCGTATCTTCAAAAACTTCGGTCGAAGTGTATTGGTCTTTGTTGTCGAAACGTAAATACATGATTTCCTCCGCCCAAGAACCGCTTCTCTTGTGACGCAGTTCATGTCCGTCGAGTTTCCACAAGCCCTCTTCTATCGACTGGTTTTCGCCTATTCTGGATGTCCTTCTGAACTTTCCATCATTTTTGTATTCCAGGAAGAGAGTAAATGCGTTGGGCCCTTTACTGACAAATGGCCTGCCTTTATAGGATTTCAGATACGGCTTGCCCGGTTCTTTGGTTTCATAAATTTCCCAAGTCCCAAGAAGTGGGTTGTTCAAAGCCTCTTGTGTCTGTTTGGCATCCGATTTGCTGTCCTGAGCATGTGTGGGTGGAAGAAACAACCCCATAATGCAGCCCAAATATATCGTAAAAATCCAATAACCCAGTCTCAATTCCTACTCCTTGGGGAAACGCTCCTGAATATGCGATGATCAGACTTCAGTCTAATTCGGAAATATGCTTGTTGAATGGTTTATGATAACATCCAGCGTGATGGTTTTACAAGGATGATTTGAGCGGCAAGCCATTTTCAATGTTGTCTGACTGGAATTTGTGCCTGGGCATCATGGTCTGGTCATCCGAGTTCGCAGCATGAATGTAAGGATAGAAATCATAATTGGTTTAATTCTGGAATCACACGGTACCAGAAAATAGTTTAATATTTTCTTATTTGAGGAATCCATGTCTAATTTCACATCTGATCCATTGAGACCCGTGCTTTCCAAAATCACCACGTGGGTTTTTCCGGTCTATGGATTCTTGTTTCTGGTCATTGGCGCCGTAATCGGGGTATATGGGGTGTCAAGGGTTTACGAGCTTCTTAGAGCCGCTCAGGCCATGTTTCCTCTGGGCTCGGCGGAACAGACCTTCGAGCGTATTGGCGGACAATGGCCGACGGTGTTTACGTTTTTCGTTGGTTTTACAGCGTCTGTAAGCGCTTCTCTTTTTGGAGTGGTTTGGAGCCTGGGCGCTGTTGTCGATATTTTCAGGCGCCGGCGCACGGGTGACCCGGAGGGGACTCTCAATTGTCCAGCGGATGTCGCCTCGAGACTTTTCCCCTATCCTCTGCCTGCTTACGCGAAAAAAGATACTCGGGCCCTCGGTTGGTTTTTGTCTGGGGGACTTTCCTTTAGTCCAATATCGAAATTATTGTTAAAGTCTGCATCCATTTCGCTTCTGAAGATAATGTTGGTCTGGGGGCTGGTATGGTCATTGATTATTTTAATCCAGATGGCTCCGGGCCTCTTGCAGAAGTCCTTCGCCGTCCAGATCAATATTCGTGTTCCGTCCTTTCAGGCTATTCACTTGCTATTTACCGCAGCAATTGGTCTGAATATTCTGACAGCGATTTTCTTGCTGAATCGGAAAGGTGATGCGTCGAGAGGACCAGAGGAAGAAGTTTTAATTAGGGGTAATTTCGCCCCTTCCTTTTTTCTCTCGGTATTCGAGAACGCATTCAGCCTGCTTAGTCCCAAAGGCATAAAATCGGGCTCCGCGTTTAGACTCAGGAACCATCATGTAAAAAACGCTATTGCTTCCCTGGTGGAAAGCCGTCCAAAGATGATACCGTGGCTAGGCGTCCCACTGGCCTATTTGTTGGCGCCGTGTTCAGCGTTTTGCACTATATGGGGTTATAGCTGTCTGATGGCCTTTGGGCCTGGCAAAATTATTCCGGTCTCTCCCAACTTTGTCTCCGAGAGTCTGCCCTTCTTGATCACCGACATATTTTTCTATATAGGCCTGATATGGCTGGGTATGTATTTTGCCGAACGAATCCGTATCCTTGTCGGAGTGAGGCGTTTTGAGTCCACAGTCGCTTTATGCTCATTAAAGCCTTCTTGCGGAAATGGGACTCAGCCGTCGGCCAGCGGCAAGGACAAACGAGTCACAAGACACTGGGACCTGGAAGAGGGATCGGGTGATGAGCTTATATCCTGGGCTAAATCTCCCGGTCAAGATTTGGAATTCACGGTGATTCTGTCATGGCGAAAGCTAACAAGCGAATCACTTGGGGATTCCTCCTCACGATATGTCTTCAAATTTGAAAATGATCCCATTTCAGACAGTCTCGTTCACAAGGTGTTTGAACTTACGCAGAATATAAGTTTCAAAAAGATTTCAATGGTAGATGAAGTCGGCGGTCTGAAAGAAGATTGAACACTTCAGAGCGGGTATGAATGAATTGCGATCCTGATACGGCTTTACAAAAACTCTGGAGGCAAATTAGAAGGGAGGACTATGTCCTCCCTTTGGTTGGACGGGGTATTTTTTTAGCCACTACAACGGAAAAAAAATCACAGTTCCAGCCAGGAATGTGAATACAGGGAATGTCCAAGAAGCAGCTTGGCTGTCTTGACATACTCCTTTTCCTGTTTGCCCAAGCCGGATATATCCACTTCCTCACCATCAACAATTCTTCCTACGAGATTCTCCAGATCCATCATCTTGTCATGGGCAATGTTGACTATGGTATCATCGAATCCATCGAGGATGGCCGACGTAATGCCGCATTTCTTCAGGATACAGAGGTAAACCTGGTTGAGAATGTCGCGCAGTTCATCGGGTGACCCGTTGGAGCAATTGGAAAGTCCGCAGGTCGATTGTGAGCCCGGAGCCAGGTCAGGCAGCCACTGCATGAAGGTAGTGCATCCCTGCAATTCCTGCTGCTGTGAGGAAACCGGCACAACAATAGGATCAAACCAGATCTTCTCGAGACCGATTCCCAATTCAGCCGTTTGAGTCATCATGCTATCCAGCAGAACGGCCCTTTCATTTTCATCCCGTGGGATTCCCTGGGGTCCCCACATAAGGCCAACCATTTCACATCCGTATTTGTTCACCAAGGGAAGCTGCAGCGCCATACGCTCAGGGGTGGCCATGATTGAATTGATAACAGCTGGACCGTTTTTGGGAACATAAACCTGTAGGCCGGCTTCAACTGCATCATTGTTGGTGGTATCCAGGAATAAAGGAAGATCCGTAGCTTCCTGAACCGTTTTAACCAGCCATTGCATCATCTCGGCCCCACCCTTTCTGGCAGGACCCAGGTTAAGATCGAGCAGGTCAGCGCCCCGTTCGGTGAGCTTGGCGGCCCATTCCTGAATAGGTTTTGGATCCTTTTCCCGCATGGCGTTGCCTGTATACTTGGACATTATGTTGATGTTCTCAGCTACCACCTTGATCATCGAACAGATACCTCCTGTTGACTCCGGTTCCCGGTTAGGAACGCTGTTTTAATTGCATGTGAATAACATACGTAAAGATTATATTAAAGGTAATTAATTAACAAGACTGTTTACGTCAGAGCAGCAAATAGCTGACGGGAAAACAGCTTCGCCGTCAGCTATCGCATGGGCATGTTTACGCTGCAAAATTCTGTCTCAGAAAAGCCGGTATATGCGCACCTTCTCGAGGTCCAATCGCTATTTTCCAGTTTGGAAGTTCTTCCTCGAGATCACCACTGATAATAGCCGCGGCGCCTGGAATGATGAGCTTACGCAGATCCGTTTTTTCCTCGATACCACATTTCTTCACAAAAGGACCAATGACGTCACCTACGAACTTTCCAGCGGCCCATGCCGTAAGCACTGAAAGACCGTCGGTGTTTAGAACCAGCAGCCAGGAAGGAACCCTGCTGGATTCAATTTCTCCAGAAACAATGAAGTAGGTCAAAGAGAAATTGCTGGTAATCAGCACCGGTGAGTTCTGGTCGGGATTATTTATGGGATAGATTCCCTGATCGGTAGTCATCGGGCGCTGAGGATCGGTATAGATATTCAGTCTCTGCAGGAGCAACGGGAAAAGCAGCTCTCCCTTGATGTCACTCAGAATCTCTATGCCGGCGTATTTGGATATGAAAGTCCCTGCAACCAGAGCTTCGCTCGTCAGATTGTCGGACATTTCACAGGGAAAAACTATGGTCGGGAAACCAAGAGGGCGATACAGATTTTCCAGAGCCAAACGTCGGATCATTACCTGATCTCTCAACTGACCAGCGATTGATCTGTCATTAGTCGCCAGCACGATATCCTTGAGACCCTTTTCGGTAAGTTTGGCGCTCATTTTGGCCAGGTCACCGACTTTTTCAGCCTTGATGGCCAGGGGACAATCGAATTCTTTTGCCAGCTCAGCCAGGGGATCTAAAGTTGCCTCCGTGGCGGCATAAATGAGTGGCTTGTTTTTTCCAACTTCCGCTAACGCCGCTTTGAATGAGTCCACACTGTCGCTGATCAGAACTACGGCCGCTCCCGCATCGGAAGCTTTCTTGGCTACGGCTCCGAATTTTACTGCATCTCCGGCGTCTTTCACCGCTACTATTTCCGACTTTAGGGTCAAGCCGACTCTTTCATATCTCAACTCACCAAATGCCTTTAGTTTGCTATTCACTGACTCATCACTGTCAGAAGCCAGTATCAGGCAGCCTAAGGCCGTCGGATTGTTAAAGGTTTTCTCATGCCTGTAAAGAACAGTCTCTCCACCGACCTTTACCGCTGCGTCTCCCGTTCCTATTACAACCGTTCGGATTGGAGGGGCGGAGGCGGAAGCCAGTTTTTCCTTGGCGTCCTCCGACACGTAAGGACACTGCGCTAACTCAGCCTTCCCTGCGGCAAGGTTCATAGCGAAGGCCAGACATGTGGGGACTCCGCATTCGCCACAGTTCTTCTTCGGCATCATTTTGAAAATTTGTATTCCCGAAAGCGCCATCGATTAAAACCTCCTTTTCGAGGTAATTGTACCCAAAATAAATTGAATGTGATTTTATTTGATTAAGACAAGTTATTGAGGGAACGCGTACTCAGCGCTCCCTCGTTGACCAAATCAATATAGCACGACCCGGTACTGCGTGGAATTATCCAACTATGGAGTCCATTGACAACGCCGGATGCTCTTTCTCTTGCAGGAAGGCGTAGATTTCATCTTCAGTTACGCCAACCGTCTCATCGGCTATTCTGTCGGCCAGGTTCGAAATACCATATTTCTCACCCTGAGCGTTGATCTTGTCACGCAACATTTCCTTGAGACCTCTTGGTAGCCAGACAAGTCTCTTGATACCGCCTTCTGCTCCGACAAATTTGTCTGAGATAATATACATTTTTGAGTGACCGACAAACCCAGGTGTAACGTTTCCACCGCCAGCGCTTCCAGCGAGGGTGGTGAATTTCATACCGCAAGGAGTCATGCCTTTATAGTCACGATCTACGGTCATGACACCGTTACAGACGGGTAACACTGCCGCTATGCACTCGAAGCATCCACAGGATGTCATGGGTGATTCCATGATAGAGTAGGCGCTGCATTCACCGACTTTGCCGCGAGAAGCCTGGCTGACAAATGCGTTGACGCCTTCCCACTGGCCGAGTCTCTCATCGACGGTTTTTCCTTTATCGATCGGCTGGTTGGGGCCTGTCGGGTTGATTTCGTTAGAGGCTTTGCAGTCCAGCCAGTTGTAGGCGCCGCAGAGCCCTGTTCTTTCAGGGGTAACAACGCACACGTGGGTTGGAGCGAAGCTCTGGCACAGGGTGCAGGAGTAGTAAATACTTTCATCCTCATCCTTCATACCCTGGACTCTGGCGTCTCTGACAGCGTAGGACTCCCTGGCTTTCTTGAGGAGTTCTTCGCACTTGGCCTGATCGGTGTAGATGGTAACCTTGACCTTATCAAGCACCGATCCGAAATCCTGATGGTACTTTGCATGGAGAATGGAACCGAAGTGCTTCAGGGAGAAGCCCTTTTCCACCGCGCCCTTCCCGATACGCACCCAGGCTATGTCTCTCTGTCCTATGTGCATCAGGCCCTGGGCATAGTTGATAAGGTGATGGATCTGCCTCTCCAGAATGGGTTCGAAGTCTGATTGCATCTTTCTGCCGGCAACTTCAACATAGATGCCGATTGGCATACGGGTTCCAGGCTGAATATCCTTCAGGTCCGGACCTACCAGGTCAATCTGGCCGTCTTCGATCTCGTTCATGTCTTTCATGACTGTAAGCTCGACACCGATGGTCTTGCCACCGCCAGCTTCCATGTAAATGTCCTCACCACGAATACGCTCACCCTCAAATGCCGGACCATAGGCGACCGGAACGGGAACTTCCGTAACCGTGACTTTCAGACCGCGTACTTCAATAGCCTTGGCTACGATGTCCTTATGCGGAATATTGGAGACGACGTGTTCGTAAGTGCATACGCCGGTAGGTAAAATCTCGGGGATGGGGGTGTCGGCTATGGTCGGGAATCCGTAGTTAATGACTCCAGCAGCAGCAGCGTACCACTCGTCAGATACGTCACCCAAAGCCAGGACGAACGCGAAAACACGGTCTTTGTTGTAAATGAGAACTTTTCTGAAATCGCCGGGTTGGATACCACCAAAGCTCAAGGCCGCTCTTGTGGCGAAACCGACTGCGAAAATGGCAGAGGAAATGTCTGGACCAAATGGAACCAGACGGGTCGGCCACCCAACCTGAACACCGGCTTCTCGTAACTGCTGGGAAAATGTGGTGCCATTGTGTTCAGCCGCCATGAACACATAGAGATTCTTTTTCTGAAGTTCAAGCGCCATTTCGGCCGCTATTTCTTTTGTGGGTGCGGAACCGACTACGGCTGCAAAACCGGGAGCCGTGCCGTCAACGAACTCAACGCCTCTTTTTCTAAGAATGATGTCATCCGCTGCGCCTAGCCACAATTTTTCATCCGTTGGATCTTCGGCTGGAAGGTAGAAATCGGGTTCTTCCAGGTAGCGCAAGGCCTCATAAATTTCGTAGTTAAAAAGAGACGCCATACCAGCGTCCAATACCGGTCCAAGGTATGGCAGCGGCGTTTTGTCTCTGACCAACGGGGGAATCAAACGCTCTGAACGGTCCAGTACCAGACCGGCGTCGCCGAGATTCTTAACGGGGAAGCCCAGGATACCGTATATTACAGGAAGGTAGTAACCAGTATTCGGGAAGGATATTTCCTGTTTTTTGCCATACTTCTGTACAGCCATTTCATATCTTTTTCTAGTCTTTTCATAGACCTTGTGAGCGCCGGCTATTACGTTCGCTGATATAATTTTAGACACTTTGCATTTCCTCCTGTGGAAACTTTAGAGCTTTATGATAGGGAGGACTTAGGTCCTCCCTTTTATTGAGCCGAGACTCACAATTTATCCGGCTATGTCACGTCTCATGGCCATATCCATCAGAACTCTTTCCCTGGCCTTATCAATGCCTAAAGCTTTTCTCTTGGCGTCGATGTGCGCTATGCACCGTCTTGCCATCTCATACGGATCTTTATCAACCATGTCCCAACGACCGCCGTATACCTTTTCTATGTCCTTGAAGAGATAGTTGGTGCAAATATCTTCATTAATTGTGGGGAAACCGCCGCCAAACATGACATAAACACCAGAGGCTACAAAATACTGACCAATGGAAATGGCTTTTTCACTCATCCATTCCGGAGCGATACCAACGGCCGGAAGATCCGAAATGTCATCACCCAATCCACCGTCTCTAACGACCGATGTAGCGGCAATCAGAATTCGTGAGTTGTCCACGCAGGAACCCATGTGCAGACATGGCGGGATTCCCACGACCTCACACACTTCGGCCAATCCTTCACCGGCATATTTTCTGGCGGCTTCAGGCGTCAACAGTCCAGCCTTACCTAAAGCTATGGCGGAACATCCGGTAGTCAGGACGAGCACGTCGTTCTTGATAAGTTCTTTAGCCAGTTCAACATGGAGATGATCTTGCTTTATTCTGGCGTTTCCGCATCCGACGATTCCAGCCAGACCGCGAATACGGCCATTGATTATGTTATCGTTCAATGGTCGGTAACTGGCGCGGAACATACCACCCAACATATAACTGATGGTTTCATGGCTGAAACCAACAACCATGTCTTGCTGCTCGGTAGGAATAGATATTTTGTTCTTGTCACGGTTGGGGAAATTGTCAATGGCCTCTCTCACAATGGCCCTGGCCGTTTCCAGACCGTATTTTTCATCGTATTCATAGTGCTTGTAGGCGCCCTGCATCTTTGCAATCGGGCTGGTTGTAACTATCTGCGTATGGAAACATTTGGCCAGTTCAGCCACTCCCTGCATGATGCACTGGACATCTACAACCATAGTTTCCAACGCGCCAGTGATTATTGCCATTTCCTGCTGGAGGTAATTTCCGGCGATCGGAATACCATGCCTCATGAGAATTTCGTTCGAGGTACAGCAGATACCACCGAGGCTGATACCACCTGTGGCGCCTTTGCTGTGGGCGTAGGCTATCATTTCGGGATCTTGAACTGCCTGGACAATGATCTCAGATAATGAAGGCTCGTGACCGTGGACAATTATGTTAACCGTGTCTTCCTTCATGCATCCGAGGTTGACTTTTCCAAGAATAGGGACTGGGGTTCCATAAAGAGCGTCAGACAGATCGGTGGCGATCATGGATCCGCCCCATCCATCACCCAAAGCGCACTTGGTGGCCAGTCGGATTATGTGTTCCATTTCCTGGTTCACGCCCATATGTGTCATGTGCATGACTTCCACGACTCCACGGTCGATACCGATAGGGACCACATTTTCCTTACGCCATATCTCCTGGCGTTTGAGGGGCGCCCGCCTGGCATTCATGATTTCGCCGTGCTGCCTACCATACTCTGCAAGGGCTTTTTCGCCGACTTCAATAGCGATTTCCTTGAACTCTTTGCCCTCGGTTTCAATATCATAATCCATGGCTAGGGCTAAAACCTTGGCAACGTCTTTGACCTGGTAATCGGGTAGTTCGCCTTTGGCTGCTTCCAGGAACGTATGGGCAACGTGACGTCCGTGATCGGAGTGGGCAGCTGCGCCGGCCGCAACCATTCTGGCGAAGTTACGGGCTGCTATAGTCTCGGGAGTTGCTCCGCACAGGCCTGTTCGAAGTTTTCTCTCCTCGGGTGTTTCATTCTTTGACTTGGGCGGCAATACTCGGCATGGACCCATGTTACAGATTTTGCAGCAGGACCCGCCCTTGCCAATGGGGCAAGCCGGTGTAGTTCTTGCACGGTGGAACGCAGTTTTGTAGCCTTCCTTATCGGCATATTTCAAGCCTTCAAGAGTTACCTCGCAGGCAGTAAATTCAGACCAGTCTGCCGGAGGCAGTTCTTTTTTCTTCAAGGGCGCTGCCGCTACAACAGCAACGTCCGTTTTGGCTGCGGCGGCCACGGGAGCTGCAGCGGCGGCCGGGACAGCCTGGGCCGGCGGTTTGCCGGAGAGAACTGCGTCCAAGCCGGCCATCATGGATGTCAGGCTCTTGAAAGCCTTAAATGCGCCGACCATTTCTTTCAGGCCTTGAATATCGTCCTTGGTCAACTGACCCATAATTGCTTCCTCCTCTTCTTCTGCGAGCGATTGAGCGGCCATCGCAGGCGCGGGTTTTTCAGTAATTACCAGTTTAGGCGCAGGGGCAGGAGGCTCCGGCGCTTTTTCAACCTTGGGTTCGGG
>CAYNZA010000029.1:0-13905 GCA_964401595.1 uncultured Desulfomonile sp.
TTAACAGCGCTTTTCTGGTGGATGGATCGGAAATATTGTCAGGGTATGACAAGATTCACCTGGTCCCTTTTGGCGAATACATGCCTCTGAACCGTCTATTTCCGGTAGGCCCGGGAATGGCGGCGCGTGAAGCCGATTTTTCGGCCGGGACGGTGATGAACGTGATGAAAACAGGGAATTTGCCGGCTTTTAGCGTTCTGATCTGCTATGAGGCAATATTTCCTGAACTTAGCAGAATGGCAATCAACAATGGAGCCCGCTTCCTGGTCAACATTACAAATGACGGATGGTTCGATACAACCTCGGCTCCTCACCAGCATCTGTTTATGGCTAAATTCAGATCAATTGAAAACAGGGTTTGGTTGCTGAGAGCTGCTAACACTGGAATAAGCGGGGCCTTTGATCCTACTGGGCTGCTCGTAGACTCTATAGACCTCGGTGAATCCGGATGGATCAACATACAAATGTCTGTGCCCCACAATGTGGGGAGTTTTTACACAAAATTTGGTGACCTGTTTGCGTGGTCATGTATAATTGTCTTCTCACTGATTTTGTTTCGGGCTTTGACCCACCAGCAAACTTCTGAAGGTATCAAATATGAACCCATTCGCCATTAGAACTCTGGTTCGAATTGTGGCAGGCGTAGTCTTTGCCTACATCGTATACTGGCTGATAAGCGTCATGGAATCCGTGACTACTATTTTGATGGTGTCCTTTTTAATGGCGTACATTCTCAACCCTCTGGTGCTGGCGCTCGAAAAAATACATGTTAACAGATCTCTGGCCGCATTGATGTCTTTGCTAATTGTAATTACTTTTGTTACAGGTCTCTTTTTTCTTATAATCCCGGCCATCGTAGGAGAAATAGCTTCTTTTTCACGCGTTATCCCAAGGTATGTTGAAACCCTTCAGCGGATATTTTTTGAGTTGGTGACTAAATTTGATGTGTCTCTTCCGCATGATGTGAGTGAATTGTCCGGGCTGGCAATTGAGAAGGGCCGTCAGTTGTTGCCTGGTTTAACAAGAGCGTCTGGACGTATACTCTCTTCTGTTTTTAGTTCAACGATTTCAGTGATCACCACGGTTTTCCAAATATTACTAATCCCCATAATTGCTTATTATCTGCTGGTTTCCTTTGAAAGCATCAAGAAAGGAACCATAGAATTGCTCCCCGAATATGCTAGAGAGCCGATCATAAACAAGTTCGTGGAAATAGATGGAGTGCTGTCAAGCTTTGTTCGTGGTCAGCTCACGATTTCATTCATAATGGCCATTTTGTATAGTGTGGGCTTCATTTTCATCGGCATCGATCTGGCGCTGGTAATTGGCATAGTCTCAGGCCTACTCTTTATAGTGCCCTACCTGGGAACCATGATAGCGTTGATATTCGCGCCGATCATGGCGTTCGCGAAATTCGGAGACCTGATTCATGTTTTTTATGTTTTCCTGTGGATAGGATCAGTTCAGGTGCTGGAAACATATGTTTTGACTCCCAACGTTGTCGGCCAGGCTGTGGGACTTCATCCGGTGGTATATATAATGGCCCTTGTTGTGGGCGGTAATTTGTTTGGAGTTGTTGGCATGCTGGTTGCCGTTCCAGTGGCTGCCGTGCTAAAAGTGTTGCTCATTTCAATCCTTCAGGAATATAAAAGTTCGTACTTGTATCATGATAAATCCGGAAAGGAACAAACTTCATGACTCGCCTCAGGGCGCTAAACAAACCTGATGACAGATTCCAGACTGACAAGGGCATTCTGTATGTCGTTGCAACTCCGATAGGCAACCTTGAAGATATTACCATCAGGGCTGTTGAAACCCTTAGACATGTAAATTTGATAGCCTGCGAAGATACCCGGAAAAGCAGGGTTCTGATTAGTCATTGGGGCATTCCCACCAGATTGATGAGTCTGCATCGTTTTAGTGAAGCAAGAAAGATGGAAGCTGTTTTAGGTAAACTCGCCAAAGGCTACTCAGTGGCACTAATAACCGATGCCGGCACGCCTGCTGTTTCAGATCCCGGCAACCGTCTGGTGAGAGCAGCCTTACAGTCAGGTTACACGGTTTCTCCCATCCCCGGTCCATCCTCCATCACCACTGCGCTCTCGGTATCCGGAATGGACTGTTCCTCATTCCTCTACCTAGGATTTGCTCCTCGGAAGGACACTCAGAGAAAACTCTTTTTTGCAGATTTGGTGAGACAACAGCGGACAGTGGTTTTTTTGGAAACGGCCGCGAGAATCATTGATACCCTGGAAGTGGGCTGCGAATACCTTGGGTCAAGAAAAATGGTCCTGTTTCGTGAGCTTACCAAGGTTTTTGAGGAAATAATAAGTGGAGACGTCTGTTCCGTACTTGACTCACTTAAGTCAAGGGATTCCGTCAAAGGCGAAATCACTGTAGTGGTTGAGGGCTCATCAGAGATGAGCCCATCAATTGACATTGAAGACGCTGTGGCCGAATTGATGGCGGAAGGACTGTCCGGAAAACGTTTGGCAGTCGAAGCGTATATCAGATTTGGACTAAACAAAACCGCCGTTTATCAAAAATTCCTGGAATTGAAGGATAAGAGTTATTCTTGATTAATTACCCCTGATTCGGTCCGATTAAAGTGGATGTCAGCTCCAGTTAAGAATAAATTGCTGTCAAACCGGTCATCCTGTTTTGCTGACCTCAGAGTGTGGTAATGTGTTCCTGTAATCAATACTTGCCTTGATAAAACTTGAGAACAAAGGATGTGGATCCATGGGACGCGACTTAAATTCAGGATGGAATTGGCAACCAACAAACCATGAATGAGACCTATATTCGACCAATTCCACCAGTTGACCGTCCGGCGAAACTCCGCCTGCAACAAGACCCTTTTCTTCCAGGGTCTTTCTAAACTCGTTGTTGAACTCGTACCTGTGCCTGTGCCTCTCACTAATCGCCGTTTTTCCGTATATTTCATGGCAAAGGCTGTCCGATGGAATTACACATTCGTAGGCTCCCAGTCTCATTGTTCCACCCTTGTCAGTGATGGAGCGTTGTGTTTCCATAAGATGAATAACGGGAAAACGAGTTTCAGGGTCAAACTCTGTTGAATTGGCTTTGGTAAGTTTGCATACATTTCTTGCGAATTCTACCACTGCCATTTGCATGCCGAGGCAAATGCCAAAATAGGGGATATTATTTTCACGTGCGTGCTGCACCGCCTTTATCTTACCTTCTATACCCCTGGAACCGAAACCACCTGGGACCAGTATTCCATCTACATCGTCGAATTGATCTTCCAATCCAAAGTTTTCTATACGTTCAGAGTCAATGAATTTTAATTTGACCCTGGTTCCGTTGGCTGCCCCACCAGCAAATAGCGCTTCATTAAGACTCTTGTAGGATTCATGCAAATTTACATATTTTCCCACTATGCCGATGGTGACAACCTGCTGCAAAGATTTTACAGATTGAATAAAAGCTTTCCACTCATCCAATTGAGGCGCTCTTGTCCAGACATTGAGGAGTTCAACAATTTTTTGATCCAGACCTTCCTCATGGAATTTTAGGGGCAATTCGTAAATACATTCTACGTCTTCTGCTGCAATAACCTCTTCCGGACGGACATTACAGAACAGGGCTATCTTTTCTTTGATGTCCCTTGAAATGCTCTTTTCTGTTCTGCATATGAGAATATCAGGCTGAATACCAACCTCTCTCAGTGTCTTGACACTATGCTGGGTCGGTTTGGTCTTGACTTCTCCTGAAGCTTTTACGTACGGTAACAGAGTTAGATGAACATATAAGACGTTTTGGGGACCCAAATCCGCGCGTAACTGTCTGATAGCCTCTAGAAAGGGTAGACTCTCTATGTCGCCTACCGTTCCTCCGACTTCCACTATCGCTATATCGACCCCATTCCCCAGTCCTCTGATTTTATCTTTTATCTCATCGGTTACATGCGGAATAACCTGGACAGTTGCCCCTAGATATTCGCCGCGTCGTTCCTTCTGAATGACAGCGTCGTAAATCTGTCCAGTGGTAAAGTTGTTCTTCTGGCGAAGAATGGCGTGAGTAAAACGTTCGTAATGTCCGAGATCCAGGTCGGTTTCCGCCCCGTCATCCGTCACGAAAACCTCGCCGTGCTGGAATGGATTCATGGTTCCTGGATCAACATTGATGTACGGGTCCATTTTCAATAGGGTCACTGTGAGCCCCCTACTTTCCATCAATGTTCCAATACTGGCGGCAGAAAGACCTTTTCCAAGAGATGAAAGCACTCCACCTGTGATGAATATGAATTTTGTGCTCTTATACATGAAACTCTCCAGAAGATTAAATCTCTTCACCTGTGAGTATCCTGAAAATGTTGATGTACTTTTCACTTACATTTTTGACAACATCATCTGGAAGGACCGGCGCAGGCGGTTCCTTGTCCCACTTGATGCGTTCCAGATAATCTCTGACATACTGTTTGTCCAGAGATGGGGGTGACATACCAGGCTGATACTGATCCACAGGCCAAAATCGGGACGAGTCGGGTGTTAAGGCCTCGTCTATGAGCGACCTCTCTCCATCAATCACTCCAAACTCAAATTTTGTATCGGCAATTATTATGCCTCTTTGTTCAGCCCACCTGGCCCCAAAATCATACAGTTTTAATGAAGCGTCCCTCAACCAGTTAGCGTCTTCAGCGCCCAGGAGATCAACAGTCCTGGAAAAAGATATGTTCTCGTCATGCGCCCCAAGCTCAGCTTTTGTCGATGGAGTGAAAATTGGTTCGGAGAGCTTTTCCGCCTGCTTGAGCCCGGCAGGCAATTTTATTCCGCACACCGCCCCCGTTTTCTTGTAATCCTCCCACCCCGATCCGATGATATACCCCCTGACTACACACTCCACGGGAAACGCTTTGGCCTTCTTCACCAGCATGCTGCGCCCGTCAAGTTGATCACGGAATTCCTGAAGCCCTGGAGGAAAGTCCATTACATCAGAACTGATCAGATGGTTCGGGATCATGTCTCGGGTTCTGTTCATCCAAAATGCGCTTAATTTGTTGAGGACGTTGCCTTTTTTTGGAATCGGATTAGGCAGAATTACATCAAACGCTGATAGACGATCGGTAGAAACAATGAGAAGGCGGGATTCGAGGTCATATATATCCCGGACTTTCCCGCGACCTAAGAGTTTGAGTCCTACCAAATCAGTTTCTTTAATTGGGTTGTTCTTCATGGCAAGCTCTCCGTGAAGGGATTTAAACTATGTGAATATAGATTGACAAATTATTTAAGCCTTTTAATCTATCATGGAAGGAATTCTCATGCAATGTGAATCAGGAAATTGTGGAAATAGAAAGCATCCATGCTCAGATTGTAGAATGTGTCAGGGTTGTTCTGAGTCAAGATGCGCCGCGTGTCGCGGGAAATTGGCCGTTAAGAAAAAGAAGAAGATGTCTTTCAGTGAACAAATCACCCTATGGGATTCCATAAACCGAATCGGTGACTGATCAAGGCGATGTCCCTGATAAATTTATTTAAAATTGGGTCCTTACCGTGCGTAATGACGTTGGTCGGAGCCGGTGGAAAGACTTCGTTGATGTTCGAGTTAGCCAAGGAATTTAGCCTTTCGGGGCGAAAGATAATTACAACAACCAGCACAAAGATATTCGTTCCCACTCCGAATCAAGCCACATCGGTCAAACTCACCAGGAACCAAGGCTGGCTGGAAAGCGCCGCATCAGAACTGGCCGAAAGCGGAGATGTATGTATTGGAAAATCCATCGACACTGCTTCTAACAAGCTCTTGGGTATTGATGATGATGAGGTTTTTTCAGCGTCAAGAATAGCGGACATAACAATTGTCGAAGGTGATGGCGCTTGTGGTTTTTCAGTGAAGGGGACCGAGGCCTGGGAACCCCGGATACCTCACTTCACCGATGTTGTCATATATGTACTGGGTTTGGATTGTGTGGGAAAGCCTGCCAATGAACTTACTGTCCACAAGCTGTTAAAATTCCTGAAAGTCACGGGCCTGAACGAGAATGACCACATAAGCCCTGCGTCTCTGGCAATACTGGGCACGCATCCGGACGCCGGGCGTAAAAATGTTCCGGCAAGCAGCCTCTTCTATGTCTTGTTGAATAAGTCCGACACTCTGAAAAACATCAAACAGGCCCATGAACTTGGGTTAATGGTAATGGCGCAAGGAGGAGAAAAACTAAACGGTGTAATCATCTCAGGAAAATACAAATCCGGGAGAACAAGCTCAAAAGTTCTTCCTTAATCCGATTGTCAGCATTGACCGTTTCTATCCAGGAACATTCTGAAATTGGCATTACAGGAATTAAAGGTGGGTTCACACTGCGCTTGATTGGATGGAAGCCCTGGACTCGGGGTCTTCAATGACTATGTCGATATTTTCATATTGTTCTGAGGCGCGTTGACGAACCTCACTCTCTGGATAATCCACTTTTAAATCCATAAAAATCTGCTTTTTTTGAACTGTTTCAAATGGCTTTGAATCCAGCAAAACATTCCCGTCTGGAGAGAGAACCTGGATCACGCATTCAGAATTCAAAGGAGCCCCCAAAGCCTGGAAAGCGCCCTTGGAATTTGTAGTGGAGGAAAATTTGTACTGCTCGCTTCTACAGTCGCATTTTACCGTTAGCCCCTCTATTGGATTCTGACCACTTGTAGATGACACCTTCCCGTGTATGAGACAACCTTCCGGCATCATGTGTACATCAAAGCCTTCTATTTTTCCGTTCTTGGCTGGAAGTTTGATAGGCCCGTCAGAATTCATCACATAGCCACGTTTATATACATTTATTGAATGGGCCCCTCCCTCGTTGGACTGAACCCTGTAAGCGCCACTGTCTGAATTGGTTCGACATGATTGGCCCATCTTGTTGCCGTCTTTATCTACGAGATAGACTACAGCCGTGGCCAACCCACTGTTCAAAGGATCTATGACACGTCCAGTAACAACGATCTTTTCTTTTCCCCGACGTTCAATTTCTTCAGGACTGGGCAAATCTACTGCAGAAGAAAATTTGAACTCTTTGGTGGGTGTTGTCGTTTCCTTCTGGGAATCATGCGATTTTACCTTGTTGGCTTTGCTTTTAGGATTGGACGACAGACTGAACTCCGGCAACCTGTGGTCTTCTCCATCCAGTGGTGTAGGAATAATCTCTTCAGCATTATCGGCAGAAACTGATGATACGGACCTGACCGAAACGATCCCGTCCTGCAAGGGCTCCTTGCTCATTCTGTAGGATTCCGGACCTCTGATTGGCTTTCGGAAATTTTTGGGACGGCTTTTTTTGCCAATTCTTCCAATGAATCCATCAGCGCCTGAGGAATCCCGAGAAATATTTCCACGCAATCTGTTCTGCAGCGACAACTTAAACCAAGAAACAAGTTGTGTTTGAACTGCCAAGTTTACCATAGAGAGGAGAAACACTCCGAAAAGTATAACATATATGGTCGGATGGAGATGGGTGACAAAATAGAGCAGACTCATGTCCCGGTCCGCCTGAATTGGAGCCCCGGCCCATACTTGAGACGACGGACACATTACAAGCAGAAAACAAAGAAGAAATGATGTGCTGATGGTTGGCATGATTCTTTTAATCATTTTTCCAGTTTCAACGTCATCCGTTTTTTGGGACAAATTCCCTCCGGGAGATACCCGTAGGTTGAAGGTCATGATCAGGAGCCTTTAATGCCTTTAGAGTCCAATAGTTAGATTTTGTTCCTAAGTCGATTTTCGACGATGTCTATCACTCGATTCAGGCAAAGTAAATCAAAAAATGAATTCTTTGACTAAATTGGTCGATTTTAAGATAAAATATTGACGGCGGTTTTTAGTATCAATTAAAAGGGTTTTGTAGCTTTTTAATTTTAACGTCTTAACCTCTTAATATTAAAGCAGATAAATAACATGAGCCTGTTTTCATGATATGTAGCTTACCGCGCGTACTTGCGCGGCGTGTCAAACTTGTCCGCAACATGCTTAAATAGATTGGCGAGATGTCCTTCAGGAATTTTGAGGGGCAAATTCATCTTGAAACAGGTCGCTTTGGAATGGCAACTACAACCTGGTATTGGTTTCTTCCGGGAACTTCAGTTTTTTCCACAAATCACCCCACAATTGTTTCAGGTTGGGGCCGAGTCGGTTAATGAGTTTAGTCCAGTGAGTTTGCCCGGAATCAATACAATCCAGGATTTCTTCGATCAATTCGTGCAGATTGTACAATTCGTCTTTTGGAAGAAACGAAACGGCGCCTTTGTCTATGGACTTCTGGAAGTTTTCCAGACTCAAGGCATGGGCCGTTAGCATAACTACCGGTATTTTGCGTTTTCTGGAATACTCCAGTAATTCAAAGCCCCGGACCCCCATGATGTCCAGTATCACGAGATCCAGATCGCCTTCCTTGATAAGGTCCTTCGCGGTTTCATAGGTGGACGCGCTGATTAAATTAGCCTCATCGAGCTGCTCGGATATGATCTCCAAGACGTCCTGTTCGTCATCCACAGCCAGAATTTTTCTGCCGCTCAACAAATCAGTCTTTCCAGTTGGTGACTTTTCCATCTAAGGTATTCCTCATTAAATGATCTAAAAGCAAATCAAATAGGAAAAATTCGGCTTTCATCCAGATCGAGTCCGACAGAGCCCCTGTAGGGAGACTTGCCATGACTCGAACCGGACGACAGGCTATTTTACTTTATTCTCATGAGCCGATTGAGCGGCGACAAGATTGATGAGATCTATCAGAAGTGAAAAAACCATGAGGCCACATCCGGCGGACACGGCGAAAACAAATGGGTAATATGACATCTTGGTCGTTTCGGAAAGCTCACCAGTGAGCCTCATCGTGTTGGCAAACACTGCAACCTGCCAAGTGGCCAGACAGAAGAAGATCACCCCAAAGATAAGACCGATCGCTGTAACCATTCTGCGCACAGGTCTTGAAAAACATGAAGAAAGTATGTCTACCGCTATATGGCTTCTTTTAACCTGCGCGTAGGCCAAAGGGAAAGACACGGCAATAGCTCCGAGAAAACCGACCAACTCGTAAGCAGGACTGAGCGGTTTTCCAAAATATCGCATAGTCATGTTGGCGACAGAAATGGCCATCATCAAAAACAGTGCGACACCACCCGCTGCGGCAAACAGATCCGTAAGGAAACCATTGAGTCGATTCAGGCTCTTCATATATAAACTCTGCGTTAGACCAAAAATTTTTTCAAAATCGACGAGGCCACAAAATGGCCCGGTTATCAGATAATTGGGCTATTTCGCCTTAGCCTTTTCGAGTTTCTCTTTGAGTGTGATCAACTCGGCCAGAAATTCTTTTCCAGGCAAACCGGCTTCCTGAGTCTTTTTTAGATATTCATCAATCAGTGGGTTGACTTTTTGCCCGGCAGCTTGCAGTTCTTCTTTGGACAATGTTATGAATTCAACTTTCTGTGGCTCCTGCTTCGACCATTCCACCGCCTCTCTGGCATGTTTGTCTACATAAACCCCTGTCCAGACAGCCTGTTCCAGGCTTAAGTCGTCAAAAACTTTCTTGACATCAGAGGGCAAGGAATCCCATTTGGCCTTATTCATGACAACCGCAAAAGGAACCACCCACAGGTCTCCATAAGTAACAAATTTGCAGTATTCCGCAAACTTGAGATCCTTCATTACTTCCAACGAACTCACCAAACCATCAATTACGCCCTTTTGAAGAGCCTCCGGAACAGCTGACATGGGCATACCTTCAGGAGCCGCTCCAAGTATTTTCAATATGTCTACGCCCGTGCCCGCCGCACGCAGTTTGACCCCCTGCATGTCAGAAATCTTTCGCACCGGCTTTTCAGACATGATGTGAGCCGGAGCGCACGTGAACATAGTCAGCACTTTGACGTCATCAAACGATTTTGGTTTGAATTTGGTAAATAATTCCCACATGGTGGCGCTGGCTATTTCTCCACTATCAAACATGAACGGCAGATCCATGGCTTCAAATAGCTTCCATCGGCCAGGTTGATATGCGGTGGCCAGACATCCGATGTCTGCCAAACCCTTCACAACTCCGTCATACATGTTCTTGGCGCCCAGCAAGGTTCCACCGGGAAATGTCTTCACATTTACCTTGCCATCCGTCCTCTTGCGAACCTCTTCAGCCCAACGCTCCATCTGCACACACGGAAAGGTGGTAGCCGGAGGAAAATTCGCATAGGTCAACTGAATACCTTGAGCCAATATTTCTCCTCTGGTCGTCAATGAAAAAACCAAAGCGACAGCCACCAAAGCAAGAAGCTTCCCTAGAACACCGATTGAACGCCTCATCTGAATATCCTCCTAAAGATTCCTCGAACTATGGACCGATAAATCACCTGCGATTCTCCAGACAACCAAAGCTGATATCTAATAATTCCGGCCGTGACGGCGGCAACACGCGTTTGATGGAATTTCGCGATTCTAAAACTCGACTATAAGTTATGAGCGATTTTTGTCAATACACATGACCGCGCCAATAAATCCCAAAAAATTGGCGTTCGCAAGAGCTAAGCTCAAAAACAAGACACCATAATTAAATTAGTTTCTAGAAAACTTGCATATTGCTTCAGTATAATTAGTTTTTTTA
Source organism: uncultured Desulfomonile sp. (assembly GCA_964401595.1). Taxonomy (GTDB): domain Bacteria; phylum Desulfobacterota; class Desulfomonilia; order Desulfomonilales; family Desulfomonilaceae; genus CAITZA01. The sequence goes on from CAYNZA010000029.1 coordinate 10,604, forward strand.
TTGCATTTTTTTTATGTTGTGATAATTAAGGTCTCGCGTAAGGGGGCCCGGGCCTTCCTAAATTGGCGCCACAGGAGTGTATCGATGAAAAAACTTACTTTTCTGGCATTGGCTTTGACCGTATCAATGGCGGCCTTGGTCTTGAACGTAAACGCTGAAGATCTGGCCAGCCAGATATCGTCTCTTCAACAGAAGGCTGAAAGAGTCGAAAGCCAAATAAATCAGGCTCGTCAACAGAATGACTCGCAGATTGATCAGCAGGTAAAGGCCCTTGTCGGTCAGATTGACAACCTTCTCAAGCAGCGAGTCCAGCTAGATTCCCAGATAGCCAAGCTTGAAGTCCAGGCCGATGAAATCAAGAACAATTCTAAAGCCAATCTTTCAAAACAGATTCGCGGTTATGACCAGGAACTACTCTCACTGAAACAGCAGATTTCATCCCTCAATGCAAAAAAATGGGCCGAAGAGGCGCAGAAACTCAAAGAGCAGGATTCCGCCCAAGGCTCTGCGACTGCTCCTGTAATCAAATAAAATTTGAGCTTCTGACTTAAAAGATATTTACGCGCCCGGTTCGACCGGACCGGGCCTTCTCTCCCAACAAACGATCATTGGATGGCTTTGGCCACTCCATCCTTTTTAAACCTAAACCGCCGTTTGTAATTAGACTTTGGGGACCGTATCGGATCAAATCCGGAATCAAGACAATACTTAACTTTAAATATATATGAGACATTTATTGATATATTAGCTATAATTATATAAATTAATTGATTTTATTTTTTAAATTATTTAAAATGTCAATATCCATCTCTCTTAAAGAACGATCCTTGGAGCTCAAATGAGCCTTCGTCACATATTGATCTTGTCTTTGGCAGTAATTGCTCTAACATCTTGCGCCTCCAAACAGGGGCTTCTCAAGAGCGTTGCCTCAAATGTCTCTACCGAGCAGAAGGTGGAAAGCAAAACAGACAAGCCTAACGAGACAGAGGATGAAGACGGCGCGTTTCATATAGTAGGTAAAGGAGAGACGTTAAGGCAGATATGTGATGTGTATGGACTTGACATAAAGGCCGTTTCCAGGATCAACAACCTTGAAGCTTCTGGTAAACTGGCATTGGGACAGACTGTTTTTTTGCCGGCTTCGGCTTTGCTCAATGATTGGGAAGAAAAGGCAGGTTCTTACACCCAGTCGCCTGCGTTCTCTGATGTAGGGCGCGACAGGACTTTGGCCACGTTGATCAGGGGAGCCAAGCATACGTCGGTTCCTGAATTGAAGTATCCCGTGCCCAAGGGTGTTCTGACGTCTCCATTTGGTTTCAGGTGGGGCTCGTTCCACACCGGATTGGATATAGCCGCTCCTATTGGACAGCCGGTGATAGCGTGCGCGGATGGGAAGGTAATATTTACCGGAAGTCGCAAAAGATTCAGACGATATGGGAACACTGTCATGCTGGATCATGGCAAGGGTGTTTACACTTACTACGCCCACCTGTCTGAAATTAACGTTAGAAAAGGTCAGTCGGTAAAGAAAGGTCAGAAGATAGCTCTTGTAGGCAACACAGGCCGTTCCACCGGGCCGCACCTTCATTTAGAGGTACGTGTCAACAATCAGTTGTACAATCCCCTGGCCTACATACCAGAAAAGGAACTGTTCGGCACCCGTCTGGCCCGTAGATTTTCCGAATCGCCAATGGGGCCTGTTTTGGCAAAATGGCGCGTCCCCGATCTGATCACCCTCAATAAATAATTCTTTTCCAATTTACCGGGCAGGAGCATGTCGTCTTTAAAACGGAGCGGCAGTCGTTCTGCTGTAGTTTCTCTTTTACACTTTGTAAAGTTTTCTGACACCTGAACAGCGGATGCCAATCAGATTGATTCGGGATAATTTTAAATGAGTCAACCCGTTGTCCTCATTTATAAAATTCGGGATGTGGCATGCTAATTGCCTTGAGGGTGTATGGGGCATCAGTCCGGAAAGCCATGGACTCCCGCCGATGTTACATTCATGCAGCATTAAAACAACTGTGACGGAGCGTTAGGATTTATGTTGACACAATATATTTAAAACTGTAGCATTTATCGTCTTTTAGTATTTTTTTACAATACCTGAGAGTCTAATTCAGCATCTATCTCAAGTGTGTTCCTCTAGGGCAAAGCCATTAGTAGGGACCAATTTAAGCAAGGCAACAAGGTCAAGGAGGTCAAAGCATGTCGAAGAGTAAATTAGTTAAACCCCACGGTGGAGGGGAACTTAAACCATTACTATTAACTGGCGCAGCGTTGGCGGATGAGAAAAAGTTAGCCGAGTCTTTACCAAAAATTTTTATAACATCACGTGAAACCGGTGACCTTCTTATGATGGGCTGCGGCGCTTTCACTCCTCTCGAGGGTTTCATGGGCTATGCCGATTGGAAGGGAGTCTGCGCCGAATTCAAGATGGCTAATGGACTGTTCTGGCCGATCCCCATCACCGTCTCAACAGATGACGAAAAAGTTAAAGAAGGCGACAAAATAGCGCTTGTTGACACAGAGAGCAACGAGATAGTGGCAACAATGAGTGTCACTGAGAAGTATCAGATCGACAAGAACTTTGAATGCAAGCAGGTTTTTACGACGGACGACATGGAACATCCGGGCGTCCAGAAGGTCATGGCTCAGGGCAAATATAACCTGGCCGGGCCAGTGAAGGTGTTGACCGAGGGTGGTTTCCCGGAGCAGTACGGTGAACTCTATGCTACACCGGCGGAAACCAGAGAAATTTTCGAGAAAAAGGGTTGGAAGAGAATAGCGGCCCTCCAGCTTCGTAACCCAATGCATAGATCCCACGAGTTCCTGGCTAAAATCGCAGTTGAAGTCATGGACGGAGTTATCATCCACCAGTTGCTTGGCAAGCTCAAAGCCGGCGACATCCCGGCTGACGTCCGCGTGGACGCCATCAACGCTCTGGTTGACAACTATTTCGTGAAAGACACCGTGGTGACAAAAGGTTATCCGATGGAAATGCGTTACGCCGGTCCCCGTGAAGCGCTTCTCCACGGCGTATTCCGCCAGAACTACGGATGCTCACATCTTATCGTCGGTCGTGACCATGCTGGCGTTGGTGACTATTATGGGCCATTCGACGCGCAAACGATCTTTGATAAAATCCCTGAGGGGGCTCTAGAACTTCAGCCGCTCAACATCGATTGGACCTTCCATTGCTACAAGTGCGGTGGCATGGCTTCAATGAGAACATGTCCTCACGGCAAGGCCGATCGTCTTCTCCTTTCAGGAACGCTTGTTCGCAAGACCCTTTCCGAAGG
>CAYNZA010000029.1:14005-27516 GCA_964401595.1 uncultured Desulfomonile sp.
TACTTCAAGGCCATTCAGGAACTTAAAGGGACTCATGTAACCGTTGCGGGCAAAGACCTGATAATGGTAGGATCTAACAACTATTTGGGACTCACCACCCACCCTAAGGTCAAGCAGGCGGCTCTGGATGCATTGGTAAAGTTCGGCACCAGTTGCTCGGGCTCACGGTTCCTGAACGGCACATTGGAACTTCACGAGCGTCTCGAAAGAACTTTAGCCGATTTCATGGGTAAACAGTCGGCACAGGTTTTCACTACTGGTTTTCTGACCAACCAGGGGGTGATTGCGCCCCTTATTTCCCGGTCTGATACTATTATTATCGACAGGCTCGTTCATGCCAGCATTCTTGAGGGAGTTCGTTTAGCTTTCGGTAAGGTAAGAAGATTTCGTCATAATGACGTTGATTCCTTGAGAAAAAACCTCGAGGCGTCCTCTGATTCGAGTGGAATTCTTGTCATTGTAGACGGCGTATATAGCATGGAGGGCGACATAGCTCCTTTGCCGGACATCGTCGCTGTATGCAAGGAATATGGCGCCCGAATAATGGTGGATGACGCGCATGGGATAGGCGTGTTGGGCGCTAACGGGGCCGGCGCATTGGAACATTTCGGACTTGCTGATCAGGTTGATCTGGTGATGGGCACCTTCAGCAAATCTCTAGCCTCTCTTGGCGGTTTCATTGCGGGAGACGCTAAAGTCATAAACTACATAAAACATCACTCAAGGGCCTTGATTTTCTCCGCAGCAATGCCTCCCTCCGCTGTCGCCGCCGTCCAGGCCGCCGTGGAAGTCATTCAAACCGAACCTGAAATTCGGGAAAATCTTTGGAAAAACACAAAATTTCTCATGGACAGTATAGTTGGATTGGGATTTGAAACTGGCCCAACTGAGACTCCCATTGTTCCAATGATAGTTGGAGATGACGCCAGAGCCCTTATGTTCTGGAGGTTATTGTTTGACGAGGGTTTGTTCACTAACTGTGTAATTTCCCCTGGAGTGCCTCCCGGATCTCAAAGAATCAGAATGTGCCTGATGGCTACTCACACAATAGAGGATTTGGAGAAAGTAGTCGAAATTTGTGGTAGAGTTGGAAAACAATTAGGGATAATCTCGTGAGTATTGGAGTAAAAATGTCTAATTACAAGCCGGCAGCAGTAAAGAGAACTGGTTTTGGTTTTTTAGCCGGCCTTGGATGCTTGGCAACGATAATTATAATGGTTGTTCTTCAAATCGTGGCCGGCAACCCTGTGTCAGCAATAGCGACTGATGACCCATCGCTTGTTTCCGCCAAGACCAGGTCGGATTCCTCGGGTTCTTCTCAGGAGCCTTATGAACAAAGACTTAAGAAAATAGAACAAACGATGCAGTCTATCAAGGCAACCGGTGAAAAAGCCGAAGACAGAAGCTATTTTAACAAAATGATCAGTCTTGAAGTGATCCGTTATCTTAGATTAATGGTCATAATGCTAGTCGTCATCGCAGTGATTTTCCCGCTGGCTATCTGGATTCTTGGTAGAAAGAAAATACTGAACTTTTCTGGGTCATCGGCAGAATTGGCAGAGACTTTGATTCAGGTGGAAGAGCGTCAGGCCAAGCTCGCAAACATTCTAAAGGAAATTCAGGGTGAGGTTGATTATCTCCACACGATGTCAACCCCTGATCTGAAGAACTTGATACAACAGGCTGAGAATTACCTTAAACTAAGCCAGCAGGAGTTGGACAAAACTGTAAAGAAGTAACTCAGCAATCCTGCTTCACCAGGCAATCCGGTTGGATAAAGAAAGCGGTCTCAAGACCGCTCTTTTTGTCATGATTCAAAATCATATTCATTGTGTCAGGAGCGTCTTTCGGTAATCATTTAACAGAATTCGTCAGAGTCTTTGATAAATTATTCGCGGCCTCGGAGAAAGAGCCTTTGCTCTCGTAAAGAGTGTCCTGAACAGAAATTCCCTGGCCGTGGTAGTTCTCGTTGGAAATTTTATCGGGTTCTAGGATAGATCCAGAAAGGGCAAATCCCATGAATAATCCCTTGGATCTGGAATAAGAAATGATTCCGGATTCCATGGTCCAGTTGGTCTCAGCGCCGGCGTCTCTGCCTAAAGGTCCCGCCGACACGGACGCGTCTATTCCCAAGGTAAGTTTTTCCTCCAACAGCTTCTGAATGGTTTTCTCACTCATCATTAGTAAAATCAGGTCAATGGACTGAGCCCCCATCTGGACGCCCAGGCTTCCCTGTCGTATGTTGAAAAAAGCCGGGTAGCTCCAGGCTCCGGTCTTTTCATTGCGCCGCATTACCACGCCAGACCCAAAACTCACTCCCAATAGGGCCCCCACATTCCAGACCTTTGGGAAAATGGCCACACCTCTGCAGCGTTGAAGTAAATCCTTTGGGATACGGCTGTCCGGCATTTCCAGTGATTCCTTCAAAACTGTCTCGCAGAGCGCTATCCGACTGTCCAATTCATCAAATTCTGAGCCGTGGCAATTTGGTCCGAAGAAAAGGATTGCGACAGTGAGCGTCAGCAATCCTTGAATGAATCCAAAAGCCTTGTGGGACGTGGATTGTGTAATCATGGTTGGCGTCATTTTCCAGTTTCTAGTGCCTGAAGGCGCGTTGATCCGTAAACATCATGGCAACCTTGGGATCAGCTTCATTACATGCCTGAATCGATTCATAATCTCTGTCTGAACCACCTGGATGTACTATCGCGCTGACTCCCATTTTTATTCCGACTTCAACCCCGTCTCTAAATGGGAAGAAAGCGTCTGAAACCATAATAGCTCCGTTTAGTCCGCCTTTGAGCACCTCAACTTCCTTGTCCAGTTCCTTGCAGATGCTTGCATCCCCCATCTCGCTAAATGGCTTACCAAAACGTTCAAAACACAACCGATCCCGAAGTTTGACTTTGGCCTTTATTACGGCAAGTTCCGCCACACCAACCCGGTCCTGCTCTCCAGTGCCTATGCCTACCGTGCAGCCATCTTTCACGTATATGACAGAATTGGAAGTAACCCCTTGCTCAACGGACCATCCAAAAATCATGTCATTGAGTTCTCTCGGTGTCGGAGATCGTTCGGTAACGTATTCCTTACCTTCATGTGTGGCACGCGCAGGTAACAAATCGGCAGCAGTTCTTATTTTGTTTAATGGAGATTGCTGAACAATTATTCCGCCATCATTGAGGGACTTGAAGTCTGGAAACCGGAGGCTGCAAAAAGTTTCGAGTCTGTCCATCCTTGGAATCGTGAGTATCCTCAAATTCTTTCTGCCTTTGAGAATGTTGACAGAACCCTCCTCGTAGTCCGGGGCGGCAACAACCTCCAGGTAATTCCTGGAGATTAACTCTGCCGTTTCCCTGTCAACAGAACGATTGAACACCGCTGCTCCACCGAATGCCGCTATCCTGTCCGCCATATTGGCTCTGTGGTAGGCAATGGCGAGAGAATCATCCACAGCAACTCCGGATGGGTTGTTGTGTTTCATTATGGCGCAAGCGGGTTTGTTCATCATAAATTTGATGATGTTCAGCGCATTATCCACATCCGTCAGGTTAGTCTTCCCCGGATGCTTTCCCGCCTGAATCATCTCTGTTTCAGTCAAGGCGCTCACCATACCGTTCAATGGTTCAATAAACCGGCAACCTCCAAGCTCCAGATTTCCTGAAACCAGTTCATACATGGCAGCTTCCTGGCCTGGATTTTCCCCATACCGCAGTCCCTTTTCGATGAGTTCACCCTTGGGATCCGGAATCTTCCAAGTTTTTTTTCGATAAAAAAGAGTTTGGGAACCGAAACTGATTTTCATTTCATCAGGAAAATGATCATCCATAATTGTTTTGTATTTGAGCTTAAAGTCATCCATTCGGTTCCCTCCAGTCCATTTTTTTGATATCACATATAGACGCGTCAGGTGGCCTTGCAAACAGCAGACATCCTGGAACGCCAATCACCTTTGACAGTATATTAGGACGATCGCCAACATGTCAAAATCTATCGGAAAGAAACCGCTCACGAAAAATAGATGACCTTCTTCGTTTCACGCTCTTCGAACTCCAGAAAACCAGTTGGCTTGTCGCCAGGAATGAGTGGCAGTCCCATGGGAGACGGCTCGATTCTGGGCGTGATAATACAATACGCATAATGGAGATGATATTTTGAAAAACACCGGCACTCTTGTTACGTGGATAGCAATTTTCGTTGCGGGCTTTTTGAGCGGGGTCGGCTTTTCGGCCTGGAAACTCGATACCTCCAGCGAATCAGTTTCCAAAGCGCAGACCGCCGTTCAGGCAGCCCCCGATCAGGTCTCCGAAATCAGGAATAGAATAGCCGGGCTGGAAAAAATGGTAATCGCTCAACCCAACAATGTCGATGCTGTTGTCCAACTGGCCAACGACTATTTTGACCTGGGCGATTACGAAAAAGCTGTGGAAATTTACCAGAAAGCTATATCTCTGGATCCCAACAATACCGACGCCATAACGGACATGGGAGTGGCTTACAGGCGCCTGAAAAGGCCGGACGAATCAGTTGCCGCGTTCAGGAAAGCCCTCTCGGCCAGACCAGACCACGCGCTTGCCCTTTTTAACATGGGGATCGTGCTCAAGGACGACCTCAAAAAACCCGAAGAGGCGCTTGCGGCATGGGAAAAGTTCCTCGAGGTCGCCCAGGATTCTCCACATTCCGTCATGGTAAAACCTTGGGTACAGCAGTTAAAAGACTCATTGGGCAAGAAATGACCATTTTGTGACTTTGAGCCAGATTTGGGTCGGAACGGAGGCATCCTGTTCGACATTTTTCAATGTCTTTATTCCTCTATCAGTCTGTGAATGAGGAAATCTGTCAGAGTTGTCAGGCCGTGGGTAGGCATGTAGTTGCTTGCCGAAACATCGTACAGAATTTTGCTGTACGATGGAAACTCATCATCTGCACACCAATGTATCAGGGCTACCGGCAAACGTGGGAAAAATCTGAAAACAAAGCCCGTGTCACCCATGTCCAGTTGCGTGCCAGCCCATTTCATGGCTCTGCTGATCTGTTCCTCGCGCTCCAGATCAAAAAATTTTCCCAGGCTCTCCGTCGTAGACTTGGCAAAATGTGCTCCCAAAAAAGCCCCATGCTGAAGAGACCTGCAATCTATCCACTGGTTCATGACACGAACTGCCGTCCCATGATTTTCGGCCGCCGCCATAAGATGCTGCAAAACCAGCACCCTCATTGGTAAGGTATCTAAATTCTCATGCCCAGCCCTGAGACGATAGGGAAGTAAATCCAGGACAAACCAGCTATGTAAAAAAGGGATGATGACCCGAGGAACACCATCACCGCCTCTATACTGGGAATCTGTCATTTCGGCCAGCGTAATCGGATCTACTCGTTTAATACGTGTCATGAGGTCCAGATACTGTTGCTTGATTCCCTCATCGTTTACTCCCGTTGTGGCTCGTTCTAACCATACGGTATATTCATCAAGTGATGACATCATGTTTTCCTTGGGTCTCTGGGCTGGGCATCAGGGTCTGTCCGGAATCTTAATACTACCTTGATAATAAATGGCCTTCAATCAAGATGCAAATATAGGTCTGTCTGGTTTAGCTTCATAATTGACAAAATTGACATGAAAAAATAAAAAGGCCCCTAGTATTACCAGAGGCCTTGAGCAAAAGACTGTGTTATGGATATGACTAGAATGCAAAACTCAGCAGACCGCCGAAGGTCCAGGACTGACGGTTGAAACTAAACAGATAAGGAGCACTTGGAACGCCGGTAAAGGTTGTGTCCATATCGGATGTTCCGCGAGCCGTGTTCCATCTCATGAAAACACCGAGGTTAGAATTTACGAAAATCTGTCTCGAATATTCGGCGAAAACTTCCAGAAAATGGCCGCCATTATAATTACCCGTGGATTCAAGCCTCTGAGCATCGTTAACGGTGAAATTAACCTTGGCATCGCCTGCCAGAGTAGGTATTCCGATGATGCGGACATTCAAAGCCGATACGGAATTCTTGAACCCAGCCTGCGCTCCTATCAACGGAATGAGGCCATGGGATATGAAGTCTACGTTGGCTCCGTTACCGATCAAAGCTCCACCTGTATTCGTGGGACTGTCATATCTCGTGCTGAATTTGTCGTAACGTAGACCGAACAGAGCCGAGAAGTTGGAATCTCCGAATGCTAAGACGCCGTCCAGGAACCACCATATGTCGGTTTTATTCCATGAGTTGCCATATAGAGTCTGAAAGGTAAGTCCCGCACTCTCGTTGATCGTAGCAGTTGAGTTGGAGGGGAAAAGATACCACCCGGTTCCAATAAAGGAGATCTTGTCGGTCAACGGAACTGGTAGCGCGCCGCCAAGCCAAAAACCTGAAGTTCTATACTTCAAGGTGACATTCTGAATAGCAGCCACCCCAATGTTCTGTGCATCCAAGCTTGCCCCAACACCATTGTCAATATCCGGCATCCAGCCAAAATACACGGCGGGAGCTAAACCTGGAGTTTTGGTATCGCCGCAACCGGCTCCGGAGCCAAAAAAGTTACCGAAAGTCGGCAGCCCGGAGATTCCGCCGAATTGCGCGCTTGACAAAGCCGGAGTCATAGCCAGCGCGATGACAGCGACCAATAATAATAGCCCTCGTCTCATATCCATATCCTCCTAATCCTAAAAGACAGCGGGAGACAAACACCTCTCGCCAGAATAAAAAACAGCAATCGATAAGGTCCTAGAAATACGGGATATATGATCCGTAATATAAAAACGCGAATTTGTCAACCTTTTTTTAACCTTCAGTACGGCGGCAACGGTCTGGAACCGTCTGTAAAAGCGAAGTTTTCCCGCACTTTTTCGAGCTTTGAATTCATTGCTTGCCATTAAAACAGAAATGAAGTTCAATCCGCGTTTGGTGGCGCTTCCTGGCATGAGGCGCCCGGACTGAGAATGGTTTGGAGTCAGGATCGATGATTCAGTTGCCCGATCCAGCGCCGGGCAATTCCAGGCGCTGGTTGATTTTCTCCTTTGGCAGTCTCAATTTCGTCGTTTCGATGTTTTATCGGGTGTCTATCGCTGTGATCAGCCCCCAATTGACCGGCGAACTTGGTCTTTCCGGGGCACAGCTTGGTGATTTGTCGGCGGCCTTTTTTTATGGCTTTGCGGCTTGTCAGATTCCCATCGGAATATCAATGGATCGACTTGGCCCCAGAATGACAATGTGTTTTCTTGCGCTGAGCGCTGTTACCGGGGCCATTGTCTTTTCCGTGGGCCAGGATGCGGGAACACTGATCCTTGGACGTGCGTTGCTCGGTGTAGGGATGGGGGGTAACCTCATGGTCATTTTGGCGCTTCTGGCGGTTTGGTTTCCAGCGGACCGTTTTGCATTCCTCGGTGGTTCCGTGGTTTCGGTGGGAGTTTTGGGCAACCTCTTGGCCGCCACTCCTTTAGCGCTTCTCAGCACGTCAATTGGATGGCGGAGCTGTTTTCTGGTTTTCGCGTTGATAAACGCCATCATAGTTGCGGCCTTTGTTTTGGTTATCCGCGATTATCCGCCGGGTTACACGACTTCAGAGAAAAAACGAAAATCGCTTCTGGCCGGTTTTGGGTATCTTCTGAAAAAGTTTAGTTTCTGGTCGATAAGTTTCTGTAATTTTGTGAGATATGGTTATTTTGCAGCATTGCAGGGCCTCTGGGCCGGACCATTCCTGATCTATGGATTGGGGTTGAGCGAAATTACAGCCGGAAATGCGATCCTGATGATGGGAATAGGGTACATGATCGGTTTGCCTGTTTCCGGGTCCGTTAGTGACAGAGTCCTACGATCCAGGAAAAAGGTTGTGCTTGTAACCATGCTGGCTTTTCTGTTTCTAGCAGTCTCAGCCCTCTCCTGGACGCGTGAAACTTCAATTTGGATTGTAATGGCAACATTTTTGGGTTTTGGTTTGACATCGGCGCCAGGACACATTCTGTATGCGCACATAAAAGAATTGCTGCCGGATGAGCTTACATCGCAAGCGATGACCTCTGTAAACCTGTTTACCATATTGGGAGCGGCTACCATTACCCAATTCCTCGGTTTTGTGATTGGGGCGGATCCAGGCGCCCTAACTACTCCTCAAGACTTCAATGCCGTCTGGGTCGTAGGTATCGTTTTGCTTGGGGTTGTGAGCGCCATGTATGTGTTTGTGCCGGATAGTGATGCGCTCAAGGTCCAACGATAATCAACGTCGGGCCTGATCAAAAGTTATTCAGTGGCCGCTAAGCGCAATTATTATCCTTTTAGTACTCCCATGGGTCTGATCCTGGCTATCTTCCTTGCCAAACCAGCCCTACAGACAATTTCCACAACGTCATCGATGTTCTTGTACGCGTCGGGACACTCTTCACGCATAGTTTTTCTTCCCGCCGCCCTAGAACAAACATGCATGTCCTGCAATTCTTTTTCTATAGCCCTACCCTTTGTTTTTCTAAGCGCCTCATTGCGTGAAAGCACTCGCCCGGCTCCATGACATGCCGAGGCGAAAGCCTGGTCTTCGCTCCTCTTAACCCCCGCCATAACATAGGAAGAACGCCCCATGTCACCGGGTATAAGAACCGGCTGGCCAGTTTGTTGGAACAAAGGCGGAAGCAAAGGGTGATCGGGTGGCAAAGCTCGCGTCGCCCCTTTACGGTGGACACACAGCATGCGGTTCTCCCCATCTATTTCATGACGCTCCATCTTCGCTATGTTGTGACATACATCATAGAGAAGTTGTAAACTAAGCTCCTTGGGTGATATCTTAAGAGCTTTTTCCAAGGCAAGCCCGGCCAGGTACATTAATATCTGCCGGTTTGCAAAGGCAAAATTGGCGGCGGCGGCCATAGCGCCCAGGTACTGTTTGGCCACTTCGGATTTCAAATAAGCGCAAGCTAGTTGCCTATCCAGTAACTCAATCTTTTGAACAGAGACACTCTTGACCATGCGAGCCAAAAATTCGTCACAAATTTGGTAACCAAAGCCACGCGAACCGCTGTGTATCATCAGGGTGACCAGCCCCTCCTTAAGTCCCCACTCGCTGGCGGTAGTATAGTCAAAAACTCTCTCAACATAACCTATCTCGATGAAATGGTTACCAGACCCCAAAGTCCCAAGCTGGTCCTTGCCCCTTTCATAAGCTCGATCGCTTATGCTATCAATAGCGGCCCATTCAATGGCTCCATAATCTTCTATCTTCTTGAGATCGGATTGTTCCCCCATACCCCTTTTTATCGCCCACGAAGCCCCCTGTCGGGAAACTTCAAACAGTTCCTTTTTCTTGAGCGCTATGGCCCCCCTGGAGCCCAGGCCGCTGGGAATTGAGGAATAAAAAGAATCCAGCAATGCTGAAATCTTTGGCTCTAAAGCAGTTTTTTCCAATGATGTCGTTGCCAGCCGGACCCCACAGTTGATGTCGTATCCAACTCCGCCTGGTGACACTATGCCCTCTTCAGCGTCAAAAGCAGCCACCCCGCCTATGGGAAATCCGTAGCCCCAATGCATGTCGGGAAGCGCTACGGAGTATCCGACGATACCCGGTAAATGCGCAACATTGAAGACCTGATCAGGACTTGAATCCTTCTCTATGTCCGGAAGCAGTTTCCTATCGGCAAAAATCAAGCCAGGAACGCGCATCTTTCCGGTCTTTGGAATCAGCCACCTGTTCTCGTCGAGCCTCTTGATTTTGTAGGGTTTAGATACGCTCATCGTCTTCCCTTCCAGTGTCATACGTCAAAGACCAGCCTGGCAACATAACCTTGGCTGTTTTTCTCTACAGAGAGGCCGTGATAAGTGATCCCTTTTACCTCCAACGAATTGGGACCAACTTTCGCAGGCTCGAAGAATGCATCAAACAACAACACCTTGTCATCATGATAAATGAGAGCGAGATTTGTGATCAGAGTGGATGTTCTGACAAAATGGAACAACAATTCTCTCAGAAGATTAACCAGTTGTTCTTCAAGGGTATCCCCTTCGATTTTCAGCCTTTCTGACTGAGCCGGTTCTTCTGGGACAATTTCTCCCAGAAAATGATTCAGTCCACGCGCAGCGTTTCTGCATAAATCGAGGAATGTTTCTCCAGTGACCTCAATCATCACATCAGCCGGATGATCGAGCACGAGCCAACCGCAGGAGCCTGATCTCATGTCATGTTCCATTGGAACCTTTTTCACTGAGATTGCCATCGCGATATTTCACAAATATCACGAACTTTTTCATTCATGCGCTCAAAACCCAGACGAATTTCATCGCCCATCCATAGCATGAAAATGGGGCTCATTATTCCTGACCAGATCTCTTTTTGTACCAGCTTCACAACATTTCTCCCGATTTCATGTATCTGTAAGACATGTTCACCGTCCAGAATCCCAGGAATTGCCAGGCCGCCTTTCCATGATATCTCACGATCCTGTTCCACTTTAAGGATGGTAGGAGTCGCCTTCATGTCCGTCTGAAGAAACAGATGAATGAGAAGGTCCAGCTTTCCGCCCTCCGTAGGATCACCCTTCACATTCAGGATCAATGGGTTCCAACTACTGTATGAACTAAAATCAGTAATGAGCTTCCAAACCACGGCCGCAGGCGCTTTTATCTCAAGCTCGGTAACTATCTCTTTTTCAAACATTTTTATTTTTGCCATGCCAACGAAACAGTAATTCGTAATTCCCCTACTAAACAGCAGCAATATTATATCACCCTTTTCGAGAACATATTAGCTGTAAGGCTGGGTCTAATGGGCGGGATCAATGATCAGAAAGCAGATTCAACTATTCTGTCCCAAGTCGCTAAAGTACTTTTTGGCGCCGGACGATAACTTTTCTGCAATGGAATCAACGTAATGTTCATTTTTGAGGTTATTTTTTTCGCTCATGTTGCTTATGAAGGCGCACTCCACCAGAATAGCAGGCATAGCTGCTCCCATGAGCACATAGAATGGCGCCTGTTTCACTCCACGGTCACGGGCTTTAACTGACTTTCTGTTTCCCGCATCCATAAGACTCTCATGAATGATTTCGGCCAGTTTTTCGGACTCTGTTCGTTTTGACGTCATCATCAAATCAATCAGTGTTGCCTCCAGATGATTCATCCTGGTCAGTGAAATTCCATTTTCTCTTGCGGCCGCTCGCATTGCGCCTCGAGAATTGGCCTGGCTTAAAAAGAATGTCTCTACTCCCGACGCTGACGAATATTCCGACCCGTTACAATGGATGGATATAAACAAATCTGCATTCGCCGCATTGGCTATTGCAGTTCTTTCCTTCAGGCTCAAGAAAGCGTCATCATCCCGCGTCAATGTTACCGTTAAGTTTGGAATCCTTTTTTCCAGAAGTCTCTTTAGTTTCCTGGCTATCCTGAGCGTGACTTCTTTCTCCGTGAGAGACCCGTCTTTGGAAACAGCCCCAGGATCCTTTCCTCCATGACCGGGATCCAGAACAATGACTCTTGTATCCGACTTAGGTTCCGACGTTTTTGTAGAAATTGGTTTCGTATCAGTCACAACTTGAGGAGGCAGGCTTGCCGTTCTTACTTCCGCTACTTTCCTCCTGGCGCCATTAAGAGGCAAAACATTGTAAAATGGATTGCCAAACCTGGTTAACGGAGGTCGAGACTCCAGCGCATTGATTGTCTCTTTCCCGGGCCTTGAAACGTTATTAGCGGCTGGATCAGACATGTCGCTGACGGACGGGGCTTTGAAAACTGTTTCTTCACCTCGGTTAAGCCTCTTATTTTCGCTACTGGATGTTTGTGACTCGGTGGACCGAGACCTGGCTAAAGTCATCTGCTTTGGGTGAGCTTTCCTCTTGAGCAGATGAGCGTCTTTTAATTCCACTAAAACCTGGTTGTCGTACGGGGCGCCTATCCTGACTTTCTTGAATTCGTTCAGAGCATTTATTCCGCTTTCCAGATCAGGGGCCTCGCCATAAGTCTTGTAACTTTCAATAAGAGCCCTGCCGGAGTAAAACAGGCTCAGTCTGGATTCCTGACCTCCGGATTTTTTGTGAAATGAACGAAATTTGCGGGCAACAGCCAACCACGATTGTCGTGAGGCATTCTTGGCTGACACAAGCTTGTCAAATTCCGTTCGTGCCTGTTGAAAGACGTCCTGCCCAGGTTGTTTGGAGGCATGCGCCCCAAGGTTCGCAAAGACGGTTGTCAACAGGAATGTTAAGAATGTCAAGATCGTAAAGGCATATATTCTTGCAAACTTTGAATTCAGTCTTGCGTCTCCATTCCCTAAAACTTTCACATGGCCCTGAGACCATGATTATAATCGGGTGGCTCATACGGCTGAAGTGCAGTCATGATGAAATAATTGGAAGCGGAGAAGAGCCCTAATGCTTTAAAAACCAATATCACGAACCATAAATGTAAACGTACTGGTAGTCTTCCTCTGTAACGGTTTTCCTCTTACTCATCTTTCTACTCTTACGAACCGCAAGAACCTCACTATCTACTTCCTTAATAGCCTTCGAAGATCCCGCAAGCTTTTCATGCAATTCAGCAGATATCCTCAGGCCCTTGTTATTGATACGAGCCAATACACTTTCTCCTGTTAATTTTGTTGTGGTAAATATATTATCAAATAAAAATAAGATATTCAAGCTAACTTATAATGTTAAACTTTATATATGCCCGTGTCTGGATGTCGCTTATTTTTTTTTGGGGTTTGTGTTAAATTTATCGGGAGATTGAACCAACAAAAAATGAATGCTTCAGACTGTTAAACACCAACAGTCGCCAAGCCTGGTAAGGATGATGCATGCCTATAGCTTCAATAAATTTTGAAAGAGTGATCAAGAGATTGTCAGGTTCGTTAGCGGCCTTTGCAGACATCTTCTTTGAAGAAAAGTGTGTGTCTACTCTTGTTTATGAAAACAGACGCGTTGATCGAGTTCGTCAGGGAGTTGATTGTGGTATAGGTCTTCGCATCATCAAGGATAATCGGACTTACTACGGATTCACAACTGATCTCACCCAGGAATCCATAGATGAGCTTTCAGACAGTTTGTTGGAAGCCTCTGGGGGGGGCAGTGGAAGTGCTGACGTATCCCTCAGGCCGAGAGCATGTCTGTCGCTTGCGCCCATACAAATCGATCCTTCGAGTTGTGGGTTCAAAGACAAGATTGACCTATTGGTAGAAGCG
Source organism: uncultured Desulfomonile sp. (assembly GCA_964401595.1). Classification (GTDB taxonomy): domain Bacteria; phylum Desulfobacterota; class Desulfomonilia; order Desulfomonilales; family Desulfomonilaceae; genus CAITZA01. The sequence continues at coordinate 27,153 of CAYNZA010000029.1, forward strand.
GATGACACGGCGCGCTCTTATGGGCCTGAAATAAAACAGGTTAGAGTCATATTAATGGATGAGAAACGCCGCATATATCAGGCAAATTCTGAAGGTTCATTGATAGATTTCGAAAAGACCATTGTAACATTCGTCACACACGTTACCGCCGCAAAAGATTCCATTCTTCAGACCGGGTATGAAAGCGCGGGCGGTCAGTTCGGCATGGAATTTTTCAAAACCAACCCCGTATCCAGAATCGCTTCCGTCTCAGCGGAAAGGGCGCTCGCTATGCTAAGAGCCCAGGCGGCTCCTTCGGGCAAGATGCCTGTTGTGCTGAGTAGTGAGGCCGGAGGCACCATGATTCATGAAGCGGTTGGGCATG